>DASROF010000246.1:0-46957 GCA_035647075.1 Vicinamibacterales bacterium | reverse complement strand
ATCTTCTCCTCGTCGCCGGATCGCCGCCAATCGTACGCGCACCGGGACGACTGATCCGTATCTCTGCCGACCCGCTCGGCAGCGATGAAATCGAGCAGGCCGTAAGCGGCTGCGTCAGCCACCGGCTCCTCGAACGCTATCGCGGCGGACTGGCCGTCGATCTGGCGTTCAAGAGACCGGCACTCGGCCGTTTCCGGATGAACCTGCATCGGGAACGCGGCCGCGCGGCAGCCTCTATTCGCGCGCTGCCACTCCGCATACCGAAACTCGCCGACTTGCACTTCTCACACGACATCGGGCTCCTGGCGGCCCTGCCTCGCGGTCTGGTGCTGATTGGCGGTCCAACCGGATCAGGGAAGACCACAACGTTGGCGGCACTGGTGGCGGCGATCAACGAGAGCACCGAACGGCACATCATCACCGTCGAGGATCCGATTGAGTACGAACATATCCACGGACGCAGCCTGATCGAGCAGGTCGAGATCGGGATCGACGCACCCGACTTCCCTTTTGCGCTTCGATCCGCCGTCCGTCAGGCTCCCGACGTCATCGTCGTCGGGGAGATGCGGGATCCTGAGACGATGCGCATCGCTCTGTCGGCCGCCGAAACCGGCCACCTCGTTTTCGCGACCGTTCACACCACGGACGTCTCGGCCGCCATCTCGCGGATCGCGGACGCCTTCCCGGTGGAACGTCAGAACGCCGTGCGTCAGGAGCTGTCAATGGCGTTGGCTGCCGTGATGACGCAGACTCTGGTTCCAGCACGTACCGGCGGTGTGGTACCGGTCGCTGAATTGCTCATGGTGAGCTACGGCGCACGACAGCACATCCGTAAGAATGCGCTGCAGCACCTGAACCAGGAAATCACCATCACGCGCAAGGCCGGATCCTTTTCTTTGGAGGAATCGCTGGCACGGTTCGTCAAGAACGGAACACTCGAACGCGCAGATGCGCACCTTCGTGCCGCGCACGCCGACGAGCTCGACTCTTTACTTGAACACCGGACTCGAACCTGAACCCTGAACCCTGAACACGAACCCGGAAAAGAGAACACGGAAGAGTGAACTACTGATGCAGTTAGGCTTCATCGGTCTCGGCCGGATGGGCGGCAACATGACGCGTCGACTGGCCGCAGCCGGCCATACGGTGGTCGCCTGGGATCGCAGCCAGGACGCCGTTCGGGCGGCATCGAAGGCCGGCGTCGACGGCACTATCTCCATCGACGATCTTGTCAGGCGTCTCCAGAAGCCGCGCACCGTGTGGATCATGGTTCCCGCCGGCGATCCCACAGAAGAGACTGTCAATGCCCTGGTATCACGTCTGTCCGCGGGCGACGTCGTGATCGACGGTGGCAACTCACATTTCAAGGACGATGTGCGACGGGCGAAGACGCTCGCGTCGAAGGGGATCGAATACGTCGACGTCGGAACATCGGGCGGTGTGTGGGGCGCAGAACGCGGCTACTGCCTGATGATTGGCGGCAGTCCGAACGTCGTTGAACGCCTGACGCCACTGTTCCGCTCGCTCGCTCCAGGACACAGCGGAAAGGCGGAGGAAGCCCTCAATGCTCCTGAATCGTCCACTGCATCGCAGGGCTACCTGCATTGCGGGCCTGCTGGTTCCGGCCACTTCGTCAAGATGATCCACAACGGCATCGAGTACGGGCTGATGCAGTCGTATGCCGAGGGGTTCGACATCCTGCGCAACGCCGACAGTCCGTCGCTGCCCGCCGATGAGCGCTACACGCTGGACCTGGCAGAGATCGCGGAAGTCTGGCGACACGGGAGCGTCGTCAGCTCGTGGCTGCTCGATCTGGCGGCGATTGCGCTTCGACAGGATCCTCAGCTCGAGGGATTCACCGGAACGGTTGGCGATTCTGGCGAAGGACGCTGGACCGTGGCCGCGGCCATTGCCGAAGACGTCCCTGCCGATGTGTTGACGACGGCGCTCTTTGCGCGCTTCCGCTCGCGTCGCGATCACACCTTCGCCGAGAAGCTGCTCTCGGCGCTTCGCGCCCAATTCGGCGGCCATGCCGAACCGCGCTGACGACTGCTTCCTCGTCATCTTCGGCGCCTCAGGCGATCTGACACGCCGCAAGCTGCTGCCGGCTGTCTACAACCTCGCAGAGGCCGGGCTGCTTCCGGAGCGATTCGCGATTGTCGGCGTGGCGCGGCCGCCGATCAATGAAGCCGACTACCGGCAGCAGATGCGCGAGCGCGTCAGGGACGCGGAGGGAGAACCGATCGAGCCCGAGAAGTGGAAGCCGCTCGAGGAGCGTCTGCATTACATCTCCGGCGAATTCCATGAGCCGCGGCTGTATCAGCAGCTGAGCGGACTGCTTCGCGAACGTGGCGCCAGCTACGCCATACCGCCGAATTACCTGTTCTACTTCGCGACTCCACCCGACCTGTTCCACACGGTCGCCGAGCAACTCTCAGCGTCTGGCCTCGCGAAAGAAGACGACGGCTGGCGACGCGTCATCGTCGAGAAGCCGTTCGGCTACGACCTCGAGTCGGCACGCTCGCTCAACGCACGTCTGACCGCCGGGTTCCGCGAGTCGCAGATTTACCGGATCGATCACTACCTCGGCAAAGAAACCGTCCAGAACATCCTGGCGTTCCGTTTCGCGAACGGCATCTTCGAACCAATTTGGAACCGGCGCTATGTCTCTCACGTGCAGATGACCGTCGCCGAAGAAGGCGGCATCGGGTCGCGTGGTGCGTACTATGACAAGGCCGGGGCGCTGCGTGACATCGTGCAGAACCACATGTTTCAGCTGCTGACGCTGGTGGCCATGGAGCCGCCGATCTCCTTCAGAGCCGAGGATGTACGCGACGAGAAGGTGAAGGTACTGCACGCGGTGCCGTCGTTGACGCCGGACGCCGTCTCTCGGGACGTCGTGCGCGGTCAGTACGACGGGTACCGGAACGAACCCAACGTGACGCCTGAATCGCGTACCGAAACGTTCGTCGCGATGCGGCTCTTCGTGGACAACTGGCGCTGGGCCGGCGTCCCCTTTTATCTGCGTACAGGAAAGAAGCTGGCGCGCCGCGACACTCATCTGGCCGTGCAGTTCAAGCGCGCGCCGTTCATGCTGTTCCGCGACACGCCCGTCGAGTGCACCAACCCCAACGTGCTGGTGCTGCGCATTCAGCCGGACGAAGGCATCTCATTGTCATTCGACGCGAAGGTCCCGGGTCCACTCGAGCGGCTGGAGACCGTGACGATGGACTTCAGCTACAAGGAGCACTTCAAGCAGGAGCCGACGACCGGGTATGAGACGTTGCTCTTCGACGCCATGACGGGAGACCAGACGCTGTTCCATCGCATGGACATGGTTGAAGCCGGCTGGCAGATCGTCGAGCCTGTCCTGCGCCAGTGGGAGCGTGACACGCGCTCACCGGTGCCGAACTATCCCGCCGGGAGCATGGGGCCGGCCGAGGCGGACGTGCTGATCGAGCGCGACGATCGGCGATGGCGCAACTGACCGTCGCAGACGACGAGGTCGAGCTCGCGCGCCTTGCGGCCGAACGCGTCACGCAACTCATCGTCGAGGCGGCGGTCACCCGCGGCATCGTCTTCGTCGCGCTGGCCGGAGGCGGGACGCCCCGGCGCCTTTATTCGAATCTTGCTGATCCTCAACAGCCATGGCGCGATCGCATTCCATGGCGACAAGTGCATCTGTTCTGGGGCGACGAACGTCACGTGCCTCCCGAACATCCCGACAGCAACTACGGCATGGCGAAGGCCTCACTGATCGACCACGTCCCGGTTCCGGCCGATCAGGTGCACCGGACACGGGGCGAAATGCCTGACTCCCACGAAGCTGCCGACGAATACGAACGCACTCTCGACGTAGTGTCCGGCTTGAGCCGGACTCCCCTGTTTGACCTGACGCTGCTCGGCCTCGGCGAAGACGCGCACATCGCCTCGATCTTTCCTGGAAGCGAGCTGCTCGCAGACGTAGGGCGCCCCGTTACGGGGCACCGCGTAGCCGCGGTCTGGGCGCCGCATCTCGGCGTCTGGCGCATCACGCTGACGCCAGACGCGATCCTCGATTCGCGCGCGATCGTCGTGCTCGTCACCGGCCTGAATAAGTCCAACGCCGTACTTGCAGCGCTTGAAGGGGCGCTCGACGTGGGGACTCACCCAGCGCAATTGCTTCGCGGCGCTGACGATCGCGTGGAGTGGTTCGTCGATCGCGCCGCGGCCTCGCGCCTGTAGTGTCCGGCTTGAGCGGACTCGTATGGGAACCGGTCTATTTCGCCGGTACAAGTCGCTTCAATTCCTCCGTCCAGTTGAGGACGACGTTGAAGCGCTGGGCGTTCGTCGCCGTCGGCTCGATCATCAGGAACCGTCCGTCGGCGGCCACATCGTAGGAGCGCGGCGTGTTCGGCTCCCAGGGAATGAATCCCCCCTCGAACAACATCTTCGGAGCTTGCATCTGCAATGGTGAAGTCGACGCGACTGCCGCCACCATCAGCTTTGATCCTTCCTGGTAGAACAATTCCTTCCCGTCGTGGGACCAGGTGGGATCGTGTCCACCGGCGACCGACGCGCGGACAGGTGATCCAGGTCCGGGAAACGGGCGGACCCAGACCTCATCCGTTCCTGCCGGATCGGACACGTACGCCACCCACTTTCCGTCGGCTGAAAACAGCGCGTTGTATTCGGCGAACGGTGTCTGCACCCATGGCTCGGCTTTGCCGCCGCCGGCTGGTTGCTTCCACAGATCTGTCCGCGTCGAGTCGCCGAGCTCGTTGTACACGAGCCATCCATCACGAGACCACGCGAGAGAGGTCTTGTCCTTGTCGCTGGCCACAAGATGGATCGGGTCGACGATGCTGCCATCCCCCGGAACGACGAACATATTCCGGGATGGACCATCGCGTGTGGAGACGAACGCCACACGCGAACCGTCCGGGGACCATATGGGCTGAGTGTTGTGCGCGTTGAACGTGACCTTGTACGGCTGCGCTGCGCCCGTGATGTCGAACACCCATACGTGACCCTCCTGCGCAGGGCCAACAGTCGCTACCAGTTTGCGGCCGTCGGGAGAAAGCCGAGGGTAGCGGGGATACTCCAGCTTCTCTGGACCGGCCCCGCCAATCAGCCGTCCGTCGCGGCCGCGCCAGATGAATCGGCTCACGTAATTGATGGTGCTACCCGGGATGTAGGTCAGCGTGCCGTCGCTGCTGAGGCCCACATTCGCGTAGTTCCCCTTGGTGACGATGCCATTCACGAGAGGAACGGCAGGGCCGATGAGCGCGAGGCGAGTGGCATCAAACCGGTTGCCGGTCAGCACGCTGCCCTGGACATATAAGAGGTACCCGCCAGGCGCGTAAATAGGATGCACAGCGCCTTCGACAAGGATCTTCTGCTGCCCTGACGCCAACGAACGGCCGGCGATCGCCAGCTTTGAGCTGCCGCCTGCCGCAGATCGGACCACAAACAGGACGGTGGTTGCGTCGGGAAGCACCCACGGAGCCACGTAGTCCTGTTCACCAGCCTTTCCATCGGGTGCCGTGATTTGTTCCGGCGTTCCGCCTCCCACGGCGATGCGAAACAACCCCCCTTTGGATCCGGGACGGGTGAACACGATCGTGTCCGGGCTTCCCCAGCTGATGCCGTTGCCATCAGACACATTCGTCAATGCTGTGAGCACATGCGAATCGATGGTGAGCTTGTAAAGCTTGCCAGCCTTGAAGAACGCGATGTGCGTGCCGTCAGGCGAGAACGACGGATGGGTTGCGCCATCAGTCTGCGGCAGCGGACCGGCCTCACCGGTGTCGAGGCTGCGCATCTCCAGCGCCGTCGTTGCGCCATGACGCGCGTGGTAAACGATGCGGTCTCCTTTGGGAGAGATCACCAGATTGGGACCTGCCGGACCAACCGTCAAAAGCGCTTCAGGTGGCGGTGTGATATCGAAGCGAACGATACGCGCCGCTGCGGGACGCATCGCAAACCATGTCGCTCCCATCGCCAATGACGACGCGAGGATGACCGCCGCAGCAATGGCCCACCATCGGATACCGCTTCGGCGCGGAGTCGCGGGCGGCATCGACCAAGCGACCGCCGGCCCTGAAAGCTCTCGAAGGACAAACAGCGCTGCGGCCGCATCAGCCACCCGCTGCGTTCGATCCTTTTCCAGGCATCGCTGAATCAACGTGCGCAGCGCGGGAGCGACGGTCGGCGGCAGCTTGCTCCAGTCCGGCTCACCGCGTAACACCGCCGCCATCGTGTCGCTGACATCTTCGCCATCGAACGCGCGGATGCCGGTGAGCATCTCGTAGAGCACCGCACCGAACGCCCACATGTCGCTGCGCTTGTCGGTGGGACGGCCCTTCGCCTGCTCCGGCGCCATGTAGGCGGCGGTGCCGAGAATCGTGCCGACGCCGGTCATCGCCGGCGACGTGAGCGTCGGCGAAATGGTGCGCGACGCGTGACTGGCTGATCCGACAGCCGTATCCGCGAGCTTTGCCAGGCCGAAGTCGAGCACCTTGACGACCCCGGCGGGCGTGATCTTGATGTTGGCTGGCTTCAGGTCGCGATGAACGATGCCCTGCTCGTGCGCCGCTTCGAGTGCCTGCGCAATCTGCCGCGCGATCGGCAGCGCTTCGTCCAGTGGCAGCGGACCTTTGCCAATACGCTCCGCCAGCGTGTCGCCCTCGACCAGCTCCAGCACGAGCGCGTTCGCGTGTTCCGATTGCTCGAATCCGTAGATCTGCGCGATATGAGGATGGTTCAGTGACGCCAGCACCTGCGCTTCGCGCTCGAAGCGCGCGAGGCGTTCGCGATCGGCCGCGAGGTGGTCTGGCAGCACCTTGATCGCGACCTCGCGCTGCAGCTTCGAATCGCGAGCGCGATACACCTCGCCCATGCCGCCGGCGCCGAGCGGCGAGACGATTTCGTACGGACCGACGCGCGCTCCGGAAGTCAGGGCCATCTGGAAAGGGGTGGGCGGATTATATGAGGGTCCGCCTGATGGGGGACACTGCGTTCTATTTCTTGCGTGCCGGATCGTTCGCCGGATCTGCGTAAGAGGTCCCGGACGGCCCGGTCCCCGTGATCTGAATCGTCACACCTTCCGCGCGCGTCATCGCGAAATGATTCGTGTTCGGCGGCTCGGTGTAGAAGCTGCCAGGTGGCAGCATCTTCAACGCTTTCTCGTCGAATTTCGCGCCGTAGCCGAAGTACCAGGTTCCCGAAATCACAGTCGCCACCCTATCATCGGGGTGCGCGTGCGCTTCAATCCTCGTGTTCGGCCCGACACGCAACAGCATGCTGTACAGACCTGGCTTCGTCGGATCGCCCTTCAGCACCACCGTCTGCGTTCCCGCATTCCCCGAGGTGCCCACGCTTCCCGCCGCGGGCGCCGGCCACTTCACTTCTGATGGCGTGACGCGCTGTTCCCCACCACCTTGCGCGGCAAGCACGGAGCTGGCGGCGACGATGAGCATCAATTGAATGGGGCGTCTCATAGCAACTCCTTCCGCCTGAAGGCGGAAGCCACTTGTCCACTTACTTGTTACTTCTTACTTCTCACTTGTTACTTGTCTCGACCTCGGCCATCGCTTTCTTTGCGGCCCGGCCGATCATATGGGTAGCGGCGAAGGTCGCAATCAGCCCGACCACCAGCATCACGTAATATTCCGTACCGCGGCGAGGTGACACGCCGGCAAGGATGCGCGTAACGTCACCAGCCACCGTCCCGTAGTAGGCGTACATGATGATTGCCGGAATCATTCCCACCGATGCCAGCAGATAGTCGCGATAGCTCACGCCGCTCAACGCCAGCGCGTAGTTGAGCAGGTTATACGGCACCAGGGGCGACAGCCGCAGCAGGAACATGATCCTGGCGCTGTCCCTGACGACCGCACGCCGCGTCGCCGACACGCGCGGATCGCGGTCGATCCAGCGTAGGACTCGCGAACGCGCCAGCGGTGCGGCCACCGCGTACACGGCAGAGGCTCCGAGCACGGCGCCAACATAGGTCAGCAGGGTGCCCCGCCACAACCCGAACACGGCCCCGGCGGAAAACGTCAGGAGAAACGCCGGTGCCAGCGTGATCGCCGCCAGGACGTAGATGCCGACGAAGAGAACAGGCCCCCAGCCGCCAAGGTCTGCGAGTTGTCGCACCAGCGGCTCGAACCAGTCCATCAGGAGGGTTCAGACGAGGGTGGAGGTGTGTCTGGTTCCGCGGACCGGCGCCTGCCGCGGCGGCGTCGCCGCGCAAACACACGCGACAGGCGCTCGAGCGCTTCGGCAGCCTGCGGCAATCCGGCCGTAATCTGGTCGGCATCAGTCCAGGCCGACGGGTTGATCCGTTCGGCCAGCGCGTGCAGCGTTTCGCGGCGCGCTGGATCGCTGATCCGCTGCTCGATCCGCTCGCGGATGACTGGATACCACTCCTGCAGAAACGCGATGTGCTCGTCCGGCGTCGCTCCGGTAATCGCCGCCGGAATCGGCTTTGACCGGGTCGGCGCGTCAGCCTGAGGAGCGGCCGGAGCGGCTACGGATGCGGCGGGCGCGGCTTCTTGTGGAGCCGGGGCGGTAGCGACGTCTTCAGCCTTCGGCCGCTTCCGGCGTTGTTCGGCCGCTGGTTCGATGACCTGCTGGTTCTCGCGGATCGCCTTCCACTCGAATGCGATCTCCGGATGCCGCGTCTCGAGCTCGCGCAAGACCGACGGTTCGAGCGGATCGCGGCCGACACGAACGCCGCCCGGGGTCCGGAACACATAAAGGATGCGCGATCGCTGCCGGTTCCCGTCGCGATACCAGTGCATCAGGTACGTGGTCTCGTACCCACGTCTATCGCGAATGACCCGCAGGAACGGCACCGCGGCCTACCGCCGCTTCTGTGATCTGGCGGAACGCGCGGACTTCGACGCAGTCTTGGCGGCACCACGACGGGCCGGTGCGGCCTTTGCCTTTGCGGCAGCAACCGGCTTGCGCCGGGGAGCGGCGGGTGCAGGCCGCCGTGCAGATCGGGCTGGAGCCGACGGCGGCGTGCGGTTGCGCGTGGCGGCCGCTCTCGGAGCTGCGGCCTTCGCCGGCCGGGCCGCGACCTTCGACTCTGGCGGCTGATTCGTCCGGTTCACGAGCGTGAAGCGAATCTGATCTCCGAACGAGTTGTAGCTCCAGAACTCCGTCACCTGAATATTCAAGTCGGTATAGAGCCGTCGCGCGCTGTCAACCGACCCGGCTGGAACGTACAGGTGAAACGGAACCCGAAGACGCGAGAACGCGCCCCACTGGGACATTGCTTCCAGGTGGTTGATCGATTCGGTGGTCTCGACCTCGACGACGCCAAGCAGCCGACGATTCTTGTCGGAGGTCTGAAGCACCAGGTCTGGATACCAGGGAGGCGGTCCGCCAACGGGTGCGTTCTGCTCGTTGCCCGGATTGATCGCCGTGTCGGACTTTCTCTTGTACTTCGCCTGCAGCAGTCGGATGACGCGGTCGTGCTCGAGCTGTTCGCGGACCGGCCGCACGAGAATCGGGCTCAACACAACCTCCGGCGTGTGTACATGACTGGGATCTTGACGCTCCAGCGGCTCAAAATACCGCCAAAAAGCTGGCGAAGACGGGTGAATATAGCACAAGCCCTCCGCGTCGTCGGGTCACATGAACGCTCTAAGCGATTAAATCTGGTGGGTTAGTGTCACAATCTCCGGATGCTTGGGGGCAGCTCAACGGCGCCGCGGGTGCTGATCGTCGACGACGACGGGGCGACGGCGGATTCGTTTTCGCGAACGCTTCGTCTGGAAGGCTACGAGGTCTGGGCGGGCCTGTCCGCGGAGGAAGGGCTGGCGCTGGCGCAAACACACCAGCCCCATGCGATCGTGCTCGATCTGCGCATGCCGCTCACGAGCGGCCTTCAGTTTCTCCGCGCCATTCGCGCGATTTCCGGGCTGGCCACCACCCCCGTCGCCATCGTCACCGGCGACTATGGCCTCGATGACGAGGTGCGGGACGAAATCAGGGCGCTCGGCGCCGAACTGCGCTTCAAGCCGATCTGGATCGAAGAGCTGGTGACGCTCGCGCGCGAGCTGTTGCGCGTCCCGGTCAAGCCCTGAAGTGACGAATTCCAGGTTCCTGAAGGCCTGCAGGCGCCAGCCGGTGGATACAACACCGGTGTGGTTCATGCGCCAGGCGGGCCGCTATATGGCGGAGTACCGGGCGCTGCGTGAGCGCCATTCGCTGCTCGAGATCTGTCGTGTCCCGGATCTGGCCACCGAAGTCACGCTGCAGCCAGTCCGACGGGTCGACGTCGACGCGGCGATTCTCTTCTCGGATCTGCTGCTGCCGCTGGAGCCGATGGGGCTGCCATTTGATTTCATCAAGGGCGAAGGGCCGCAGATCGAGCGGCCGATCAGCAGTCCTGCGGACATCGAGGCGCTGCGCGTCTTCGAGCCCCGTGAAGCGCTCGGCCACGTCCTCACCGCAATCCGGCAGATCCAGCACGAGCTTGCCGGAAACGTACCTCTGATCGGATTTGCCGGGGCACCCTTCACGCTCGCGTCGTACGCGATCGAGGGTGGCCACTCAAACAACTTCGCGCGCACGAAGGCGCTGATGTACGGCCATCCCGACGCCTGGCACCGCCTGTGTGACATGTTCGCGACCGTCGTCTCGGACTATCTCCTCGCGCAAATAGAGGCGGGCGTCGACGTGGTCCAGGTATTCGACTCCTGGGTCGGCACCTTGAACGCGGTTGACTACCGCGAGTTTGCCTATCCACACACTCGCAAGATCTTCCAGGCGATCGCCGGCCGTGTCCCGACGATCCACTTCGGCACCGGCACGTCCACGATTCTCGAGGAGCTGCGCGACGCGGGCGGCGACGTGATTGGCGTCGACTGGCGCATTCCCATCGACGAGGCGTGGACCAGAATCGGAGGCCGTCACGCCGTACAGGGCAATCTGGATCCGACGCTCCTCCTCGGTCCGACCGCACGGATGTTCGAGCAGACCGACGAGGTACTGAGGCGTGTCGGCGGACGTCCGGGACACATTTTCAATCTCGGGCACGGCATCCTGCCGTCAACGCCGGTTGAGCACGTGCAGATGCTGGCGCAGTACGTCCACTCCGCGGGACGACGGATGAAATAGATGCTGGATGTCGCCATCGTCGGTGGCGGAATCAGCGGCCTGGCGGCCGCCTACGAACTCCAGCGGCAAGGGCTCAACGTCCGCGTTCTGGAAGCGATTCCCCGCGCGGGCGGCGTCATCACCACCGAGCGCTTCGACGACTGGATCATCGACGGTGGTCCCGATTCGATCCTGGTGCAGAAACCCGCCGCAGTCGCGCTCTGCCGGGAACTGGGGATTGCGGACCGTCTGATCTCGACGCTGACGCCGCGCACGGCATACATCCTCCGGGACGGGCGCCTCCATCGGATCGCGGAAGGCTCGTTCCTCGGGTTCCCGCTCGACGTCGGATCCCTGGCCCGATCCTCGGTCTTCACGCTCGGCGGACGCCTCCGGATGGCATGTGAAGTGTTCATGCCGCGGCGCGATGGCGACGAGGATGAATCCGTCGGGACGTTCGTCAGACGACGCTTTGGGCAGGAAGCGGTCGACTACCTGGCCGAACCGCTCCTCGCCGGCATTCACGCAGGTGACGTCGATCGCCTGTCGATTCGTGCGCTTTTCCCCCGACTGCTCGAGGCGGAGCGCCAGTCGGGCAGCGTCATTCGCGCGTTCCGCGCAATGCGCGCGCGGCCCTCGCCGCAGGGAGCGTTCGTCTCGTTGCCCCGCGGTATCGGAGAGCTTGTGGACTCTCTGGGCCAGGCGCTCACGCCGGGCACCATCAGTGTGTCGACGCGCGTGACCGACCTTCATCGGCACGCGCACTACCGTCTCGAAACGTCAGCTGGACCGGTCGACGCACGGGTGGTCATTCTCGCTGTGCCGGCGTACGTCGCCGCCTCGCTGCTGCGCGCCTTCGACACGACAATCGCGGCGCTCGCGGAAGGCATTCCCTACGCCTCAACGGCGACCGTGGCACTCGGCTTTCGCCGCGATCAAATTGCGCATCCGATGGCTGGCAGCGGCTTCGTCGTGCCGCGCATCGAGCGAAGTCCACTGCTCGCGGCCACGTGGGTCACGTCGAAATGGCCGCATCGCGCCCCCGAGGGACACGTGCTGATGCGTGGCTTTCTCGGTGGCGGTCGCGATCCACGGCGCCTGGACGCGGACGATGACGAGCTGACGAAGCTGGTCGTTGACGAACTGCGTCAGCTGATGGGCATCACCGGGGCGCCGCTGTTCACGCGGATTTTCAGGTGGACGAAACAGAGTCCGCAATACGAGGTGGGTCACCTGCAGCGGGTCGCCACAATCGACCGTGAGCTTGCGTCCATTCCGGGACTGTTCGTCACCGGGAGCGGCTTCCGGGCGATCGGCATTCCCGATTGCGTCGCCGACGGACGCCAGACGGCCATCAGGGCGGCCACGTTTCTTGCGACAAAGAAGGCGAAGTCGCCGTGATCTTCGTGGCATAGAATCGCGTGCATGCGCGTTGTGGCTACGCTCCTCCTGGGCCTGCTTCTCTCATCTCAGTCCGTTGCACCGCTTCGTGGCTCAGGCGCGCTGACGCCGCAGATCGAATCGGTGCTGCGCAGCATCAAGGCCGCCGACAAGGGACAGCTGGCCGTATCCGAGGAGGACGGACGGTTTCTTCGCGTGCTTGTCGCAACGCGCGGAGCAAAGTCCATTCTGGAGATCGGTGCGGCGAGCGGATACAGCGGCATCTGGCTGGGCCTTGGCGCGCGCGAATCTGGCGGACACGTCGTGGCGATCGAGTACGACCCGGGGCGCGCCAAGGAAGCGGCCGCGAACGTCAAGCGGGCCGGCCTCGACGATGTGGTGCGCGTGGTGCAGGGCGATGCGTTCGCTGAAATCCCAAAACTGCAGGGCACGTTCGACTTCGTCTTCCTCGACGCCTGGAAACCGGACTACAAGAAGTTTTTCGACATGGTGTTCCCCCGACTGACCCCTGGCGCTGTGTTCACCGCGCACAATGTCGTGAACAAGAAGAGCGAGATGGAGCCGTTTCTGAAAACCATTGAGAGCCACCCCTCGCTCTTCACCACCGTGGTGTCGCCATCCGGCGAGGGAATGTCCGTGTCGTACAAACTCAAGTAGGGATCGAGTCCCGCCCGTGAAACCTGTCCACATTATCGGCGTTCCACTCGATCTCGGCGGCGCCCGCCGCGGCGTGGATATGGGGCCATCAGCGGTCCGCATCGCCGGAATCGGCGAGGCGATCGCGAAGCTCGGACGTCAGGTAATCGACAAAGGCAATCTGCCGGCGCCGATTGCCGAAACAGAAGACGCGCTCGATCGCCACAAGAAGTACATCGATCCGATCGCGGCCGTGTGCCGCTCGCTGCACGCGAGCTGTCTCGCGTCGCTGGAGGCCGACGCCATACCGCTGGTCCTGGGCGGTGATCACAGCCTGGCCGCCGGCTCCGTGGCTGCCAGTGCCGACTGGATTCGACGCATCAACGGCAAGCCGCTCGGCCTGATCTGGGTGGATGCGCACGGCGACATGAACACACCGGAGACGACAACCTCGGGAAACGTCCACGGCATGCCACTGGCCGCCCTGCTCGGACGGGAACCGCTGGAGCTGGCCTCGATCGGCACCGTCCCGAGCGTCCTGCCGCAACACACGGTTCTGGTGGGCATCCGCAACCTGGACGAGAACGAGAAGGGCCAGATTCGCGCGGCAGGTGTTCACGTCTTCACGATGAAAGACATCGACCGTCAGGGGATCGCCACCGTCGCCGAGCGCGCCATCGAGCTGGCCTCCGCTGGCACCGGCGGCATTCACGTCTCCTTCGATCTGGACGTGTCCGATCCATCAATCGCACCCGGCGTGGGCACACCGGTCAGAGGCGGACTCGACTATCGCGAGTCGCACATGATCATGGAGCTGGTGGCGGACTCGAATCAGCTCATCGCGCTCGACCTGGTCGAGGTGAATCCAACGCTCGACAACCGCAACGCGACGGCTGAGTTCGCGGCTGAGCTCGCGCTTTCTGCCCTCGGCAAGCGCATTCTCTGATTCGTATGAGCCCGCGCCAGCTCGACCGGCCAATCAGCACGAAGGTCGGCAGTTTCTTTGCTGTCAATTAGAGTGTGCGCCCAAGTCTCGTGGCCGCGACCGCCTTACTCGTCTCAGCTGTTGGCGTCTCCACATGGCTAGCGGCCGCTGAGTATCCAGCGATCCCGCCGGCCGGAAACTTCCACGAGCGCCATGCTGCCGAAATTACATTGACCGGGCCGGACGCCGCCAAACGGCGTCTCGATGTCCTGCGGCGCGCCACATTCATCGCCCCGGACGCCTTTCAACAGCGGCGTGACGGTCTCGCCGCGGATCTGCTGACCCACGCGGTGCCCTCGTGCCGCTTTGCGCCGTCGGATCCATCGGGAACCACACCGAAGTTCGACTGCGTGTTCGCCGGCGGCGACACGGTCAAGGTGAAATACGGTCACGACTCCGAGATTCACGGCGAAGCGGCCGCGTCAGCGCTGCTGCGGATGCTCGGGTATGCGTCGGACGTCGTGACGATCGTGCCACGCCTTCGTTGCTACGGCTGCCCGCGCCACCCGTTCGTCGCGATGCACCTCCGGCGCTCGTTTCACTTTCTCCTGGTCCCCGAACAGATCGAGCACGGCTTCACGGATTTCGAATGGGTGTCGGTCGAGCACAAATTCCCGGCGCCCGCGATTGAAACAGACGCTGTGTCAGGCTGGGAGTGGCGTGAGCTCGACAAGGTCGATGCGCCGCGCGCGGAGGTGGATGCGTTCCGCCTGGTCGCGGCGTTTCTGGCTCACTGGGACAACAAGTCCCAGAACCAACGCCTGATTTGTCTTGATGGGGGCGGAGCTGACTGCATGCGGCCGCTCGCGATGATTCAGGACGTGGGCGCGTCCTTCGGACCGCCAAAGGTCAACCTGGCACGATGGCGCGATCTCCCCATCTGGCACGATCGGACGACATGCATGATCAGCATGCGTGCGCTGCCGTTCGAAGGCGCCACCTTCGAGGATGTGCGCATCACGGAAGCGGGCCGGGCACTCGCCGCCACACGACTGGGCGCCATCTCCGACGCCGAGATCGAGCGCCTGTTTGCCGACGCGAGGTTCCCGCAATTTCAGGCGGGAACGGACGATGAGCGCGATCTCAAGGCATGGACAGCAGCCTTCCGTGATCGCGTGCGGCAAATCGCGGAAGCACACTGTCCGAGCTAGTTGGATAGTTAGTTAGTTAGTAGTTAGTAGTTAGTAGTAACTACGCTACCCAACTAGCCAACTAGCTGACTTCCTAACTATTGAGCTAACAGCTTCTCCATCTCGTCCATCACGGCGTTCATCTTCCGAATAGTCAGATCCAGCGGTTCGTCCGTCGTCATGTCAACGCCGGCGGTCTTCAGCAGGTTCACCGGGTAATCGGATCCACCTGAGCTGATGAACGTCAGATAGCGCTTCGTGGCGTCCTTGTCGCCGCTCAGCACTTTCGCGGAGAGCGCCTCCGCGGCGGTGAACGAGGTCGCGTACTGGAACACGTAGAAGTCACGGTAGAAGTGCGGGACGAAGCTCCACTCGTGCGCGATGTAATCGTCCACAATCGCGATCTTCTGATCGTGTCCGTAGTAGCGGCGGGTGATGTCGAGATACAGCTTGTCCAGCGTCTCGCCGGTAATCGGCTGCCCCTTCTCCGCCATCTCGTGCATCTTCAGCTCGAACTCGGCGAACTGCGTCTGCCGGAAGACCGTGGCCTTGATGTTCTCGAGATAGTTGCCGAGCAGCGAGAGGCGCGTCGGCGTGTCCTTGATCTGCTTCAGCATGTGGTCGATCAGCAGCGCCTCGTTGAACGTCGACGCGACCTCGGCGACGAACGTCGCGTAATCCGCCGTCGGAAACGGCTGCGTCTTGTTCGAGAAGTAGCTGTGCATCGTGTGCCCCAGCTCGTGAGCCAGCGTGCTCACGTCGTTGTACTGACCGAGATAGTTCAGCAGCATGTACGGGTGCACGTCGTAGGCGCCGCCGTTCGAGTACGCGCCGGACCGCTTTCCCTCGGTCGGCTGCCAATCCAGCCACCGCTCGTTAAACGCGCGCTGGAGGACCTTCTGATACTCCGGGCCGAGCGGCTCAACGGCCGCGAGCACGTGCTGCTGTGCCTCTTCCGGGGTGTATCGCAGGTCCACCGAGGAGACGAGCGGTGCATACAGGTCGTAATAATGAAGATCGTCCGTGATCCCCATCATTCGCTTCCGCAGCTTCAGGTAGCGATGGAACGTCGGCAGGTGCCGGTTCACGCCGGCCACCAGCCTCGTGTAGACCGACACCGGTATGTTCGCCGGATCGAGCGTGGCTTCCAGGTCTGTCTGGTACTTCCGCGCTTTTGCGTAGAACATCACCTTCTGTATTTCCGAGTTGATCGTCGTGCCGAAGGTCCGGCTGAAGGCGCCGAGCGACGTGAAGAACGACGACATCGCCGACTTGCGATCGTCGCGGTTCTTCGACGTGCGCAGCTCGCTGTAGCCGGCCTGATCGACCTTCACGCTGCGGCCGTCACTCAGCGTGATCGTTGGATAGGGGAAATCGGCATTCGTCAGGATGCCGTAGATGTTCGACGCGGATCCGGCCAGCGGCGTGGCGTCGGCCAGCAGCTTCTCTTCGGCGTCGCTCAACGTGTGCCGCGCGCGCCGCACGATGTCGCGGAGATAAAAGGTGTAGATCTTCAGCCGCGGTTCGGTGGCGATGAACTTCTCTACCGTGCCGTTGCCGGCTTTCAACAGCTCGGGCTCGATGTACGACGCTTCTGCCCCGTACTGCGCGAAGGCCTGCTGCATCTCCTGCTGCATCCCCTGCGGCTCAGAGACCCGCGTGTCGGTATCGGCCAGCATGCTGGCGTAGACGTACAGCCGCGTCAGTTCCTTCGCGAGGCGCGTGGAGAGTTCCAGCGCCGAGGCCAGGGTCTGCGGTGACGACGAGAGTTTGCCGCGGAAGTCGCGCAGCTTCGGGATCTCGGCGCTGATCGCCGCCTTCTGCTTCCGCCAGGTGGGAACGTCGGGATAGATATCCGCGAGGTTCCACTTGTATTTGTCGGCGACCCTGGCGCGGTCGCGTTCCTGCCCGATGGTCAGCACAGACATGCACATCACCGCAGCCACGACAACGGCCACCCCGGAGCGAACGTGTGACATAGCCGCTTGAACCTCCGCTTCGAGAAACCGGGACCCGGGAACCGGCATTCGGGAACCGGGATTCGGGAACCGTTTCGCTCGAATCTCGGACCCCGCGTCCCGGATCCCGTTACCCTATACGCACAACACCCCCAAACGGGTGCCCCTACAACGATACGATGGCGCGACGTCCGTTACGAGAGGATTGGGCCGAGATCGGCGACGAAGAACTGCTCGACCTCCGGATGGCTGACTTGCCGCTGACCGTCGAGGGCACCCTCGCGCAGCGCATCGAGCAGCTCCGCTCCGAACTGGATGAGCGGGGACTCCGGTTTCCGCTGCACTTCTATATTTCCGACGAGTGGTTCACGCCGGACGGGGCCACCGCCATCGCGGTCCCTTTCTACCTCGCCCATCCACGACTCGAGCGGCTCGAAGAATCGCAGATGTTCGAGGCCGAAGGCGGCGAGTACGAATGGGGCATGAGGATCCTGCGCCACGAAGCGGGACACGCCATCGACAACGCATATAAGCTCCGCCTTCGCCGTGCGCGCCGCGAGACATTTGGTCTCCCGTCCGAAGCCTATCCCGAGTTCTACACACCCAAGCCCTACAGCAAGAGCTTCGTGCTTCACCTCGACGCCTGGTATGCCCAGAGTCATCCGGACGAGGACTTCGCCGAGACATTTGCCGTCTGGTTGACACCAAGCAGCGAGTGGTCGCAGCGGTACAAGGGATGGAAGGCGCTGCGAAAGCTCGAGTATATGGACACGCTGATGCGGTCGCTGCGCGATCAGCCACCGCGCGTCGACAACCCGGAGGAGATCGAACCGCTGCGCGAGATGAAGCTGACGCTGCGCCAGCATTACCGCAACAAGCGCCGCCATTACGGCGTCGATCATCCGAACTTCTACGATCGCGACCTGCGCCGCGTCTTCTCGGCCTCGCCGGAGTTCTCGGCCAACATCACCGCGGCGCAATTCATCGCCCGCAACCGACGCGCAGTACGCCGCGTGGTCGCCAGCTGGACGGGTATCTACCAGTACACAATCGATCAGGTGCTCGAAGACATGATCGCGCGATGCCGCGAGCTCAAACTGCGAGTCACCGATTCCGAGGATCAGACGCGGCAGGAATTCACCGTGCTGCTCACCGTGCAGACCATGAATTACCTGCATAGCGGCGGACATCGGTTGTTTCTGTGAAGAAGGTCCGCATTCTCGCCCTCGTGCACGAACACCTGGTGCCGCCGGAAGATACGACCGGCATCGACGTCCTCGAGGCCGAGTGGAAGATGGAGTACGACGTCATCGAGACGCTCCGCGAGATGGGGCACACGGTGCGCGTGCTCGGCATCAACGACGACCTGAGCGGCATCCGTCCCACCGCCGAAGAGTTCAAGCCGCACATCGTGTTCAACCTGATGGAGGCGTTTGCCGGCGTCACCACCTTCGACCAGAACGTCGTCAGCTACCTCGAGCTGCTGCGGCTGCCCTACACCGGGTGTAATCCGCGCGGCCTCGTCCTTGCCCGCGACAAGGCGCTCTCGAAGAAGCTGCTCGCCTATCACCGCATCCGCGTCCCGGAGTTCGCCGTCGTCCGGCCCGGACGCAAGCCGGTTCTACCGAAACGCCTCACCTTCCCGATGATTGTGAAGTCGCTGTTCTTTGAAGCGTCCGCGGGCATCTCCCAGGCTTCGGTGGTCGAAAACCACGAGCAACTGGCCCGTCGCGTGAGCTTCATTCACGAAAAGCTGGGCACGGCGGCCATCGTCGAGCAGTTCGTCGATGGCCGCGAGCTGTACATCGGCGTCGTCGGCAACGAGCGGCTGGACGTCTTCCCTGTCTGGGAGATGTCGTTCGACCGGATGCCGGATAACCGCTGGAAGATCGCAACCGAACGGGTGAAGTGGAGCACCCAGTATCAGAAGAAGCACGGCATCATGACCGACCGGGCACGCGTGGACCCGCTGCTGATGGAACAGATGCAGCGCATCGCCAGACGCTCGTATCGCGCGCTGGATCTCAGCGGATATGCCCGCATCGACTTCCGGATGGACGAGGAGGGGCGGATGTTCGTGCTCGAGGCCAATCCGAACCCAAACCTGGCCTACGGCGAGGATTTCGCAGAGTCCGCTGAAGTTGCGGCGGTGTCCTACGAGCGGCTTCTGGAGCGGATTATCACGCTGGGGCTGCGCTGGGAGCCCGCCAGGACTGGATAACGAAACTCCCAACTTCCGTGCGGCTGAGTTACCCTAACGTTACATCCATGGGCGCGGCCACTACCAACGGGTACACTTCCGAAATCAAATTCCTGGTCAATGAAGCAACCGGCCACCGCATTCGCGATTGGGCGCGCGAGCGGCTGGATGCCGACCCGAACGGTACGGGCCCGCACGGCGACGAATACCGCGTGTCGACGTTGTATCTGGATACTGCAGCGCGCGACGTCTTCCACCGGCGGGGCTCGTACGGCCGCAGCAAGTACCGGGTCCGCCGCTACGGCGAGGAGCCGCGTGTCTTCCTGGAACGGAAACTCAGGACCGGATCGCGGCTCGCCAAGCGCCGGACCGACATCCCGCTCGAGACGCTGCACCTGCTGAGAACACTGGAGGCAGGCGCCCAGGATACGAAATGGTTCCGGCAGCGCGTGAGCATCCGGCAGCTTCATCCGGTCTGCCGGGTGTCCTACCTGCGTACCGCGCGCGTGGCCGACACGCCGGACGGACGGATGCGGATGACGATTGATTACTCCCTGTCGGCGGCACCCGCTGACGCGTTCACACTCGACGCAGGCGGACAGGCCTCGCTGCTCCCGGATCAGATGATCCTCGAGGTGAAGTACCGCGGCCCGATGCCTGCGGTGTTCCGCGAACTCGCAGACACCTTCGCGATCATGCCCGGGCGGGCGTCGAAGTACCGCGTTGCGGCAGCCGCGCTCGGCATCGCGAAGCTCGCGCGCGAAGAGGGGCCCTCTACCGCTCATGCCTGACGTGTTTCGTCAGTCGTTCCACGATTTCGAAGCCATTCCGCCGCTCGTCGTTCTGGTTCGCCTGCTTGCCGCGCTGCTGCTCGGCGGCGTGGCGGCGCTGATCTATCGTCTCACTCGCGCCGAGTCCGAGGTGACGCCGTCGTTCACCGCCACGCTGGTGCTGCTCTCGATCCTGATTGCCATGGTGACGCAGGTCATCGGCGACAACGTGGCGCGCGCGTTCAGTCTGGTTGGCGCGCTTTCGATCGTTCGATTCCGGACGGTCGTGCGCGACACGCAGGACACCGCGTTCGTCATTTTTTCAGTGGCCGTCGGCATGGCCGTCGGCGCCGGCTATCCGTGGCTCGCGGTCGCGGGCAGTGCGGTCGTTGCGGTGGCCGCGTTCGCCATGAAGACGCGCACCGGGCCGCCTGCGCTCAACTCAACGGACGGCGAGGCGTTTGAACTGCAGGTGCGTCTCGGGATCGGCCATGATCCACAGGGACTTGTCGGACCTTTGCTCGATGCGCACGCGTCCGACCGTCAGTTGATGTCGATCGCAACAGCGCGCCGTGGACTGGCGGTGGACGCCACCTTTCGCGCGGCGCTTCGCACGAGTGCGTCCGCGGACGCCCTGGTCCGCGAACTCAACAAGACTGAGGGCATTCAGACCGTCCGCCTGAAGCGCATTACCCAGGATGACGACGAGTAATCGTGAGGACCCCATGAAGATCCGGACAGCGGCCACGGCGTTCTGCGTCCTCACGATGGCGTTCCTGATCGGCTCGAATGGCCACGCCCAATTCGGCGGTGGAGCGAATTCTGAGCAGAAGCTCGTGGCGCGGTACGACAAGGACAAGGACGGCAAGCTGAATCGGGAGGAACGCAATGCGGCGCGCGCCGCAGTCGGAGGCGGTCAGCAGTTTGGATTCCGGCGCGGGTTCCGCGGCGATTCCGTCAACGCCGCACCGGGGCGCAAGCTGGCGCCCGCGGATGTCCGTCCGTATCCGACGACCCCGGTCTACGACATTGGCACGCTCCGCACGATCTTCCTCCAGTTCGAGGATGCCGACTGGGAGGACGAGATGGCGGCGTTCAAGAACACCGACGTCGAAGTACCGGCCACCATGACGGTCGACGGACGCACCTATAAGAACGTCGGTGTCCACTTCCGCGGCGCCTCGTCGTTCATGATGGTTCCGGCGGGCCTGAAGCGGTCGCTGAATATCTCCACCGACTTCGCGGTCGATGGTCAGAATCTCGGCGGCTACCGCACGTTCAACCTGCTGAACGCCAACAACGACCCGACCTTCCTGCGCGCCTTTTTCTACACGCAGGTCGCTCGGCGCTACCATCCCGCGCCGAAGATGAACTTCATGCGGGTGGTCATCAACGGCGAGAGCTGGGGCATCTATCTCAACGCGCAACAGTTCAACGGCGACATGCTGCGCGACGACTTCAAGACCACGAAGGGCGCGCGATGGAAGGCGCCGGGGAGCCCGCGCGGACGCGCCGGTCTCGAATACCTCGGCGACGATCCGGCCCAGTACAAGGCGCTGTACGAAATCAAGACCAAGGACGACGTGGAGTCCTGGAAGGCGCTGGCGCAGTTGTGTAAGGTGCTCAATCAGACGCCGGTGGACAAGCTGGAAGCGGCGCTGTCGCCACTGCTCGACATCGACGGCGCGCTCAAGTTCCTGGCTGTTGAAGTGGCACTCGTCAACAGTGACGGCTACTGGACTCGTGCGAGCGATTACAGCCTCTACCGTGACACCACGGGCAAATTCCACGTCGTGTCGCACGATGTGAACGAAGGGCTCGGCGGCGAGGGCGGTGGTGGAGGCTTCGGCGGATTCGGCGGGTTTGGTGGTGGAGGTACCCAGCTCGATCCGCTGGTCTCCATCGACGATCCCAGCAAGCCTTTGCGCTCAAAGCTGCTGGCGGTGCCGGCGCTCCGGCAGAAGTACCTCGAATACGTCCGCGACATCGCAACGAAATGGCTCGACTGGAACGCGATCGCGCCAATGTTGAAGTCGGCCCACGACCTGATCGCGGCTGAGGTGAGAGTGGACACGCGGAAGCTCTATGACACTCCCGGTTTCGAAGCCGGAATCGCGCCGACGGCCAACCCGCTGAAAGCGTTCATCGACGGCCGCCGGGCGTTCCTCCTGAAGGCCACGACGTCGGCCGCGACGCCGGTCCGGGCCGCAGCACCGCGAACTAGTCCTCAGCGCACTGCGAACTAATTCGCACCGAAACGCACGCCTCCTGTCGGGACGTGATTGATTGCAGGAAGTTCGTCCCGTACGATCAGGATCGCTTCTTGCCGTTGAGGTCCGCCTGAAGGCGGACACTACGCCTGGTCCGGCTAAAGCCGGACACTACGACCAAATGACACACAAGGGACTCCTCATCGCTGTCGCCATCTGGCTCGGCTCCGTCGGCGTCGTCGCTGGACAGCTGCAGCACCCGACGCTGCTTCGGAACCACCCGGCGATTCGCTATGACAGCACACAGACCAACGACCCGATCGCGAGGCTGAATGAACGGCTGAAGAGCGGCGAGGTGACACTCGAGCGGCGCGGCCCGTCAGGCTATCTGCAGTCCGTGCTCGAGGCGCTTCACGTCCCCGTGGAGTCGCAGCTGCTAGTCTTCTCGAAAACCAGCTTCCAGGCGCCGAAGATCGGCCCGAAGAATCCGCGCGCCATCTACTTCGGCGACACGCTGGCGGTCGGCTGGGTTCGCGGCGGCGAGGTACTCGAGTTCGTCGGTCAGGATCCGACTCAGGGCTCGGTCTTCTACACAATGGCGCAGGCGAACGACAAACCGGTCTTCGAGCGTAACGACGCGTGCGTCTCGTGCCACGCGTCCGAAGCAACACACTACGTGCCGGGGATGTTCATCGGCAGCGTGTTTCCAGGCGTTGACGGGACGACGATGTACGGGCCAGCGTATACGACCGACCATCGGTCGCCGTTCGAGATTCGCTGGGGCGGCTGGTTCGTGACCGGCACGCACCACGCGACGCGTCACATGGGCAACGCGGTCGCCAACGATCCAGCCGATCTGGCATCGATGATTACCCCGGAGTCCGTGCACGTCACGAACCTCGAAGGCCGCTTCGAGCCGACCGGCTATCTGTCGCTGAACAGCGACCTCGTCGCCCTGCTCGTCATCGAGCACCAGGCGAAGATGCTGAACCTGATCACACGTGTCGGCTGGGAGACGCGGATCGGCGAGAAGGAGTCTGGCCGGACGATCGACCAGGCGGCCTCGGAACTCGTGGATTACCTGCTGTTCGTGGACGAAGCGCCGCTGCCTGGCCCGATTGCCGGCACCACGAAGTTTGCCGAGGTCTTCTCCGCGCAGGGCCCGCGCGACAGCCGCGGCCGGTCGCTCCGCGATCTGAACCTCGAGACGCGGCTGCTTCGTTACCCCTGCAGCTATCTGATCTACTCGGAGCCGTTCGACAGCCTGCCTGCCAGGGCAAAGACGGCCGTCTACGCGCGCATGTGGGAGATCCTCTCGGGCCAGGAGCGCGACCAGCGCTACGCCGTGCTCACGCCGGCGGATCGCCGCGCGATCCTCGAAATCCTCAGCGAGACAAAGGCTGACGCAGCAGCGTATTTCGCGGAGCGGAAAGCGCCGGACACGTATTAGTTCGTAGTTGGCTAATTAGCTAGTGGGTAGTTGGCGACCAGAACTGCGTTGTTGCCCCGCGGAATCCGTTGCAGTTTTTGCAACATCCGGGGTTCACACTGGCAAAACCCACCGTAATTCGACCGTGATCGAAATGTGCATCACGTTCGACCATGCCACAGAGTCAATCGTTTCGTGACCTCAAGGTTTGGAACAAATCGATGGACCTTGTGGAGCAGATCTATACGGTCAGCACCCGTTTTCCACGGGATGAACGGTTCGGGCTCACCGCGCAGATCAGGCGCGCCGCCGTTTCCGTTCCATCGAACATCGGCGAAGGATCCAGACGGAAGAAACGAAATGTGTTCCTCAACCATCTGGATATCGCAATCGGATCGCAGGCCGAAGTCGAAGTGCAGCTCGAGATCGCTTATCGGCTCCGGTTTCTTTCCGCCGCCGAGTACAAACGGACTCAAACGGCGGTTGAGGAAATCGGTCGAATGTTGAACGGCTTGATCATGTCCCTGCAACCCGAGGGCGATTAGAACCAACTCCAACTACCCAACTACCCAACTAGCTAACTAGCCAACTAGCTAACTAGCCAACTAGCTAACTAGCTAACTAGCTAACTAGCTAACTAGCTAGCGTGGAACTACCCACGTCCCGGTCAGCAGATCGTGCGGGCCGCGCGTGCGGCGCACGACGGTCCACACAAAGCCGATTGCCAGCACACTCAGCGTGATGACGGTGGCTGTGATCGGTCTCGGCGGCGCCGGCACGAAGCCCTGCACTCGCGGCGAGAACGCCAGATAAGCGAACCAGACAATTCCGGGAAGCCCTGCAATCAGGACGCGCGCCAGGGATCGCACACGAGAGATTTCTCGCCCCGAGCGAGTCACCGTTGCGAGACCGAGATTCCGGGACACGAGACCGCCCGGCACGAGCAGCGACGAGATCGCGCAGACGACGAGGACCAGCGCCAACGCGAGAGCCGTGACGGTCGAAATGATCACGCCACTGAGCTCGATGATGCTGCGCTCCTTGCGCGGACTGCCGCGGAGCCGATCCTGTTCTTCGCGAGCCGCGTTCAGGACTCTGTCAGCCTCCGCGAGCTGAGCGGCCGAGACGTCCGGATGCCGCTTCAGAATGTCCTCCGCCGACGGACGGTACTCCGGCGCAAGCGACCGCACGACCCCCGCCTGCCAAAACGCGTCGTCGCGAATCAGGTTCCCATAGTGGCCGGCAACGGCAACCTCCGTCGCACTGCGCACCTCGGACCGACGAAACGGGCTGTCTGCCGCCAGCGTCGTGCTCTGCAGTGAGCCCAGGAGGTTCATCATCGCGATCGTCTCGGAACTCTGGAATCTCGCGAGCGATGGAACGATGACCGCAGTGACGAGCAGCACGAGCGCCACGGGCGCAGCCACCAACGTGCCGGGAATACCACGGCGCCACCAGTGCACGTAATTCGGCGCCCCCGCCATCGTCATCAGAGCCTGGCGCGCGTCGGCGAGCGTTGCCACCGTGGGTCCGGACCATCGTTCAAGAAACGTGTGGGCCGAGAGCGGGAGAACGCCAGGCTCGGAGGCACCACGGGGCACGCGGTTCGCCGCGGCTTGCAGCAGTTGCTCGGGTGTGAGACTCGCAGCGCCTCTGACGGCACCGGGTGGCGCAAAATCCAGCAGCACGATCCGGCCGTTGTCGCGCTTCCAGATGCGGTCGAGCGCCAGCCCCGGCTGCGTGCCATCGCCAGCCGCGGTCGAGAGCTCATTCACCAGATCCAGCAGCTCGAGATTGGTCTGCCGCCACGTGCTGGCCGCAACCGTGTCTGTCCAGCCGCCGCCGTCCGGGGCTTCGTACGCGTCCCAGCTCTCACTTGCCGAGCGGCCTCCGGTCAGCCAATGCAGGCGTCCTGGACGAGCGAGATCGCGACGTGCGCTGCCGATCGGCTGCGCAGACGACTCCTTGACCTCGATCCACACCTGCCGACGAAGCACCGGATCGAACGCGCGGACGACCGAACCAGGACCGTGCTCGGCCTGGTCGATGGCGACAAACGGACCATAGTGGCGGGCGTTCGGAGCAAGCACCGCGGGCGCAGGCGCCGGCTGAACTCCGCGTGCATGCCGGTCGGCGGCAACAGGTCGCGCGACCACGCGGGTCCGGCTGAGGACATCGTGCAGGCCGGTCCACCCGTTACGACGCCGCGCCGTCGCGAAGAACATGGCAAAGCCGGCGATCAGCGTCGCCGCTCGCGGCACATCCACCGACCAGCCGTTCGAGCGCGGCCTCTGGCTGTAGTCGGCCGCGAACCCGCCCGTAAGCACCACGGAAAGAACGATGCTCGGCGCGTAGAACACCGTCGTTCTGATCGCGATTTGCCGCCAGGACAGTCCTGTCCCGTCAGCAGACACGACACGCAGGCCGAGCAGGCGCTTGCACAACGACGTACCGATCGTGCCTTCAAGGACGAGGTAATAGAGGAAGCTCACCACCCACGACCAGTGCGTCACGGCGACCGTGATCGCGGGATCACCCGCGAGCGGATCCACGAGCAGTGCCGAAGCGAAACCGACCGGAAGACCGACGATGACCCAGGCGTCCAGCGCGCCGGCCAGCACGCGCGGCACTAGCGGCGCTGGCTTGTCGTCACGAGCGACAAATGGACGCAGCGCCTCGGCAAGCGCCGGATAGGACGCGGGTCGGGAGGCCGGTGTCTTTGACAGACACTGCATCACCAGCGAGGAGAGTCGCGCCGGAATATCACTCCGCAGCTGACGCGGGGGAACAGCCGTCTCGGTGGTGACCTTCGTGAACAGCTGTGGCAGATCCGGCGCATCGAATGGCGCGCGACCGGTCAGCAGGTAGTACAACGTCGCTCCGACCGCGTAGATGTCGGCACGAACGTCGAGCGGCTCGCCGCGCAGCTGCTCCGGCGGTGCAAACTGAGGCGTCCCTTCGAACCCAGAGGTGACGAGCTGCTGATGCACGTCGCGCGCGAGCGTGGAGATCGAGAGCCCGAAGTCGCCAACCTTCACCACGCCATCCCGATCGATGAAGCAGTTCGACGGTTTGATGTCGCGGTGCAGGATTCCGACCGCGGCTGCCGCGTCGAGGCCACCGATCAGATCCATCACCGCGGCGACCGCTTCGGCCGGACGCATCGGCCCGTTGGCCGTCACGCGATCCTTCAGCGTCCCACCCGTCAGCAGTTCCATCGAGATGACCGGCGTGCCACCGATCTCCTCGCTGCCGAAGATGTAGACGGTATGGGGATGGCTCACCGACGCTGCGAGCTGCCCTTCGCGCAAAAATCGCGCGCGCTCGTCCTGGGACTGCAGCCGGCTGCGCAGCACTTTCAGCGCAACGCGACGGCCCGAGGCGAGGTGGTCCACTTCGTAGACCTCCCCCATTCCGCCGCGCCCCAGCAGGCGCCCGATCCGGTAGGGTCCCCACTCCGTCCCGGGCTCCAGCGTCGGAGCAGGTGCCGCCGGACCGGCCGAGCCCACGGCCGACGACATCGTCGCCATGCTGTCGGTCGACTTCGACGACATCGTCGCCATGCTGTCGGTCGACCCCGACGACATCGTTGCCATGCTCTCGATTGAACCGGAGACCATCGTCTCGGCGGATGCCGCGAGGAGACAACTGCCGCAGAGGCCGGCAGGGGCGTCGGCGGCAAGCGGACGGCCGCAGCGCGGGCAGGAGGTCATCGTCATCTCAATGTCAGGGCCGGGCCGAACGACTCTTCACCCGCCGCATCACGAAGACCTGAGCGAAGCGCGCCGCGAGTGCCGAGAAGGCAGCGATGATCGCCACCCGCACGGGTTGGGATAAACCGAAACGGCTCTGGGAGAACCCCAGCACGGCGCCGACGCCGGCTCCCACGATCGCAATGATCAGGATGGCCAGGAGAACATCCCGCACCGTTACACCTTTGCCCATCGACTCCCTCCTCGTTGGAATAAGAAAAATGGCGGCGGAAAGGTTACTGGCTGAGCGCCCGTTCGAGGTACCTGAGCTCTTCGTCGATTTCGTCAGGGTCCGAGACCGTTTCGGCGATGGCCGCCCGCAGCTCGGCGCGGAAGGCCTTGCGCAGCCGATGCACCGCGACCTTCACCGCTCCCTCGGTGGTTCCTAGCTGCCGCGCGGCCGCTGCGTATCCCCCGGCGGGTCCCTCGCCCAGGAGGCCGGCCTTGAGCACATCGAATTCCGGCCCGCGTCCCGCGTGCTGCCACTTCGTCTGCACGACGACGATGACCCGTTCGAGCAGGGTGAGCGCCCAGCGTCGTTCATACAGCGTTTCCGGTGTCGCCTGGTCGGCGGGCTCGAACTGATAGCGTCCTTCGGCCTCGTCAAAGGCAAGCGGAATCGGCGGGACGCCGCCACCGCGCTTGGCCGCTCGCGCGCGCACAGCCTCATTGATCAGGAAATGTTTGGCCGCCGCGAGCAGGAAGGTACGGAAGCGACCGCGATCGGGACTGACATGCTCGATATCGCGGCGCTCGAGGAGCGACGTGAAGAAGGCCTGCGTCAGATCGCGCGCAGCATCCGAATCGGCGCCCCACCGCCGGATATATGCGTAGAGCGGGTACCAATACGCTTCACAAAGTGTGGACAGCGCGGCGCGCGCAGCGTCGGGATCGGTCCCCCGCGCCGCGGCAATCACGCTCCACCTGGTTGTATCGAATGGCAAGCCCGCGCGATGTTAGCTCGGATGTTACGGAGTGAGTAGTGAGTAGTTGGTAGTTGGTAGTGAGTAGTTGGTAGTGGGTAGTTGGTAGTGGGTAGTTGGCCCGGTTCAGACCTGTTGGTCCGGCCTGATCGACGTGATCAGGCCGTTCAACATTCGTCCGATTTCTTCCACGGCCGCTTGGGTACGTTTGTAATCGGCTGCTGAAAGGAACTTCAGTCGATACGCGATCTCGAGTTGCACCTCCACTTCGGCTTGAGAGCCGAGGGCGATATCAAGAAGGTGTCGAAAAACGTTTCGCTTTTTTCGTCGGGATCCTTCCCCAATGTTGGAGGGTACCGATACAGCGGCGCGCTGGATCTGAGAAGTGAGCCCGAATCTTTCGTCAGCCGGGAAGCGCTTGCTGATTTCATAGATCTGCTCGACCAAATCCATGGATCGTTGCCACACCACGAGATCACGGAACGAACTGCTTTTCAGCATGGCGTGCTGCAATGCAGATCTCGTTCACACTCGAGTTTTCTAGGAATGCTTCAGAAGGCGCGTCTCGATGTTGCAGACACTGCAACGTTCCGCCTGGGTCAAGTACGCAGTTTCTGCCAACTGCACTAGTTACCGACTACCAACTACTAACTACCAACTACTAACTACTAACTAGACCGCTCGGCCAGGCGAGCGTGTCCTGCCGCCGCGCGAAATGCAGCAGCGGCGCCCTGACCGGCAGCCGGATGTCCGCGGCGTCGGTCATTGTGTTGACGGCGATGGTCGCCTCCGCTGCCTGCAGCTGCCATGGCGAGTGATGAATCTCCAGCCGCTTGGCGCGGAACGAGCGGTCCACCGTATACAGGCAATACCGTTCGGTGAGGAAATGCTCGAGCGATCCGGGCTGCGCGATCTGGACCGGGCCGATCGGCCGATAGGTCGCTGCCAGCTGCGCGACGCCCTCGATCCGCGTATCGCGAGTGCTCGTGTAGACGAAGTGTCCGTCGCGGACCTCGACGGACATCGAGGCGGCGAAGTACGGCAGCTGAAACAGCGTCCGCGCCGCGGCAACGGCGATCGCGCTGTTGGCGTCCAGGCTGAAAAAATAGACGCCCGGCTTGCCATGCAGGGTCACGTAGGTCCTGACATTCAACTCGAGGAAGGAGGAGACGAATGGGACGGCCGGCACACCCCGCGGCGCGACGTTCGTCATCCGGAACGGGACGACCCCGATCCAGGCCTGCCCTTGGAACGTATCCAGTGGCAGCCCGGACGGCAGCTTCTCCTGCAGCATGCGCGCATCGACCGGCCAGTGCGCGAACAACAGGTCGTGCCAGCTCTGCGTCATGATCCAGGCGCCGCTGGGCAGCGGCCACGGTCTATGCGCGACGTCGTCGAGGATCTGGTAGGGAAAGTCCGTCTTCTGCCTCTACTGCAGCGGAGTCGGCTTCGTCGGCAGCTTCACCGGCAGCGGCGGTGCGGTCTGACACGGCGTCGGCTTGAATAAGGCATCGTTCGCCTCGAGACGGAAGTTGGTGCTGGTGGTGTACGGCTGCGAAAGATACCGGGGATCCTCGACGAGCGTGATCACCTCAAGCCAGTTGTCGCCGTTCGGATGCGTCGGCAGACGATGGAAGTACTCGGTGATTACCGCCTGCTCGCTGTACGGCACGCCATTCTTGCGCAGGTACCCCTCGCGGAAGCCCGTTGTCACAACCTTGATGTCGGCGCCGGTATTGATGCGCCCCTGACCCCGTGGCGGAGGACCGCCACGCAGCCCCTGGCCACCGCCGCCGGGCACGCCGGAGGCGCCGGGCAACCCGCCTCCTGTCACGCGGCTATCGCCAACCGGCGCTGCTCCCCGACCGACGCCCGGTCCTTCCCAATCGGCGCGTGAAAAGCCCTGCCACGTCTTTTCTGCGGGCGGCTGCGCGTTGCGATCGAACTGCAGTAACCGCGTCTGCGTACCGGCGTCGAACTCGAGCTTCAGCGTGTTGTCGTCCTGCCACGAAATACGGATCCGTCCAGGCTGCCGCATGATGCCGCCGGCGCCGAACGCCTTGCACTGATTGCCGGCCTTGTTATCGGCGTCGAGGTCCCACGCGGCCGCGACCTTCCGTCCTTCACCGCTGACTGGAATGCTCGCCGTCGCGCTCGCATCTTTCGGCGGCGTGACCATCCGCCACCGCCAGTCTTCGGTCACCACAGAGACCCACGTGCCCGTGAAGTCCACGGGGCCGCGGGCGCGCGCGGTCTGCGTCCCTGGCCCTCCGCCGCGCTGCGGCGCACCGCCGGCGCCCCGCTGCGCCGCAACGTCAGAGCGTCCGAACGCGACGAGCGCGACAATCACCGCCGCGCAGATGCAAGCTGCTTCCGCCCGACAGCGGAAGCCACGTAATGGCTGCAGCAACATCTATCTCGCGCTCCTCGTCGCAGCCGGCTTCCGGCCTGCCGACAGATCCTTGTAAATCCCCTCGATGAACATCGCCGTCGTCCACGGTCCAGTCTCGGCCCCGTAACGTCCCTCGTAATCGAGCGCAGGGCGCGCGGCCTTCACCTGCTCCAGGGTCATCTTCTTGTCAACCATGTCCTTGATGCGGTCGCGGATGATCACCATCATGTCCCGGTACATCACCACGTCGTGCTCGTCGCTGATGTAGCCGTGACCGGGGATGACGTATGTACCGCCCTCCTCGAGGTTCTTGCTGGGCACGGCCTGCGCCAGGATGTAGTTGAGCGCGTCGATGACGCCCTGTGTCGTACCGCCGCTGTCGGGATCGACCAGCGGGAAGCTGTCGGTCCGGTAGACGTCGCCCGCGGCAATGACGTCCGACCGGCGGAACATCACGATCGATTCCATGTCGGTATTCGCGGACGCCGGGTGAAAGATCAGGACCGGCTCGTTGTTGAACGGGAAGTCGCGGTTCTCTTCGAAGTACGTCTTGAATGGCCGGCTCGAGTCGGGGACGCCCGCCTTGATCATCCGCGCAGCGACGTTCTCATGCGCGATGATGTCGGCGGTGTTGCCATTGACGGTTCGTCCCGCTTTCGAGATCGCCTCGTTCCCGCCGGTGTGATCAGGCCGGAACGTCGTGTTGACCATCCACCGGATCTCCTTGTCTGGAGCAATCCCCTTGATGGCCGCCAACACCTTCTCGCTTGTGCCAGTCGATCCGGCATCCACCACCAGCACGCCATCCTGGCCGACCTGCACCGCGATGTTGGCTCCGGCGCCGACGATCATGTAGACGTTGCCCTGCACGGGGACGGCTTTCACTTCTCCCGCGGCCAGCTTCGATGGCTGGTCTTCAGCCCTGAAGCCGCCGTTGACGTTCGGCCGCGGTGGCGCCGGCTTGGCGCCGGGCTGCCAGCCTGGCAGCAGCGTTTCAGCGCCGCCGCGGACACCGCCTTCGGGCATCCCATGGCGAGAAGAGAATTCGCCGATGAACGGATTCTGACCGGGAAGGAAGTGCGGCACCTCGTTCTTGTCGGTCGGGATCTCCATCGCGTATTCGCAGTTGTACAGCCAGTTCGTGTTGTTCCGGTCCATCATCGCGAATTCCTGGCTGCGGATATACGGCTCCGTGAGATACACCGGGTCGGTCGCAATCGTGACCTGCGACAGCAGGTTGCCGTGGCGCATCCAGTGCTCGACGACGGTGGACCGATCGCTCTGCGGCACGCCGGTGCGCCGGTAGTACCCAGCCTTGATGTGCGTCGTCGTGATCGTCAGGATGTCGCCGTTCCATTCACCAGTCGAGAACCCCATGTAGGTATGCGGCGCGTACTCCGGCGGATGTGACCGCCCATCCATCCAGATGGTCCGGCGCTGCTGGTAGGTGCCGAGATACATCTGGAGGGCGACCAGTTCCTGCGTGTCCGGCTGTCGCTCCTCCCAGATGCGGAATTGATTCGGGCCGAAGAACATGTACGGCAGCGTGTACGGGGCGCATTGATGCTCGAGCACCGAATGCCTCGCCACGTCCCATGCGTCGCCGAACCTTCTCGCCGCGTCGTTCAGCGGGATGCCGCTGAAGTCGCCCGGTTCCTCTCCCGGCACACGATCGGGCTGATCCTCGTGATAGCGGCCACTCCAGTCGCCAACGAAGCTGACCTGCGCAGAGGAGGGCGCCGCGGCGACAAGCACGACGACGAGTGCCCAGAGAAGACTTCGAGTCATCGGCGCCTCATTGAACCTGAGTCTTGGATCGAGTGCTCTTCAGATGGTCGTTGAGATCGGGCAGACACTCGACTTCGTGAATGTCGATGTCGTTCACCCGGTTGAATCGTTTGGTGCTCTTCCACTCGCCTTCCCAGTTCTCCGGGTCGGTCATCGTGTAGGCGATCTCGAGCTGCTTGCCGCCCGGCAGCAGCCGGATCCGCTCCACGATGCGCAGCTGCTCGCCTGCCGGGATGGACGCACCACCCTGATCCATCCAGTGGTGATCGCCGCGGAAATAACGCGTGTCCACCACCATCGCATCGCCCTCCCAGTGGCCGACTGATTCGCCGTTGGGCGTGCGCACGACGACGTCGGCATCGGTGTGTGCGCGACCATCGAGGAAGATCGTGCGGAAACTGTTCATGAACTCGCTGACCATGTAGACCGCGGTCGGCACCTGAATCATCGCCGTCGGCCAGTAGCGGGTCATGATCAGCGGCAGGCCGGCTGGCCAGCACTGACCGATGTCGTCTTTATAGACCTTCCCTTCCTTCAGCAGCTTCATCCCCGTGTCGTATTCCTTCTGCGCTTTGGGGGTGAGCTTGGGATAGGGCGGGCCGAAGCGCCAGGCGTCGGGCCCGGAGCTGGTGTCGACGAACCAGTTGCCCGTGAGATCGAACGGCGCCTTCGGGCGCGGCTTCGACAGGTTCTCCGGCGCCAGCGCGCTCAGAGGCTCAGCGGGCGGCGCGGCGGCGGCCTGTCCCCGACCTTGCGCCACGAGCGTCGCCGATGCGAGCGCGAACGCTGCGGCGCATGCGCCCGCGATCGCTGTCCGACCAAACATATTCATGACGGCTCCGATTTGGTCCGGCTAAAGCCGGACACTGACTATTTCGCCTCGCCGCCGAGCCGCGCCGGCCGTTCGCCGAGCGTCCGCCCGTCGGCCAGCGTGACCGAGGTGAAGATCGCCGAACCCGGTTCGCCCGACTTGAGCGGCCGGCCCGAGATCGTCACCTTGTCGCCCGGTTTCAGCGTGTTCGACTTCCAGCCCGCGCGAACGAGATACGTGGGGCTCGTGAGCTCGAACGCCCACAGCACCTGCTCGCCCTTCTCGTTCGGAACGTTGACCTCGATCCACGTATGCGGGTTCTGCCAGCGGAACTCCTTGACCGTTCCGGTGAGCGTGATCGACTTCGACGCCTCGAACGCCGCCGGCGAATGATGCGCAAACACAGGCGCGATGAACATGACGACGAGCGTCGACGCGATGAGCAGCCTCTTCATTTGTCCTCCCAAACTTCTTGCACCGATCGCACCTCTCGCACGAATCGCACCTCAGCGAACATGCACGCTCGACGATGTGCTTTGGAGATGTTCATTGAGATCCGGCAGACACTCAACCTCTTGAATGTCGTGGTCGGTGACGCGATTCCACCGGCGCGTCCCCTTCCACTCGCCTTCCCAGTTCTGCGGGTCGATCAACGTCCACTCACCTTCGAGCGTGTTGTTGTTGATCAACTTGTATCGCTCGATCATCCGGAAGTCCTTGCTCGCCGGAATCCCCTGGTCAACCCAGTGCTTATCGAGGTCGGTGAAGTTCTTCGTCTCGACCACGAGCGTGTCGCCTTCCCAATGCCCAACCGACTCGCCGTTGAACGTGCGAACGACGACGTCAGGATCCGTGTGCGGTCGGCCATCGAGATAGATCGTGCGCAGGCTGTCCATGAACTCACTGATCATGTAGATCGCCGTCGGCAGCTGGATCATGGCGATCGGCCAGACACGCGTCATCATCACCGGCATGCCGGCTGGCCAGCACTTGCCGATGTCGTCGCGGTAGACCTTGTTCTCTTTCGTCGCCGCCGCGTAGGCATCGAAGTGCTTCTGCGCGGCCGGGGTCAGCTTCGGCAGCACGTTCGGCGTCCGCCCGAACAGCCACCCCTGTACACCACCCGCGATGAACCAGTTGCCCGTCAAATCGAACGGGGCTTTCGGACGCGGCTTGGCGAGATTCTCCGGTGCGAGCGCGCTGAGCGGCTCGGCAGGAGCAGCCGGCTGAGCCGGTGCGGCGCCGCGTCCGGCACCCTGTCCCCGTCCTGCGGGCGCCTGCGCGTACGTCGTGGCCGTGGCTACGCTTGTCGCCAGCAACAGCGCCGGAATGACGCGACGCATCGACCTGTTCATGGATCCTCCATTGAGGCTTGCCTGCCGTAGCGCCGACGGCGCGAAGGCGGGAGTCATTCTAGTCCCAAGTTCGGGTATATGTAGTGTCCATGTCGAAACACTTCACCACGTTCCTGCTCGCCCTGGTTATCGCGTCCGCCACCGGCGCCGCGGCACAGCAGAAGGAAGAATTTGTTCCGTTTTCGGGGCAGCCGGGTAAGGACGTCGTCTGGGTCCCCTCTCCCGAAGTGACCGTCACCAAGATGATGGAAGTCGGCCGCATTACCGCACAGGACTTCGTCGTCGACCTCGGCTCCGGCGATGGGCGCAACGTGATTGCCGCGGCCAAACTCGGGGCGCGGGGACTGGGCGTCGAATACAACCCCGATATGGTGGAGCTGTCCAAGAAGAACGCCGCGAAGGAAGGCGTGACGGAGCGGGCCCAGTTCGTCCAGGGCGACATGTATCAGGCGGACTTCTCGAAAGCGACGGCGCTCGCGCTGTTCCTCCTCCCCAGCAACCTGACAGAGCTGCGCGAGAAGATCTTCAACCTGCGGCCCGGGACGCGTGTGGTGTTGAACACGTTCAGCATCCCGGACTGGGCACCGGATGAATCCGTGACGCTGGAGAATTGCGAGAGCTGGTGCACAGTCCTCCTCAACATCGTGCCGGCCAAGATCGCCGGGACGTGGCGCACTCAGAACGGCGCTGAGCTCACGCTCACCCAGCAGTACCAGATGCTGAGCGGCTCGGGCAAGACTCCCCAGGGTCAGGCCGTCACCGTCAGCGGGCGCCTGCGCGGCAATGACCTGTCGTTGTCCACAGGACAACAGGAATTCACGGGCGTCGTGAAGGGAAATGTGATTGAAGGAACGCAGCGGCAGGCTGGAGGCCAACCGCAGCCCGTCACGCTCACGCGGGTGAATTAGGCGTGCCCGCCGTAGCCGCGGCGAAGGCGGGTAATAATCCGGTAACACGTCACCTCTAGGGTGTTTCAGAGGTGTGCATGAAACCGATCGGGGTGTCGGCGGCCGTTCTGTTCGTCAGCCTTGCCCTGCGGCCGATTCCCGTGACGGCGCAAGCGGGGCCCACGCTTGAACCTCGCCTGTCGTTCGAGGTGGTGTCCGTCAAGACCAATCCGTCTCGCACGCGTACTCCGATGCAATGGCAGCCGGGCGGCCACTTCGTCATGGGTCTGCCGATCTTCAGCCTCGTGTCGATCGGCTACCTCGTGCCCGCCTACCGGATCGAAGGGCTGCCCGACTGGGCCCGGACGACGCTTTTCGATATCAGCGCGAAGGCAGATCACCAGCCGGAGATTGAAGAGCGTCCGGCGTACTATCGCGGTCTGCTGGTGGATCGTTTTCACTTCGCCGCACACGTCGAACGCCGCGAGATGGATGTCTACACGCTGACGCTCGCGCGGAGCGACGGCACGCTTGGACCAGGCCTGCGCCGCTCCGGGATGAACTGCGATCAAGTCATTGCGGAAAACCGAAAGCGAAACCTTGCCGGTGAACGGTTGACGGCACCTCCGCCGGGGACTCGACCAACCTGCGGTTCCGTCGGCGGAGTAACCAGCCTGACGGCCGGCGCGGCCGAACTCACGCCGCTGATCGGGATGCTCGCCGGCGCGCTCGGCAAGCCGGTGATCGACAACACAGGATTGACCGGCCGGTTCGACATCGACTTTCAGGCCGCTCCACCGGGTGCTCGTGACGGTTCGACGCCCGCGGCGCTCCCTCCCATCTCCACGGCACTTGAAGATCAGCTCGGTCTCAAGATGCAAAGTGGCCGCGGGTCGGTCGATGTGCTCGTCATCGACCGCCTCGAGATGCCGGCGGAAAACTGAAAACTACGAACTAACAACTACGAACTAACAACTACCAACTAACAAGTGTTCACTTCCCGAGCCGACGGTCGCGATCGCCACACTTCGCTCGTCGTCCTGCTCATCCTGCTGACGCTGCTGCCGGCGGCGTGCGTCCTCTGGTTCATGAACGAGGCGGTGCAGGTGCAGACCGAAGCACGACGCCGAACCGCGCTCGAAGGCTATCGTGTCCAGCTGCGGCTGGTGCGCTCCCGCGTCGAGGCACGGTGGGACGCGCAGGCCGCGCAACTGAACGGTACCGGCAATCCGACGCAGCGCTTCGCGCAGTTGATGATGGACGACAAGGGCGACGGTGCGCTGATGCTCGACGAGTCGGGGCGGATCGTCTTTCCGGATCGAACAGGCCCCTCCGCCGTCGCGAGGGACACCGATCTCGAACATCTGCTGACCGCCGCCGAACATGCGGAGCCAGGGCCGGCGCGCGCTCAGCAGATCGCAACGATCGCCGCTGCGTTGAACGACTATGCGCGACCGCTCGCGACCGCGCAGCGCATCGCGATGATGGAACGGCTGCGCATGCTGGAGCGGAACGTCATGCTCCCGACGCAGGCGGCCCTCGAACTGTCCTCCGACATCGCCGAGCGCGGCGGACTGGCGCTCGAGCCGGGCGTGTTTCAACAGACCGCGCTGCGCGACGTCTGGGCCTTCACATCGGCGGATGGCAGGACGGTCCTGCTGTATAGCACCGGCCGCATCGAGGCCGTGATGCACGACCTGCTGCACGAAGTGCAGCCGTCGGGAATCCTCTTCAACACCTTCGCCCCGGACGAGCACGCCGACGCTGAAGCCATCACTGCGGGTGTCGCGCTGCCCGGGTGGCAGTTGTCGTTTTTCGAGCCGATCGACAAGCTGCCGTTCGACGAGTCTGGCGCCAGGCGTCAGACGCTGGCGTATATCGCAGTGGCGGCGTCGGCGCTGGCGGCGACGATACTCATTGCGGCCATTACCGGTAGCTCGTTCCGGCGACAGCTGCGGCTCGCGCGGCTGAAGACAGACCTGGTGGCTGCTGTCTCGCACGAACTGCGCACACCGTTGGCCTCGATGCGGGTGCTCGTGGACGGCCTGCTGGCCGACACGCAGCTCGATGAGACGAAGACGCGCGACTACCTTCATCTGCTGGCCAGCGAGAACGTGCGACTCACACGCCTGATCGAAAACTTTCTGGCGTTCTCGCGCCTCGAGCGAGGTCGCGAGCGATTCGTCTTTACCGCGGTGACGCCATCCACCATCGTGGACGCAGCGATCGCGGCCATTCGCGAGCGAATCCCGGCTGGTTGCGATCTGCGGGTCGATCTGGAGCCCAACTTGCCACCGGTCCGCGCGGACGAGGGTGCGGTCGTCTCGGCCTTGCTCAACCTGCTCGACAACGCACTGAAGTACACGACGGACAACAAACAGGTCGTCGTACGCGTCACACGGGCCAATGATGATGTGGCGTTCCAGGTGCAGGACAACGGCATCGGCATTCCGCCGCGTGAGCACCGGCGCATCTTCCGGCGTTTCTATCGTGTGGATCAGCGGCTCGCGAGCGCCACGTCCGGCGTCGGTCTCGGCCTGAGCATCGTTGAATTGATCGCACACGCGCACGGCGGCTCAGTGAGCGTCCAGAGCGCCGAAGGTGCCGGCAGTACCTTCACGCTGTACGTGCCGGGCGCGATCGGGAAGGGCCGAGTGGGAGGTCAGCCGCTGCCTACCAAGGCGGCATCAGCGTGAGCGAGGGGCGTTTGCTCCTCGTCGAAGACGAGCCGGCACTGGCACGCGGGCTCTCGGACACGCTGCGCGGCCAGGGATTTGAGGTGGAGATCGCATCCGACGGTCAGCGCGGCCTCGAGCTGGCGCTCAGCCAGCGGCCGGATCTGATCCTGCTCGACATCATGCTGCCGAAGATGAACGGCTTCGAGGTCTGCCGCGCGCTCCGGAGTCGGGGCCTCGACGTCCCGGTGGTGATGCTGACCGCGAAAGGCCAGGAAGAGGACATCATCCTCGGGCTCAACCTGGGCGCCGACGACTACATCACCAAGCCGTTCCGCACCGGCGAGCTGATCGCCCGCGCGAAAGCGCTTCTGCGACGGCGGGGAGCGGACCGATCGGTGCAACGCTTCGGAAACTGTGAAATCGACTTGACCGCTCGCAAAGTGCTGCGCGATGGTGCGCCTGTCGACCTCACGGCGCGAGAGTTCGGGCTGCTCGCCTATTTTGCGTCGCGCCCCGGCCGTGCGCTCGCGCGCGACACGATTCTCAACGCGGTGTGGGGCGCCTCGGTATTCGTGACGCCGCGCAGCATCGATCGGTGTGTGGCCACCTTGCGATCCAAGGTCGAGCCGGATCCGCACAATCCGATCTACATCCAGACGATTCGAGAGATCGGCTATCGCTTCGAACCTGGCGGTGCGATTGGCGATGCGTGAACCCTACGGCTCAGCTTTCGGGGCGGAAGTAATTCCTTTTACAATGACCCACGATGTTTTCGGCCAAAACGTCCAACGTTTTGATTGTCGAAGACGACCCGGTCTTGCGGACGCTTTACAAAGCGATGCTGCAGTTGGAGGGCTTCACGGTCGTCGCGGTTGAAGACGGCGTTGACGCACTCCGTCACATCGAGCTCGAAGTTCCGGCCGCCGTCGTTCTCGATCTCGGACTCCCCCGTCTCGGCGGCCGCGACGTCAGTCGCGAGATGACGTCGCGCCTCGACCTGCGCGAAATTCCGATTGTCATCGTCACTGGTGAAGAGACGGGCGATCTGAACCCTAAAGATTTCGCCTGCATTTTGCGGAAGCCGATCGATCCGTCGACGCTGGTCAACGCCGTTCGTGACTGCCTCAGGAAGGCACCGGCGTAAGGGTTCCTCGCAGCAGGCGGTCCGGAAGCCACGCGGGCACAATCAGTAACGCCGCACTCGGCAGCGCGCTCGCAGCGAGACGCAACGCGCTGGCGCGATCCGGCGACGCGTGTTCAAGCGCGAGGGACATCACCGTCCACGCCGCGGCGAACCCGCCGGCTGCAGCGATCAGAAGCAACGCACGCGCACGGAGCGACGTCGCCCGCCGGAACACGTCGTGATGGACGAGGTACAGCACGCCGATGGCGGTGCCAAGCAGCCGGCCCGCATCGCCGGCGTCGGGCAGTCCCACCAGGAGCGCACCTCCAGCGAGCACGATTGCGATCGCCATCACGCGGTGCGCCGGCCATGGGTGATGCGCGCGCGACTCGCGGACCAGATGGTCCAGCTTCATGGCAAACCACGCCATCGCAACCGTGGCGAGGCCGACGCCAACACCGCCGATCACATCGCCGAGAAAATGCCGTCCGAGGTACATCCGCGACAGCGCCATCAAGGCAATCCAGGCGGCGGCAAATGCCCACCGCCTGCGGCGGGAACCTGCGAGCAGCGCCAGCCCGACGACGAACGTCGTCGTGGCACTGACATGGCCGGATGGAAATCCGTGGCTGTCCTCTACTTCAGTGGGGGTATCGGCATCGCGCTGGCGAAGCTCCGACGCGTACATGGAGAGCGCGAGCACCCGGCTGTCGGCGTCGGGCCGCGGCATTGACGCCGCCGTCTTCGCGATATCGGTGAATGCCGCGCTCAGCGCGAGGAGGACAAATAACGGAACGGCTGGGCGCAGGGCGAACCCGAAGGCAAGAAGTGCAGCGACGGCGACATAGGCGCGGGTGTAGCCGAGAAGCGAAACGCCGTTCATCGCCGCCGTCAGCGTGGGTGACGCCCACGACTGCAGCCAGACGATCGGATGGACTTCAAACATCCGTAGCGAAATTCAAAATGCAACATTCAAAATGCAAACCCAATCGTGGCTGCGTTCTTTTTTGCATTTTGCATTTTGAATCGTGCATTACACGATGCTGCTTACGCGCATTGGCGATTGACGATCTCCGCCCGCTTCCGCTTGAAGACGTCTGTCCACTCCTCGACCGTGGAGAAGCCTGATTTCGCTTTCCCTGGGTCGCGAAGCCGCAGCGTGACGCGCGACACTTCGAAGAGTCCGCGGATCTGATCGTCCGTGAGCTTGGTGAGCAGGTCGGCAAGAAAGGCCCGCCCGGCTTCGCTGATTACCGGGTCCTTCAGCGTGCCCGTGAACGATTTCGACAGGTTGCCCACGCAGCGGGTCTCGCCTTCTTTCCACACCGGCGTCGACGCCCAGTCGACGTAGTTCATGCCTTTGCCGTTCGAGTTCATCATGTTGGCCTTGCCGAACGTCAGGCCCAGATCGCTGATCATCATGAACGGCCGATCGCACGTCGTCGTCGGCCCTTCCGCAGGCACCTTCGGCCCCTGGCACAGCAGCCGCTGCTGCTGTGGCTTTGTATCGGTGTGCTGGAGAAACACCGCCAGCAGTTTCAGCGCGTCGCGCTGCGCCACCGAGGCGCCGCCGCGCTGCGGGTCCACGTCATTCAGGTCGTTCCAGGACCACCCGCTGTCAGGCTCGAACTCGTGGCCGGCCATCTTCCGCTCGATTGTTGCCGGATCGAACATGCGTTCGTCGTTGACACGCGCGATTCCGCCGAGCGAACTCGGACACTTGTGGCAGGCCACACGCACGGGGTACATCGCGTCTGCGCCGAATCCGAGCGCCCACAGCAGTCGCGTCGCCGCAACCTCCGCGAACACCTCGGCGTTCGACTGTCCCGCGATATAGCCGTTGGCGGGAGCGCTGTATTTCACCTTCAGTTCATCGTCCCCGGACACGCAGGCGAACTTCGGCGAACCACCGGCGAGCTCTTTGGGAATGTAGTCGCAGGTCACCGTCGCGTTGAACGGAAACTCTCCGTGGCCAGTCGGCCCTGTGCGCACGTCCATCGATGACACATCTGTCGGAGACCATACCTGCGCACGCGCAATCGCGTCGTCACGCGACGCCCCGCCGCGATTTGGCCCAGCGATCTTCTGCGCCGATGAGCTTACGGCCCCGCATGCGACAACGCTTGCGAGCATGACGATGGAAATGACCAGCCTGACCATGCCGATCGGGGACTGCAATCGGCGGGCCCGCCCTTACGTGCGGCAAAGAATGGGGTTACGGAAAACTCGACAGTAAGCGGCTATGTAGCGCAGGTGATCTTATGCCCAGATCACCAATGAAATGGGCCCCCCGGGGATCGAACCCGGGACACCCTGATTAAAAGTCAGGTGCTCTACCACTGAGCTAGGGGCCCGCAGACAGGGGCCCCATTTTACTGCGACGGACGAATCCCAAATCCCAAATGGCTGTTTGCCAAGTGGGATCTGGGATTTCGGATTTACCTGCAGGGACTGCCGAGCGGCTTCACCGACACAACCGCGAACTGACCGTGCGCGCCGCGATCTACTTCGACCTTGCTTGTCGAACGCTTCGTGTGATCGTCCCCGTGCGCGGGATCAACCGTGGTCTTGTCCTCGATCTTGACGTCGGCGTCCTTGTGATCCGGGTCAACAACGACCGCGGACAGCTGCACCTGCTGACCCACATGCTGGCTGAGCGACACCGTGTCGCGCGGGATCAGCATGAACGTCGACAGCGTGCCGGCGGTGCCGCGTGCATCGTCCGCTTTCGTCTTCGACGTCGTCGTCGTCTTCGACTTGTTCTTGTCGTTGTCCGTCTTGACCTTCGTCTCCGTCGTCAGGTCATCGTCCGCCACGATGGCGGTTCCGAACAGCGTATAGGTACCGGTGACGTCGCGCTGTAGACAGCCGGTGAGACTGACAACGCTGGCGTCGTCGGTTTTGATCTTGGTCTTCGACTTAACGCTTGAATCCTGCGCTGACGCAACGAGCGTCATCGACAACGCGACAGCACAGGCCGCGAGTGCTCGCCTCATGCGTTTGCCTCCCCTTTGTTGCAATGTTCGGCTTCTTGACCGCCGTAGCTCTGGCGTAGGCGGTCGAGCCGAACCTCCCACGAGAGAGGAGTGCACGGGGCGTTCCGACTCTTCCTATTGCTGAGGAACCCGCGGCGATATGCTGTCGCTACTTCTACGGTACGTCGCAGGTGTACGGAAACGGACCGTACGGCAGATCGCCGTGCAGCTGATGTTGCGTCCACCCGTGCCAGTCGACACAGATGACCTGGCCGTTATGGACGATGAGACCCTTATCGTTGAACGCGTACGTTACGGCGCCGGCAGCAGCAAGACCGCCACAAATTAAAAGTGCAGTTGCGAGTCGTTTCCTCATGGCTTCTCCCTCACGCGGCGCGTCGTGCACTCGGCGTACCAGATTCGAAGCTCTTCCGGAAGGGCGGCTGAAGCTGGGAACATCTCAATCGTTCAGTGGCAGTCGTCGAGTTCCGGATCGGTATCGTCTGTGCAACTCGCTGCGAAGTGGCTTTTTCATGAGGTGATGATCATGAAGTCGGTACTTCCCCTGGTGCTGTTCGTCGCATTCGCGGTCACTCCGGCCGCAGCCCAGGATGCGGCACCTGCTGAGGCGAATGAGACACCGGCCGCGCAACAGTCGGATCCAACGCAACCGACGCCTGCCAGCGGCGCTCCTGCAACCGGCGCCCCTTCAGGAATCGTTGACAAGAAGGACGCCGTCCCCCCGCGCTACCACAGCGGCTGGGGCACATTGGTGAAAGACACGGCACATGATTTCGTCTCGTTCCCGAAGCGGCCCTCGACGTGGGTCCTGCTCGGCGTTGGCGGCGGATTGGCCCTCGCCACACATCCCGCCGACGACTACGTCGAAACACACGTCGTCGGCAACAGCACCGCGGAGAAGATCTTCAGTGTCGGGAAGGTTGTCGGCAGCGCCTATGTACAGGTCGGGGCTTCGGTCGGCCTCTGGGCGGTGGGCCGTTACATCATTTCTCCCACCGCTGATGAATCGCAGACAAACAGATACTCGATAATCGGCTTCGACTTGATGAGGGCACAGATCATCTCGCAGGCCATAGTCCAGGGGATGAAGTACACGATCAGGCGCGATCGGCCTACTGGCGAATGCTGCTCGTTCCCGTCGGGACACGCCGCAACCGCATTCGCCGCGGCGTCCGTCCTTGAGCGCCATTTCGGATATCGCGGCTCGTGGCCCGCGCTCGCCGCTGCCACATACGTCGCCACCTCACGACTTGTCGATAACCGTCACTTCCTCAGTGACGTCATGATGGGAGCCGGAGTCGGAATGGCCAGCGGATGGACGGTCGTCGGCACGCATGGCCGCGGCACCGACTACGCGTTTCAGCCAATACCGGTCAAAGGCGGGATGATGTTCGCGTTCACTCGGGTAAAAGGATAGAACTGAGCCGGCCGGGCGAGCTGCTGCCCGGCCGCGTCCACAAACGGACATCGCTCGCACATCGCTGTGTCGATCCGGGACTCGATGCCGATCTAGGATTCTTTGCGGGAACGAGGTCCGTTGGTCATCCGTACGAAATAGCGCGACATCAGGAATTCTTTCGTCGCAGCCAGCGGACGCCGCGCGATGTGCGATCGGTGACCGCACATCCGGCATTCATAGGATTGAACGTACAACAGCCGCTCGAGGGTGGTCCGAGGCACTCGATACATTTCATCGTAGAGGCAACTCGGACACTGGTACATGCCGGAATTGCATTGCATGTTCCATTCCCCTTCAGCTGGATTCAGGCCGGCATGTGCCCTAATGGCCCGGCCGCGGTGTCGGTCAGTGCGTCAAAAGGCCATGTCGACCGTCGCCTCTCGCCTGATCCTTTCGTTGACGATTGCGCTGCTGATTGGAGCAGGTGGACCGGAATCGACGCAAAACGCCCACGCGCAGCAGGCTAACCCGCCACAAACTCCGACATTTCGGGGTTCGATCGATCTCGTGACCACCGATGTCATCCCGCGCGATTCCCGGACGAATCAGTTCATCGCCAACCTCAAACCCGGCGAGCTCAACGTCTACGAGGACGGCATCAAGCAGCAAGTTGTGTCTTTCGTTTTGACACATGGAGGTAAGGTCTACAACCTCCTGTCGCTGGCGTCGGCCCCGTCTCAGGCGGGGATCATCCTGCCGCAGCGGCGGCCGTCGAACGACGTGGCCGGCCGAATCTTCCTGATCGTGATCGACGATTTCCACCTTCAGGCGCGCGATACGCCGCGGATACGCGACTGGATGAAGCGGATCCTGCGGTCTCTTATTCACGACGGCGATATGTTCGGCATCGTCAGCACGGGCCACTCATCCATCTCCGAACAGCCTACCTACGACCGTCAGGTGCTGAACGCGGCAATCGAGCGCGTGAGCGGAGGTGCCTTAACGCCGCGGGAAATCATCCAGGGCATGCAGACGTCACAGGGGCCAGTTGAACTCCGTCACCGTGCCCAGGTCGCCTTCGCGACGGTCTACGAGCTGATGCGGAATCTGGAGAAAGTACAGAGCCGTCGCAAGACCGTCATTTACATCAGCAGCGGCTACGACTTCGATCCGTTTGCCGAGGGACGTCTCGAGGAGCAGGCGAAGCGGCAGGGGATCAGCGACACGACGAACGAACGCGGCGACTTACAAGCCGCCGCAGAGCGCTTGCGCGCGGACCCCAGCTATCGCGATCAACGATCGACCCAGGAATTGTCGGCAACAGATCTGATTGGCGAGCTCTATGACCTTGCCAAAGCGGCAAACCGCGCGAACGCGACGTTCTATCCGATCGATCCCACGGGCCTGGTGGCTGGTCCGGATATCGACCTGGACGTGACTACGTCGGATTGGAACTCCTTTACCCGCGCCCGGCAGAACAGCCTGCGGACGCTCGCAGAGCTCACGGGCGGATTTGCGATCGTCAACACCAACGAAATCGACAAGTTGTTGAAGCGAATCGACAACGACACCAGCGATTACTACGTGCTCGGGTACTACTCGAGCAATCCCGATGCGGCTCGACGAACCCGCCGCCTCGAGGTGCGCACAACACGACCGGGCGTCTCGATCCTGGCGCGAGAGGCCATTTCTCCGCGACCGGGGAGGCCGTGATTCCAGTTGCAGATTTGTAAACGGAACCGTGTCGCGTCGAGGGCGACGAGGACGGCTACGTGAATCGTGGAAAACGATAGAATCGATGCTTCCGCCTGAAAGCGGCAGCACCGGAACGTCTCATGGTCGGAACCACGATTACACACTATCGAATCCTCGAAAAACTTGGCGCCGGAGGCATGGGCGAGGTCTTCAAAGCCGAGGACATCTCGCTCGGCCGGCTCGTCGCGCTGAAGTTCCTGCCGCCCGCGATGGTTGGTGATCGTCACGCGATCGAGCGGCTGCGGCGCGAGGCGCGCGCCGCGTCGGTCCTCAATCACCCGGGCATCTGCACCATTCACGCGATCGAAGAAAGCGATGGTCAGCAGTTCATCGCGATGGAGCTTCTCGACGGCCAGCCGCTCTCCAGCTTGATCGCCAATGGTCCGCTTCCGATCGACACGCTCGTTCCGCTCGCGATTCAGATCGCCGACGCGCTCGACGTCGCGCACGGCCACGGCATCGTCCACCGGGACATCAAACCCGCGAACATCTTCGTCACGAAGCGGCAGCAGGCCAAGATTCTCGACTTCGGCCTCGTGAAGGTTGCGAACGGTCAGACCTCGACGGACAGCTCTCACGGCCTGACGATGGGTTCGGAGGCGCTGACCACCACGCCGGGAATGACCGTCGGGACGATTGCGTACATGTCGCCCGAGCAGGCACGCGGCGAAACACTCGATGCGCGCACCGACCTGTTCTCGTTCGGGCTCGTGCTCTATGAGATGGCGACCGGCAGGCGCGCCTTCGGCGGGAACACGACGGCCGTCGTCTTCGACGCGATCCTCAACCGCTCGCCGCAGCCGGTGACTGAGGTCAATACGTCGATGCCAGCCGAATTCGATCGCATCGTCGGAAAGGCCGTTGAGAAAGATCGTGACCTTCGGTATCAAAGCGCGCTGGATCTGCGAACCGATCTGCAGCGATTGAAGCGGGACGCCGAATCGTCCGCGCGAGTCCCGGTCGCCTCGCGGTCCGTTGTGGCCGCCGGAGCCCTCGCATCGTCTGCGTCGGCACCTGTCGTTTCGCCGGTGTCCGCTGCGTCGGTGAGTGCGGTGGTCGACAATCCGAGCGCCACGGCGCTCCCCTCGGGAATGGTTCCTCAGGCCGTCACCACATCGTCGGGCGCCGTGCCGGCCGCCAACCGGATGTCAAAGGCACTGATGGCCGGCGCCCTGTTCTCCATCATCGCGCTCATTGCGATGGTGGCGTACCTGAGTGGTCGGATTCAGGAGAGGACGACCGAATCGGCGCAGGCAACCGCGCCGGCCATCAGTGCCTTTGACAT
>DASROF010000245.1:0-18060 GCA_035647075.1 Vicinamibacterales bacterium | reverse complement strand
TTTTCGGCGAGGTCAACCCGACACTCGTCGAACGCCATCTCTGCGGGACTCATCGACTGCTGCCGCGCCACAACCGGCTGCGTCGAGGGGGCGCGGCGCGCGACGTACTCGCCGCCTGTCGCGGTGCCGCAGCCGCACTGCGATTGCTGCGCCACGTATTGCCCGGAGCGCGCACGTGTCTGACCGTTGCGGCCGCGTGCGCCTCGCTGGCGGAGCGTCTCGCCGTCGTCGGTGCGCGACAGCACCACCGACGTCGCCTTGCTCCCCTGCGGCGCCTGCGATGTCGACGGCACGCCGTAGTAGCTGGCGAACAGATCCTCAACGCGAAGTGCAAAGCGCGGATCGTCCGCGGCCTTCGCACCGTAGCGGTTGCGAATCAGTTCATCGAATGAAGCGGTGAGTCTCTGTCCCATAGCACCCACATCAGGCTTTGACGTCCATCTTGACGACCGCAAACGGATCAAAGGTGACGATCACTTCGTTGGTGTCGCCGAACCGGTGCTCGTCGCCGAGCCGGATGGTCATTTCGGAATCGCCGCTCGACATCACCTCGGCGAGCTCGCCGTTGACGACCGCGACCGGACGAAACGCGTGATCGATGGCGAGGCGGCGGCCGCGCAACAGAAGGCATGGCGTCCCGCTGTCGTCGCGCGAGAGGCTGACGGCGTTGACGCGCGGCGGATCCTGATTCCGCTTCGACTTCTGAATCTGGTTCGCGAGCGAGCGGTAATCGATGTCGTTGTCCGAGACCTTCGTCAGATCAACGTTACGCTTGTCCACTTCCTTCAAGTCCTGCAGCGAGTTGACGCCCAGCTTGCGCAGCTTCTTCTTCGTGGTCTTGTCGACATCGATGTCGCTGATGTTGATGTCGTCTTTCGCGCTGGGAATCTTGGTGGTGGCGCGTACCTGCTGGTCGGTGATCGATCCGAGCTGGATGCTGACTTTCGAAGCACCCTGCTGACCCGGCTGCGCAGTAATGAAACGGATCTGATCGCCGTCGTACGAGGGAAAAATATTCAGGTCGAGCGCGAGATCCTTGACTGTGTAGGTCAGCGGCTTGTTAATCGCTTTGACGGCAAGCGTCTCGCGTGTCTTGTCCAGTTCGACGACCAGCGAGTCGACGAAATCCTCGAGCTGCCACGCCGTGTTTTCAGTCGCCATCGGAGTGCTCCGCCGTCTGGACCGTGAAGCGGACGCGATGAAACGACGGCAGGAACGTGGTGTTGACGTAATAGAGCGGCGGCGTCGAGCCGATCTGCAGCCCGTCGCCGTCGCGGACGACGTCGAGCTCCACCGGCAGTTCGATTTCGCAGGTGTGGATGTACGAGCGAACGCCCGCCTCGTCGTCGACGAACTCGTTGCGGAACGAGACCAGCTCCTCGAGCACGCTGGCAAACGGCCGGAACGCCTGATCGATCATGACGTCCTGCGCTGGTCCGCAGTCTCAGGAGCCACCGGCGTCAGCGCCACGAGGTCGGAAAAGTCCACCTCGTACCCCTCGAAGGTATATTCCGGCGCGTCCGGCCCGCTGACCGCATCGATCGGGCTGCTGTCTTCGGTTGCATCGTCTGCCATGGCTGCTCCTACGACTGCGATTTCAGACCGATGATGCGCGCCGAGACCGGCAGCGGGAACCGCACGGTCTCCTCGGATACCGCCACGATCTGCCCGGTTGCATCGCTCGTCTGCGCCGTGCCAAGCGTCAACTCGAACAGCTTGAACGTGGGAATCACCCAGATGAGACCGCGTTCGCTCGCCCTGCCGCGCAGCTTCAGGTTGCGCACCAGCTCACCCGCGTTGGCCTTCGCGAACGCGGCGGTCGAGATCGCCTCGAGCCTGGCCGCGTCCAGCGGCTGGGCGTCCCACAGCGACAGAAGCTTGCTCACTTCTGCCACGCTCAACTCGATGCCGGCCTTCATCCGTCCTTCGACCTTGTTGGTCAGGCTCTCCGGATCGGGCTTGGCCTTGAGGACCTTCGTCGCCATCAGACCGTTGGCGTCGTGGTCCGGCGCCAGCAGCACCGTGTACTTCGCGTTGACGTCGAGCTCCCATAGATACTGTTTCTCGTCTCCGGATCCGCGGGTCGCGTCCAGCGACGGCGATTCCCAGACCTTGTTCCAGAAGGCGCGGAACTGATTCATGTCCGCAAGCTCGCGCTCTGGTGACACCGCGGCTCCCTGAGCAGCGAGGAAGAACTGGTTGACGAAGACGACGTCGCAGCCGCCGAGCGCCTGGTGCGCAGGACCGGATTTCGCGGGCCATCGCAGTTCGGCGAGGACGGCAACCGGCCGGTTGACTGGAAGGCGCGCGGCATCTTCCGGCGACACCGGCACCGACATCACCGCGTTGGGCGCCAGGTCCTTCTGCCGAACCGTCTTTTCGAGCCAGACAGTCTGATCGGTGCTGTCCTTGAATGTCAGCTTGAGAAGCGCCTTCGGCAGCGGCCGTTGCGGCACCGGTTCGCCGACGGCGAACTTCACGTTGAACTGCAGCGGCTGATTCTTCGCGTACAACAGCTTCGACGAGCCATTCCATTTCACCGGCTCCCCGGTGATGAAGGACAGAATCGCTCGACTGCTCAACACGAACGATCGCGGGCCGGCAAACGCGACGCTGGACATGGCCGCAGCAGGAAGTGACTGCTGCTGCGCCGCGGCGCCGTCGCCTGCCTGTTGGAGCAGTTGAATCAACTGATTCAGATCTGGAGCGCCAGGAGCGCCGGGCTGGGCGGCGGGCGCCTGCTTTTGCGCCTCGATCAGCTTGTCGACGAGCAGCCGCCGGTTGATATCCGACATGATGCCGCCGATCAACGCGTTCTGCGCCTGCTTCAATTCCACACGCTTCTTGTTCGCAGAGTTCATCAGGTCCGGGAGGATCTTGACGAACGGCCCCAACAGCGTCGCAATCGCCATGTCATCGATGCCGAAGATGAACGGGCGCGACAGGTCTCCGAAATGCCCGTTGCCGGTGGCGAAACGATTGGCAACGACCACAGGCCCGACCGACTGCCCCTGCGAACGCGGCGGCGGTGTGGGAGTGGCGGTCGGATTCGCACTGGGTGCGGGTGGATTCGGCGCCGGCGGCTGCGCGGCCGGGGATGGCGGAGTCGGCGTGGCGTTCTGGGGCGTGACGTTCTGCAGCCCGCCGAGGACGGCCTGCAGCAACTGCGTCAGGAAATCCGGAGAGGAAGCGCCTGCGCCCGCTCCTGCGCCCGCGCCCGCGCCTGATGCTGACGCGGTCCCACCGCCACCAGCGCCGGCAAGCAGTTTCGTGACGACCGGCGTCGCCACCTTGACGACCTCGCCCAGCAGATCCATCCACGACGTCTGATAGGCGTAGGCCTGTGTGGCCGTACGGCATGCGACGGTTCGCGGCGCCTTGAATGGAGTCGTCATTGTTGTACCCATCGACATCGTCAATTCCGGCGGCGCCACGTCGTCGGGCAGGTCGTCCAATGCGCCGCTGCCAACGGGCACTTTGACAACGCGCGAAAACGCCGGCGAGCGGCCTTCGGGAGTCTTGAACGTGAACAGCTGCACATACGCATGGCCATGCTGGATGCGGTCCGTCGGAATCGAAATCTCGGTGGACGAGTTCAACAACCCGCCGCCTGCCTCGTTCACGCCGATCTTCGTGGCGTACAACAGCTCGCCAACCCAGTCGATTCCGTTTCTGCGCTCGATACTCCTGCCGACTTTCAGCCGGTAGTACTTGTTTGTGCCCGTGTCGATCTGGAACCTGACGCCGCCGCGCCCGAACCCTGAGAGATCCAGAATCGCCAGCGCCATGGTTCCAGCATGTCCTTACCGCGCCGGCGCTGCCGGTGCCGGCGCTCCGCCTGCACCCGCCGGCTTCAGCGCCGCGACTCCGCCGTCGGCATACATGTTGGCGAAGTTATCCAGCTTGAAGTAGTCGGTCTTGAACTTGATGTTCACTTTGCCCTTCAAGGTCGCCGACAGATCGTCGGTGGCCTTCTTGTCCGACGTATTCACCTGGATGTTGGTGTTCGTCATCTCCATGCTGCCGCTCGGCCCTCCGAACAGCCCGCCAAGCGGCGACTCATACTCGTTCTGGATTTCAGTGGTGTTGATGTTCTGGTCGTCGTGGTGCGCCTTGCTCTCGCGCGACGCCTTGACGTTGAACTCGACACCCGCTTCGATCTCGCCCTTCTCGACCACAAGCCGGGTCACGCCCATCAGCAGCACCTCACGCAGTGCGGCGCGGTGCTCCTTGGCCATGGCCAGCTTTGTCTCGAGAATGTCCTTCTTGACCTCGGCGTCGTCGTGATCGACCTTGTCGCCGGACGGGTTCACCAGCGCCAGCTTCTGGCTGCCGTCGGGGTTCTTTTCGGTGGTGACGTTGTATTTGTCGCCCTTCGACTCCGCCAGCTTGGCGAGCGCATCGTCGTCTTTGATCTTCTTGATGAAGTCGGCCGTGGACTTCGTCGCCTCCTTCATCAGCTTGATGTAGGAGTCGGTCTGCGTCTTCATGACCTTCAGGTTCGCGTCGAAGACCGCCTTCAGGAGATCGGCCACAAACTTGGGAAAATCGACCGAGTCGACGAGCTCCTTGAAGGCTCTCGTATCGCCCTGGAAGCCCGGGTCGTATTTCTTGTAGCCCATTTCCTCGCCGCTGTCGGTCGCGAACGGGCGCGCGAGCGCGGAGCCGTTGCCGTTCGGTTTGCCCATGTACTCCTGCACCAGGTCGAAGTAGATCGACTGCTGCTCGGAGACCGACAGCGTCGGAAACACCTTGCTCTGCCGGAGCACGTCCCGAGCTTTCGCACGAGCCAGGGCCTTGCGATCCGTGATCTGTCCGTGATCAGTCATATGCGTTGTTCCCAGCCAGAGGCGTTAGAAGTCCCAGTCGTCGCGCGCGTCACCCGCACTGGATGCCGAGCCAGAACCGTTTGACGACACAGTCCCGGAGCCGTTCATCGGCCCGGGCGCCGCCAGTTCGTCCTCGTCGCTCTTCTTCAGGTCGTCGGTCAGCGCCTCCTGCAGGATGCTTTGTGTGGTGATGAACGCGTCGACGTCGCTGATGAACGACGAGAAGACCGCGTTGTCCTCGAACTTCCCCGGGTCGTATTCGGCGATCTTGCGGATGATCGAGTTGCCCAGCTTCGCCTTGTTGTAGAGGATGGTCGCCTTCGGCCGCGTGTTCTTCATCGCCATGTAGAGGTTTTCGACGACACGCCACCAGCTGCCTCCCGCGGGAGCGACCTGCCGCTTCACCTCGTCGCGCATCAGGATCCGGCGGATGACGAAGTCGAGTTCCGCGTGAATGAGCGGCGAGATCACGGTGGCCATGCCGACGCAATGGCTGGACAGGTTGTACTGAAGGTCCTCCACCGCCTGCATCACATTGGTCTTTGACACGAATGTGTTGGGGTTCGGGCTCAGTTGCGCGCGCTCGAGATACCGCGCCGACTCGAGCATCAGCACCTTCCACAGGCGCTGGTACTCGTCGTTGCGGATGATCATGTCGTCGGCGCCGGGTGCGCTGCCGTAGTTGAAGACCTGGCTGTAGAACATCTGCCGCTCGGCCGGCCGGGTGCGATCGACGATCTTGCCGGTCTTCAGATCCGTGAACTTGCCGCTGAAGACGTACATCTGCAGGTCGTCACGCAGGCGGCGATCCTGGATCTCGATGTGCCCGCGCACGAGGTACTTGTGCGTGAAGAAATTGATGACGTTGAAGATATCGAGCTCGTCGCCGAGCACCATGCCGTAGAACAGCTGCGCGGCGCACTTGACCGCCGCTTCACTGATCTCCTGCTGCGGATCGGTGTCGTCGAACAGGTCGATGTCGAAGTCCTGCTCCGCCTCGAGCTTGTCGACGTCGCCCGGTTCCTCCTGTACTTGCTGGTACGCAACCGAGCTTCGCGCCTGGGCGATCATCGGCGGAATCACACTGTCCGCATTGGTGGAGGTGACGGGGACCAGTGAGTTCTTGATGTACTGCAGCACGAGCGGCCGAATCTTCTTGATGGTCTTGTCGTTCTCGATTTTGTTCTTCTTGAGGAACCCGTCCAGGAGCTGCGTGTAGGACAGATCGAAGATGTGCGGATTGATGACCGCTTTGGCCGCGCTGTTGAAAGCGACCTTCGTCAGCGGAATGTTGACTCCTTTCTTGTCCGGATCCGGGTTCTTGAGTGCATCGATCACGGGGCTGACGTCCTTGTCGATGTCGGGGACGCTCAACTTCTCGCGATTGACCAGGGCTCGCGCAGCGCTCACCGCCGCATAGTCGACAACGGCATTGAAGCCGTTCTTGCCCTTCAACGCGAAATTCATCAACGCGTTGATGTCTCGCACGCCGTACGCAAAATAGGCGGTGGCGACGACGTAGTCCTGGATCGCTGACCGCTCCATCAGGACGAGCTTGACGTTATCGTTCAGACTGCCCCAGTTCTTCTGCAGTCGCTCGTGGAACTCGTACTTCAGTGCCGCCAGTTCCTGCTGGCTGTCGATGTAGTCCGTCAGCGTCTGCTGGTCGGCGGCGGTTGGCGCGCTCGCGACACTCCACGCCAGACTGTCCTTCAGCCAGCGCGCGTCGGGCAGGGCATTCACGTCGTCGCTCTTGGCGGCAGTCAGTTCCTTCTTGAGGAGCGCGACGATGTCGGGCGTGACCCGCGTCCGATGCTTGGACGCCTTGTCCCGGGCGTCCTTCAGCAACTGCTTGATGATCTTGATCAGGCCTTTGTCGAGCGAGGTCTTGTCGAACGCGTTCTCGAGCGACAGGCTGCTGCCACGAGCGCTGTTGTGCGTCGCGAGGATCGCTGACTGCGTGGCTGGGTCCGGGTGCTTGAGCGCGTACTTCGCGAGCGCCTCGTCCTCAGCATCCTCGACGTGTGGCACGGCCGGGGGTTCGGTCTTGAAGATCGCCCTCTCCAGCAGATCGTTCAATTCGTCAAGGAAGCCTTTCGCCACCGGGTCGATGTCGGACACGAAACCGGATCCCACCGACCGCCGGAGCACGAATCCGCTGTTGCCTTCGTCGACCGTCGTCAAGTTGCTCGCCATTCGAATAACCTGCCTTCTATGCCAGCTCGTGAGCCAGCAGCTTGAATGCATCCGCCATGTTGATGAGTCCGTAGCCCGCGTGCTCACTCCGGAGGCGGGTATCGACCTTGTCTGAGGTGTCGCGCAGAATCGTTCTGATGTCGCCGTTGCTCAACCTGCGCCCCAGCTGCCTCGCGTACGACTTCATCAGTCCCACCATGCCGCACACGAACGGCGACGCCTGTGAGGTGCCGGATGCGAACGCGTAGGTGTTGTGCGCGTAGGAGCTGTAGATGTTGACGCCCGGTGCGACGACGGCGATGTTGGCGCCGTAAGAAGTGAACGGCGCCACGGTGCCCGCCTGATCGACGGCGCCGACAGCGATGACGCCGGGAAGCGCGCCCGGATAGTACCGCTCCGCAGTACCGTCGTTGCCGCTCGCCGCCACCACGGTTACGTTCTTGCTCAACGCGTAGCGAATGACGTCCTCATGGGGCAGCCCGCCGCCGGTGTGCTTGATCCCGAGGCTCATGTTGATGACGTCGGCGCCGTTATCCGCCGCCCACTTGATGCCGGCGTTGATGTTGTCGATGATGCCGGCGCCGACAAACCGCGTCCCGCTTTTCATCGTGGCCAGGACGCGCACAGCCATGATCGTGCAGCCGGGCGCCACACCCTCGTTCATCTCGATGCCGCGGCCGGCGACGATGCCTGAGACATGTGTCCCGTGGCCGACCTCGTCCTCCGGCACATCGTCGTAGCCGGCGACATCGCCGATGAAGTCCGACGTATTCAGGCCTTCGAGATCGACGAAATCAGCCGAGGCTCCAACCTTGCCCTGCAGCTCTTTGTGGCTCAGGTTCAACCCCGTGTCGAGCACGGCGATCCGGACGCTGCGTTCGCCCTTCGTAATGGACTGCGCATAGCGCAGATGAATGAGATCGCCGACATCCGGAGCCAGCGACGCCTGCGTCGAGATCTCCGGTTTTGGCAGGCGCGCCGACCCGACGGACAGCCTGCTTGCCATCTCCACTGAAGGCAGGTGAAGCAGACGATCGACGAAGTCTTCGGGCAGTTCGTAATCCTGCTGGAACACCAGTCGATAGGTGCGATCGAGCCCTTCCCGCCGCTCGTCCGCACTCCAGGCCAGCTGAGCCGGTTTGTATTCCCTGGTCACCCACACACTAAGCCCCAGCTCGCGCAGCAGGCGATCGACCTCCGCGTTGACGGTGTCGCGGATGACGGACTTGTCATTGATGAAGTCCTGCCAGTTGGGAATGGACGCATCCCCCGCGAGTGGCTCGTACATCTTGAGGACGGCGTGGTCCTTCATGACGGCTCTGTTGCGTCCTCCGGTGTCTCATCGAATGCCATGATCGAGCGCGCCAGCAGCGCCAGCAGCTCACGGCCGTACGCGGTCGTGGTGACGATGCGCGTATGTACGCTGGGCAGGCTGCCGTGGCCATAGCACTGGCCGAAATCGATGACCACTTCGTTCACGTTGACGCCGATATCGAAATAGTTCGCGTATTTGCCGTCGGGATCCGACATGGGACGCGCGCGATCGTGCAAGAGCCGGGACATCTCATCTACGGCCGCGCGGAAGACGGACAACCCGTGTGACCGCTATGCGTTACCGCGCGGTCACGACACGGGCGTGACGTGACCGCTCACGGGGGTGTGACACAGGAACCGTCACATCGGCCGCCTGCCGGCGTTACAGTCCGAGAGAGGGTGTTACGGTTTCTGCGGCACATCGGCCACGCCGTACTTGGCCAGCTTGCGGTACAGCGTCATCCGTGACCAGTGCAGGCGATCGGCCGCTTTGCTCTTGTTCCACTTGGTTTCGGCAAGAGCAGACAGCAACCGCTCACGGTCGCCACGCTCTTCTTCTTCGAGCGGTGCCGGCATGCTGTTGCGGAACGAGTACGGCAGATCGGACCAGGACATCCAGCGTGACGAGGTGTTGACGAAGGTGGCCTCGACCAGATTCCGCAGTTCGCGCACGTTGCCCGGCCAGCTGTAGGCCAGAAGCTGTTTCAGCGCGCCCCGTGACAACTCCTGCTGTCTCCCGTACCGGAGGCTGCATTCCCTGACGAAGTGATCGACCAGCAGCGGGATGTCGTCCGGACGATCGCGGAGCGGTGGCAGCCGGACCTGCGCGACGTTCAAGCGGAAATAGAGATCGGACCTGAATCGCCGTTCGGCGGTGGCGGCGGCGAGATCGTTGTTGGTCGCCGCGACGAACCGCACGTCGGGCGTGATCGCCGTGCGCCCGCCCAGCTTATACAGCGGCTTCGATTCAAAGACCCGGAGCACTTTGGCCTGCGCCACGAGGCTCATGTCGCCGACTTCGTCCAGAAACAGCGTGCCGCCGTGAGCCTGCTGGAGTTTGCCGTCGTGGGCCGCCAGCGCCCCCGTGAACGCACCGCGCTCGTAGCCGAACAATTCGCTTTCGAGAAGCGTGTCCGGGATGGCCGCGCAGTTGATGCTGACCATCGGCCGCGAGGCGCGACGGCTCAACCCATGAATAAATCCGGCCGCCAGCTCCTTGCCCGTGCCTGTTTCGCCGACCAGCAGCACATTGCAGTCGGTCATCGCCGCGCGGCGCACATGTCGACGGACCTCCTGCATCGCTCGACTTGCACCAACGAGCGCGTGCGTCAGTTCGTCGGCGTCCGGTTGTGCCGGTGGCACAAGCTGCCGGATGCGCTCGACGAGGGCATCACGATCCTGGGGCCAGTGAAAGTAGTCCACTGCGCCCTGTCGCAGCGCGCGGATCGCGCGCGCCTCGGATTCACCGACGGCAACGATGATGATCGGGATGTTCGACGCGGTCGCCGCCGGACAGAGTTCGATGATGCCTACGTCGTCGACGAGCAGCACGCCGGGATCGTGCGCCTGGAGCGCTTTCGAAAAGTCGCGCAGCGATTCAGTCGCAATCGCGTTGTAGCCCACAGCCTTCAGGGTGTGACACACCTCTGTGGCAATCGCTACGTCGCGGCTGTTCATGAGCACCGCGGGTGCTTTCGCGACGGTCTTCATATATAGACGCGCGGGGTGCGCATTCTACAGTGAAGTAACGACGCAACTTGCACACTCCAACGAGTGTTACGCCGTGGTGATGTCCTCGTCTGGTTGCGATGGGACTTTAGCGGACATGAGCCTCCTTAACGCGGAAGACTCAAGCTGGTCTGTTCGTTTGTGTGTGCGAGTTCGGAACACTCAGGCTGGCCTCGTCGACCAACCTGAGTGTTGAGGATGAGACTACGCGACGGCAGCAACTCGCGCGGCGTTCGGGTTCTTGATGTCGAAGCGATCGAGGTTCATCACCTTGTTCCACGCCGTCACGAAGTCGCGTACGAATTTGTCCTTCGCGTCGTTGCTCGCGTAGACCTCCGCCAGCGCGCGGAGCTCTGAGTTCGATCCGAAGACCAGGTCCACACGGCTGCCGGTCCACTTGACCTTCCCCGATCCGCGCTCGCGGCCTTCGAAGGTGTCTGCGGCGTCGGACGTGGCCTTCCACTCCGTGGTCATGTCGAGCAGGTTCACGAAGTAGTCGTTCGTCAACGTCTCCGGCCGGGTGGTGAATACGCCGAGCTTCGACTGTCCGGTATTCGCGTTCAGCGCGCGCAAGCCGCCGACGAGTGCGGTCATCTCGGGCGCGCTCAGCGTCAGCCGGAAGGCGCGCTCGATCAGCAGATGCTCGGCGGGTACGTCGTGGCCTGGCCCGATGTAGTTGCGGAAGCCGTCCGCATCCGGCTCGAGCACCTCGAACGATTCGACGTCGGTCTGCTCCTGCGACGCGTCCGTGCGGCCTGGCGTGAACGGCACGTGCACGTCGTGGCCGCCCTGCTTCGCTGCCTTTTCCACAGCCGCGCAGCCGCCCAGAATGATCAAATCCGCGAGCGAGACCTTCTTCGCGCCGCCAGCGTCGTTGAACTCCTTCTGGATCTTCTCCAGTACTTTCAGCACTTTCGCCAACTCCGGCGGATTGTTGACCGCCCAGTCCTTCTGCGGCGCGAGGCGGATGCGGGCGCCATTGCCGCCGCCGCGCTTGTCGGTACCACGGAACGACGCGGCCGAGGCCCACGCCGTCGTCACGAGCTGTGAGATTGAAAGTCCTGACCCGAGAATCTTCTTCTTGAGATCAGCGACGTCTTTCGCGTCGATCAGCTCGTGATTGACCGGGGGCACCGGGTCCTGCCACAACTGCGGCTCCTTCGGAACCTCCGGGCCACGGTAGCGTGCGATCGGACCCATGTCGCGGTGCGTCAGCTTGAACCACGCCTTGGCGAAGGCATCCGCGAACGCCTGCGGGTTCTCGTAGAAGCGGCGAGAGATCTTCTCGTAGGCCGGGTCGAGGCGCAGTGCAAGGTCGGTCGTGAGCATGTTCGGCGCGATCTTCTTCGACGGGTCGTGCGCCTTCGGAACCGTGCCTTCACCAGCGCCGTTCTTTGGCTTCCACTGCTTGGCGCCAGCGGGGCTCTCGGTCAGCTCCCACTCGTACTCGAAGAGGTGCTTGAAGAAATCGTTGTTCCACTTCGTCGGCGTCGTCGTCCAGGTGACCTCGAGGCCGCTGGTGATGGCATGCGCGCCCTTGCCGGATTCGTAGCCGCTTTTCCAGCCGAAGCCCTGTTCCTCGAGGTTGCCGCCTTCCGGTTCCGGGCCGACGTGCGGGACCGCGGGCGCCGCGCCGTGCGTCTTGCCGAACGTGTGTCCGCCGGCAATGAGCGCCACCGTCTCCTCGTCATTCATCGCCATGCGGCGGAAGGTCTCGCGAATGTCGCGCGCGGATTTGACCGGATCCGGGTTGCCGTTCGGCCCTTCCGGGTTCACATAGATGAGGCCCATCTGCACGGCACCGAAGGGATTCGCGAGCTGACGATCGCCGCTGTAGCGCTCGTCACCAAGCCACGTCCCTTCGGAGCCCCAGTTGACGTGCTCCGGTTCCCAGCGATCCGCCCGGCCGCCGGCGAAGCCGAACGTCTTGAAGCCCATCGACTCCAGCGCCACGTTGCCAGTGAGGACCATCAGGTCCGCCCACGAGAGCTTCTTGCCGTACTTCTGCTTGACCGGCCAGAGCAGGCGCCGCGCTTTGTCGAGGTTGGCGTTGTCCGGCCAGCTGCCGAGCGGGGCGAAGCGGAGCTGTCCGGAGCCCGCGCCGCCACGACCATCGTGGATGCGGTAGGTGCCCGCACTGTGCCACGCCATGCGGATGAAGAGCGGACCGTAGTGGCCGAAGTCCGCCGGCCACCAGTCCTGCGAATTCGTCATCACCGCTTCGATGTCCTTCTTCACCGCCTTGAGGTCGAGCGACTCGAACTCTTCCGCGTAGTTGAAGTCCTCGCCCATCGGATCGCCCGCCGGATGGTTCGTGTGGAGGGCGTTCAGATTCAACTGGCTCGGCCACCAGTCGCGGTTCGATCTGCCGCCGCTGAGTGTTTTGGCCGAGAACGGACACTTCGCTTCGTTTGCCATCGTGATCTATTTCCTTCGCTTGCGTCTTGGTGATTGGGGCTTTCTTGATTTTGTGGCTTCCGCCTTCAGGCGCACGATCCTTCTTAATACAATTCGGACAGCGTCGCCAGTAGGCGACCTCCGCCTCATCTATCGCGCTATGCGGGGAAGAGGCTGGCCCTGCGCTCGATTGAGCGAGGGCCGAGCCCAGATCGGAGAGCGCTCAACTGTCGACGCGCTTTTAGAGGCCTTTCGAATCGGTCACCCAGTTCTCGTTCGTGCACAGCTCGCAGTTCTTGCCGACGAACATCTTGCCGGCCGTCTTGTCGCCCTTCAACTGCCACTTCGCCCAGTTCGACGCCACGTTCGCCCATTCGCCGCCGCCGGGATGATCGACGGTCGCCGTATGGCCGGCACCCTTCCGCGCGCCGTAAAACGACGGCAGCTTCTGGATCGCATCGAAGGTCGCTCTGGACGAGGCCTGGAGGAAATCGCGGTCGTGGCCGTTGATGAGCAGCACCGGGCCGTGCAGCTTCGCGATGGTCGCGGCAACGGCCGCGGCGTCACCCTGCGCGCCGGAGTTGAACACGCCGATGGTGTCCACCCGCGGATCGGCGCCGAGATCCAGCGACATGAAGCCGCCGCACGACTGCCCCATCACCGCGATCTTGTCGAGATTGATCTTGCCCTTGAGCGGCGATTCGGCGCGCGCATTCTCCGTCTCCGCCCAGGCGATCGCGGCGCGGAGATGATCCGCAGTCGCGCGAGTGACACCGGGCTGTGCGGCGGTTGCCATCACCAGGAACCCGTGCGACGCGATCGTCGTCAGGAAGCCGCCGTAGCGAGTGCTGTTGATGGCGCAGCCACCGTTGCCCCAGACGACCAGGGGCAGCTTGTCTTTGCCGGGGAACGGCGTCAGGTCGGCCGGACGATAGACGACGTGGCCCGGAGAATTGAAGGCCGCTCCTGATTCCACCTTATAAGGACCCGCCACGGCGAGCGGGGCGCCTTCGAGCGGCAATGCGGTGGCGACCTGCGCGGCGAAGTCCGGGCCACGGCCGCCCCCTTGCTGGGCGTCGATCGCGACCGCGAACGCCAGCGACAACATCAATCCAAATGTGAGTGAAGTCTTCACGGCTTATCTCCTCTAAGGTCCGGCTAAAGCCGGACACGACGATCTACTTCGACTTCTCTGCGGCTTCGGTGCTCGACGTATAGCCGGCCTTCAGCCAGACCTTCCACTTCTCGATCGCCTTCGGGCTGCCGTCGCAGCCGCCGTCGGCGGGGTTGATGAACGTGCCGTTGGCGAGACGCGCCCAGCCAAGGCCTCCGCCGGGCCGTCCATCTTTCAGCGGACAGTACGAGACCGTCACCACATTGCCAGGCTCGAACGTGGCCCCGGTGATACCGCGCTGCAGCAACCCGGTCGGCGCCGAGCCCTCGAAGCTCCAGAGCGTCTCGGTGCCGTCGGGGTTCTTCACATTCAGATAGAGCCACGAGTGCGGCACGTTGAACGCCCAGCGGGCGACCGTGCCGGTCGCAACTTTCTCGACCGTGTGGTCGAACATCGCGAATGAGTGATGCGCGAACGCCACCGGCGCCGTCAGAAGTAATGCGACGACGGTGACAGGCAGCAGACGGAATGCTGTCTTCATCTCCTACTCCTTCTTCGCCGGAAGCGTGGTGTTGTAGATCGGATCGCGCGACTGGCCGGGCAGATCCGGAAACATCGTGCTCCCCCGCGCGTCTTTGAAACCCTCTTCACCCGGCAGCCTCGAGGTCGTCTTGCCGTTGTCGAAGTGATCGTTGTTCGTGTTCTCGCATTCCCAGTGCTGGACGCGATGGCCGGCCGCCTCGAGATCCTTCGCCCGGCGGAATGCGTAGACGGCACTCACCGGCTTCACGAAGGCGTGGCGATCGTAGAAGGTGACCTGCACCTCGAGCCGCTCGATGCCGCCGGGATACGTCTTCAACTGCCACGTCTCCACCGACTCGAACTGGTTGCTCGTCATCGGCGACCAGCGTGTGAAGTCGCCGGGCAGCAGGTACTTCGTGTTCGTGACGAGCTTGTTGCCGTCCCAGAACCCGATCGTGTCGCCGTACCAGGAGTGGGTACCGAACACGTTCTTGTGGTCCTGATTGATATAGACGCGACGGATCCCCGGCCCGTAGTCGTTGATGAAGTACGACTCACCGGGCAGGTTGATGAACTCGTGCGAGTACGGCTCGAGCAGCCAGCGCGGATACCCCGGCGGCTCGCAGGACGTCAGCCGGTCGTACTGGACCTCACCGAGCTCCGTCTGCTGACGCCAGCGCTCCCGATACGCCTTGTCGTACGGCGCAGTCAACACGCCGGCCTTCACCTTGCCCATGAAACCGGGCGGGTCGATGAACATGTCCATGTGGGTGTTGCCTGCGGTGACCCACAGGCCATCCCAGCGTGGGACGGTCGTCAGCGTGTGTTTCGTGCCGCCCTTGGCCTGACTGAGGAGGAATTTGTAGTGCTCGTCCGAGGTCGCGAACGCTTTGGGCGGCGCGACGGCCTGCAGCGGAGGACCGTATCCACCTCCGAACGCGCCGGGCTGCGCAAGGAGGGTTGACGCCAGGCCACCGACCGCGACGAGAGCGACGACGATCCGCAACAAGACCCGCTTGAGACTCATGGGAAGCTCCAGCCCAAACCACCAACTACTAACTGCCAACTACCAACTACCAACTGACCGAGGGGGAATGTTACGGCAATTGCGGGGACTTCGTGAACGTCTCTGCGATTTGCAGAGCGATGGCGTCCACGGCGACGGTATTCGGGACGTTGGATGTGGCCGCAATCACCAGATCACGATCCGGAAACAGGTAGAGCGAGGCGGCACCGCCGATGAGGCTGGCCCGGTGGCGAACCACTGGCACCTGTGCGCCCGCGAGCGGAATGCTGTCGACTTTCCAGCCCAGCGCGAATCCGGTGGCAGCGCCGGACGTGAGCCGAAGCGGGGTCTGGAACAGTGTGATGGTATCGGCCGTCAACAACCCGCCCGCAGTGTCCGGCTTCAGCCGGACCATCATCGCCGATCCGACGCGTACCAGGTCCGAGGGCGTGGACAGAAACGCACCCGCGCCCACAGTACAGGAGTAGTCCGCGGCTGGCGCACGCTCCTCTTCCGTTCTCGAATCGTCGAATACCGCGGTGTCCGGATCGGTGTCGGTCCCTTCGAGCGCGGTGCGATCCATCCGCAGCGGTGTGAAGACCTCGCGGCTCATGAACGCGGAAAACGGCTCCCCTGATGCTCCCTCGACTACCGCGCTGAGCAGGATCCAGCCGGATGTGGAGAAGCGGTATTTCGTACCAGGCTCGAACGCGAGCGGTTCGTAGGCGAACGTCTTTACCGCATCGTCGACAGTCTTGCAGTAGCCGCGTGGTATCTGGTCGTTGCCGCCGTCACCGCGAAGGCGATGAACGCCCGCGATATCGCCGAGCAACTGGCGCGTGGTGACCGTCCATTCCTTCTTCGGGTACGCGGGAACGTAGGTCTGGACCGCGGCGTCGAGATCGATGCGCTTGCGGTCGTACAACAGCGCCACCGCCGCAGCCGTCAGCGTCTTCGAGACGCTGCCGGTACGGAACCGCGTGTGCGGCGTCACCGGCTTATGGCGCTCCGCGTCAGCATGGCCGAAGCCCTCGGCCCACACGATCTCACCGTCTTTCGCGACGGCCACCGAGAGACTCGGCAGATACCGCTCTTGAACCATGAGGTCACGCGCACGCCGCCGTCCCTCCTCGACGGCGGTTGAATATCGCTCCGCAGGCGCACCTGCTGCGGTCGATGGAATGGCCGCGGCGTCGGTGTAGATCGGAGGCGGGTCGTTCCTGGTGGCGATGTACAGCGCGACGAGACCAGCGACGACGATGACGGTGAAGAACAGGACGGCGAGCACGACCTCCGTCCGGCCGTGAGTTCTGCGGGACAACGTCGCTATGTTAAAGCGCTTTGCACAAGAAAGTGAAATCGGAACGTCTGCTGGACTGTTACTGCGACAATTCGGGGTTGAACGAGGATCCGGCGAGCACCTGGCGGCCGTCGGGCAGCTTCACCGATCGCGCATTGGCCACCACCGTGGACGTCTTCGACCGGAAGCCTTCAACGACGACCCTGAGCCCGGCCTTGAGCGAATCGCGGCGCCAGCCGTTTCTCATCAGGCCATTGGGCGGCCCGAGCTCGAAGTCCCACTCTTGCGTCTTGCCGGTCTCGTCGGCGCCCATCACGTAGAGACGGGCATGAGGGTTGGTCCACTCCAGCTTCGTGACGCTGCCGGTAACCGTGATGGTGCGGTTGCGATCGTATTCAGCCGCGAACGAGTGGTGAGCGGCAATCGGGACGACGGCCGCCAGCAACGTCAGGACCGTAAGACCCGCGAACAGGGCAGGACGATTCATCGCACTCCTCGCTGACATCGCGCAATAATACGCCCGTTCGGCACCCTGGAGGGGACATGCGACTGATGGTAAGCATAGGCTGCCTGACGGCAGCGCTGATGATGCTGACGGCGTCGACGTCCGCGCAATGGACGCGGTATCCGACGCGAAATGTTCCGAGAGACGCCAAGGGCCAGCCGGACATGAACGCGCCAGCTCCGAAGACGGCCGATGGCAGGCCCGATCTGTCAGGGCTGTGGCGTGGGGGTGCCGGGGGGCGCGGACGCGGCGCGGCCGCCGACGCACCGCCGCCATCCGGCCCGCCGGTTGCCGCGTTTGCCAACATCGGCCAGAACATCAAGGAGGGACTTCCCTTCACGCCGTTTGGCGCCGAGCTGCTGAAGACGCGGCTGGCGAATAACAGCAAAGACAATCCCGAAGCAAACTGCCTCCCGATGGGGATCATCCAGCTGCACACGCAGGGTGCGCCGCGGAAATTCATCCAGACGCCGCTCGAGCTCGTAATTCTCTACGAGGCCAGCTCGGAGCGCCGCGAGATCTTTACGGACGGACGGTCACTGCCGACCGACGATCCGCAGCCCTGGTTCAACGGTTATTCGGTGGGCCACTGGGAAGGCGACACGCTCGTCGTCGAGACGGTGCAGTTCCGCGACGACGGCTGGCTCGACATCAACGGCAGCCCGATCACGACCACCGGGAAAGTGACTGAGAGATTCCGCCGGCCGACGTTCGGGCGGATGGAGATCGACGTCACCATCGAAGACAAGAAGGTCTACACGAAGCCCTTCACCGTGCGCGTCAATCAGTCGCTGATGCTGGACGAGGAGTTGATCGAGTTCGCGTGCATGGAGAACCAGCGCTTCGGGGCAGATCCGGGCGCGCCGAAGAAGTAGCGGCCCGATCGTCGCGGTTTCTCAGTCGGGCACGTAGGCGATCATCATGCTGCGGTTGGCGCCGTAGAGGAACGCGGACGGATCGCCGAACTCGGATCCGTACTCCTTCAGCGGGTTTCGCTCCACAGTGTCCTCGGGGCCGAGGCCCTTGTTCAGATAGCCGATCAGCGTGGAGTACAGCTTCTGATAGATGTCGCGGTGGCGCAGGATCTCTTTGCCGGTCATCATGCGGCCGGTGGAGGGTATGACGCGGGTGTCGGGCTTGACGAGATCG
>DASROF010000244.1:0-41355 GCA_035647075.1 Vicinamibacterales bacterium | reverse complement strand
CCTAGAGGGGTGCCCTACGAAGGTGTCTACAGATTGAAGCGGCCTGTGCTCGGGCCCATGCTCGCGATCTCGACACCCGCGAGGTGCGCCATGGCGAGCAGCAGGTTGGCGGTCGGCTCGTCTTTGCCAGCAACGAGGTGGCGGTTGCCTTCCAGCCGCCCGTGTGCGCCGCCCACGAGCAGCGCCGGCGGGTTGCTGCGATCGTGCGCGTTGCCGTTGCTCATGCCGCTGCCCCAGTAGAGCAGCGAGTGATCGAGCAGGTTGCCGTCCCCGTCCTTCGTCGCCCGCATCTTCTCGAGGAACTCACCGAACTTCACCATCTGATAGGTGCCGATCTTGGCGTACTTGGCGAGCTTCTCGGCGTCGTTGCCGTGGTGCGAGATGCTGTGATGCGTTTCGGGGCAGCCGATGTGCGCGTAGCTGCGGTCGGTCGGCTCGTGGCCGATCATGAACGTGAACACCCGGCTGATGTCGCCCTGCAGCGCCAGGTGCATCAGGTTGTAGGTGACGCTCATGTGATCGTCGAAGGCCTCGGGCAGGCCGATCGGCGATTCGGGGTTGCCGGTAATCGTGTTGAGCCGCGTCTCCATGCGATCGAGCTGCTGCTCGACCTCGCGAATGTTGCTCAGATACTCGTCGAGAATCGCCCGGTCGGGGGCGCCCAGCGAGCGTCGCAGCTTCGACGTCTCCTGTGTGACCGAGTCGAGCAGGCTCTGCTTCTCTTTGAGCCTCGCGGTGCGTTGCTGCGCGGTGCCGGTCTCGCCGAACATTCTCTCGAATGTGACCCGCGGGTTGATCGACACCGGCAGCGGCCGGGTGTCTTCGCGCCAGGCGAGCGTTTCGAAGAGCACGCACGGGAAACCATCGCATGCGCCCGCGGCGGTGCCCATGTCCTCGGTGCCGACTTCGATCGAGTGGAGGGGCGTATCGCCGGCCACGTGATCCGCGATGTACTGGTCGAGTGTCTTTTTCGACTGCAGATGGTTGAACGAATCGCCGGTCGATTCGCGCTCCACCACCGGGCCGATGCCGTTGAGGAACGCGGAGCTCGCGCCCACGTGGACCGACTCGCCCCAGGGCGCCTTCATCCTGCTGACCGTCACCAGCTGATCGCGGAATGGCTCGAGCGGCTGCATCACCGGCTTGAACGCGAAGTTCTTGCCGGTCTGCTCCGGATGCCACGTGTCGGGATACACGCCGCACGGCATGTAGACGACGCCGAAGCGGAACGGCGCTGCGTTGCGCGATTGCGCCGCAAATGCCGGCATCATGGCGTCGAGCCAGGGGAGTGCCACCGCGGCGCCGAACGCGCCACGGATGAACGTGCGGCGCGACAGATGTTTCTTCGTGATGATCATCGCTGCTCCACGGCACCCCTGAAGGGGTGCCCTACGAGTGCCGCTCCCGCCGTGCGAGTCGTCGGCTCCGCTTCCAGGCGGGTGCGCATCTGGAAGGGAGCGCTTTCGACGATCCCGCTAATTATCGACCCCAGCGAGTAATTCCGTTGCGCCGATTTTTTGACGATCTGCCGGATTACGGCCATATCCGCCGGTTCGACACCGCGTCCGAGCGCGTAGGTCATGATTCGTTCGGTCAGCGTCGTCGCAAAGGCGCCGGGCCGGCTGAGGATGACGTTTCGCAGCGCAACCGGCCCATCCACCTTGGAGCCGTCGGCCAGCACCCCTCCCGTATCGAGCCGTGCGCCATCCGCGTCGGTGGTCCGCCACTGCCCGACCGGGTCGAAGTTCTCGAGCGCGAAGCCGACCGGATCGATCACACGGTGGCATCCGGCGCAGGTCGGGTTGCCGCGATGCAGCTCGAGCTGCTCCCGCACCGTCTTCGGTTTCGTCGCCGCGCCTTTCGCGCTTTCCTCCAGCGACGGCACGTTGGGCAGCGGCGGTGGCGGCGGCGTGTTGAGGAACGTCGTCAGCACGTACTTGCCACGGAAGACCGGTGACGTCCGCGTGGCGACTGATGTCATCGACAGGATGCTGCCGTGGCCGAGCAGGCCGCGCCGGTTCGGATCGGTGACAGGCACCTTGCGGAAGCGCGTGCCATAGACACCAGGAATGCCGTAGTGGCGCGCGAGCCGCTCGTTGACGAACGTGTAGTCCGCGTTCAGCAGCTCCAGGGCACTGCGGTCCTCGCGCAGGATGTAGGAGAACAGCAGCTCGGTTTCACGGCGGAACGCTTCGCGCACGTTGTCGTCGAAGTCCGGGAACGTCAGGATGTCCGGCCGTACTTTCGATTCCAGGTTCCGAAGCTGCAGCCACTGACCGACGAAGTTGCTGACGAGGGCATCGGCGCGCTTGTCGGCGATCATCCGGCGCACTTCGCCAGCCAGAACGGCCGGTTCACGGAGACGGCCGGCAACCGCAAGATCGAGCAGGCGGGCGTCGGGGATGCTGCTCCAGAGGAAGAACGACAGGCGTGACGCGAGCTCGATGTCGCTGACCGCGTGAGCGCCGCCTGGCTTCACTCCCGGCGCGTCGCGTTCGACTCGGTACAGGAAGTTCGGACTGGCGAGAATGCGCGCGACGCCGGCGCGGACACCCGCGTCGAAACTGCCACCGCTTTCGCGGGCGTCCGAGTAAAACGTCATCGGCGCCTCCAGATCCCCCGTGGTGACCGGACGACGATACGCCCGCCTGGCAAGGTCGGAGAGTACCCGTCTGGCACAGGCGGTCTGGACCGAAGCGATTGCGCTGGCGGCGGGCCTGCAGACGAATAACCGCTCGCGGCTCGCCGTGGCGCTGACGCCGGTCACGTTGTAGGGACCTTCTACGCCGACTGTCTTCAGCTTTGGCAGACCGCCGATGAAGTGGATCTCCTGGCTGTCGCGCCGGGCCGGCTGCCACACATCCTGCTGCTGGCCCGGCCGCTCCTTGAACGTGAAGCCGACGTCGTGCGGGCCGGCCGTGACCGTGACCCGTGCCGTCATACGCGCGTCGAGAATCGCACGTGCTTCGTTCATGTCCTTCGATTGAGCCTTGTGATCCTCGAGACCACCGATCTCGGCCGAGTGCACCTCGGCTCCATCCACCGTGATGATGAACGTGTGTGGAAGGTCATTGCTTTCCACGCCCGCGTAGCCCTCTTCGATGCCGCGGACCAGCCGGCCGAACAGCTTGTACTCACCGTCGGCGGGAAAGACGTGGCGTACGAGGCGTCCCCCACGCGTGCCCAGCGGGAGCCCCTCGATGTAGGCGTTCTGACTGAAATCGCGGTTGATGGAGTATTCGACCGTTCCCGGCGGCGCTTCCGGGTCGCCGACAGCCAGAGTGCTGATTCTCTGTGCCGCGGTCAGATACCCATCAAGCAGCAGCGGCGACGTCCGCAGCGCGGTCGCGATGTTGTCGAACCCGAAGTCTCCGCCGTCGTTCGGCAGCAGCGACGAGACGTCCACGTCGAGCGCCAGCAAATCGCGGATCGCGTTCCGATACTCGACGCGGTTCAGGCGATGTACGACATACCGCCCGGGCGTCACACGGCCCGCCCACGCGCGGTCCAGCGAATCCGCGAGCCACGTGGTGAACGCGATGTACTCCGGTTCGGCCGGATGCGGCACGCCCTGCGGCGGCATTGCACGCACGCTCAACTTTCGCAGCACACGCTCCCAGGTCGCGGCGTGCGGCAGCAGGTTGTCGAGGCTGGCAGATTCGAGATTGACCGGATCGTTCCCGGGCTGCGGGTTTCGCGTGTTGTGACACCCGACACAGTATTTATTCACCCACGCACGGTAGGTGGCGGCGTCGGTCGGTGCAGCGGCGGATGGCGCCTGCCTGGCAGGTGCTGCCGATTGCGCGACGATCGTGGCAACTCTGAAGGGGTGCCCTACGGCCACCACGACCCAAACCAGAGCCGCGACGACAACCACCCTCATTGAGGATCCTCGGTCTTTTTGTCGTCCTTCTTGGTCTCGTCCTTCGGAAGCGGCGGTGGCACGGGCGCTGGATCGTTTGGTCCGAGTCTCATCAGCTCACGAAGCGCGGCGATCACTTCCTCGCGTGTATTGCGCTTCGGTTTGAACGCCCGGGCATCGGTGTTGTTGCCGGGCGGAGGCGGAGGTTCCGGCTTCTCGGCAAGCAGCAGTGGTGTCAGGTTGTCTTTGTTGACGGCGTCGAGCTTTGCGCCCGCCGCGACAAGCGCCTGGATGATCGGCACCTGGCGCGCCGTGACCGCCTGATGCAGCGGCGTCGATCCGTCCGGCGTCTTGATGTTGGGATTTGCTCCCGCTGCGAGCAGCACCTTGATCGCGTCGACCGGCTCGCGGTTCGACGCTTCGCGGAATGGCGGTGCCCCGAGACGCTCGAAGCCCGGACCAGCCGCGAACGCCGCACCGCGGCCGCCGTTGATCGCAATGATGACCGGTGTTCGACCAACGTTGGCGTTGCCGCGCCCGCCGCCGCCGTCTTCGTCGTTCCCCGGTTTCTTCACCGGCTTCGGGCTCCATTCCACGTCCGCGCCTTTCTTCAGCATCAGCTTCAACGCTTCGACGTCCGCCGCCACGGCGGCGCGATAGAACGGCGAGGCGTTGATTTCATCGCTGCAGCAGAGCGTCGCGGAATGCAACTGGCCCGTGAATGCCTTGTTCGGATCGGCGCCATGATCGAGCAGCTTCGCGATCAGATCGAGCGCGGTCATCTTGTTCGGGTAGTCCGTCCGCAGCCGCGATCCATCCCGTGCCCTCATATCCGTCGTCGCGTCGTGCATATCGACGGCGAAGTACAGCGAGCCGTCGTTGGCGTCGGCACCGAGGTCCACCAGTGTCGCGGCCAGGTCGAACCGATCGTTGACGATGGCCACGATGAGCGCTGTGACGCCATCGCCGTTGGCGAGGTTGAGATCCGCGGCACGCTGGGCCAGCACGCGCGCAACCGCTTCATGCCCGTTACGGACGGCGTACATCAACGCCGTGAAGCCGCCAGTCGGATGGTCAGCGTGTTTCCGCTCTTCGATGGTCGTCACGCGCGCCTTGCGGTTGGGATCCGCTTTCGCGTCGAGCAGCGCCTTGACGACGTCGGCGTGTCCTTCCGCGGCAGCCCACATCAGCGCCGTTTCCTGTTGGTAGGTCGTGGCATTGACGTCCGAGTTCGCTTCGATCAGCAGCCGCACAGCGTCGAGATGTCCCGTTCGGGCTGCCGCCATCAGTGCGGTCTCGCCGTCAGGATGCGCCAGCGTGGCCTTCGCGCCCGACTTGAGCAGCAGATCGATGAGCGGTGTGTCGCCGCTGCGGCTCGCCTGAATCAGAGGGGTGACGCCGTACTTGTTCGGCGTGTCGACTTTGGCGCCCGCCGTGAGCAGCGCTTTCGTCATCTCGGCGTCTGAGTGGTAGACCGCCCAGAGCAGAGCCGTCGATCCATCGCGCGCCGGTTCGTTGACGTTAATCCGCTTGGCGACCAGCGCCCGAACCGCCCGCAGGTCGCCGTCTTTGGCCGCCGTGACGACGGCGTTGTCCGTGGCGGCGTGCAGAGCGGGCAGGAGCGCGAGGGAGAGCACTCCAATGGCTGTCAGACGGGAGATAAGGCCCGTGTTCATGGGGCGATATTACACCGTGAATAGTCGGTAGTTAGCTAGTTCGTAGTGGGCAGTCGGGTTGGTAGTCAAATAGCCGGTAGTTGTTAGCCACAAATGACTTCCGGCCAGGGCGGAAGCACTCAACTACCAACTACCAACTACGAACTACCAACTAGCTCAGGGGCAGGTTGCGGCGACGCGGTTGACGACGGCGACGTTGAGGCCGTCGGCGCCTCCGGCGCCAATCAGCATGCCGCTCACCGACATCCGCTGGCCGACGAAAGAGTCCAGCTTCGTCAGGACGAACTTGAGGGCGATGGTTCGCGTCCCAAGCGCGACCGTGGCGTCGTCCGGAGTCGCTGCTGTCTTGTCGGTACGGGCCGGCGCAGTCGCGTTCGTAAGCGTCCACTCGTTGCCGCTCTTCACCAGGCAGCCGACGACGCGGACGAGTGTGTTCGCCGGCAGTTCACCGGGGCCATCCTTCGAGACGATCTGGACGCCCGCGATCGAGGTCGGCGTCAGTTCCGTTGCGCCGGCGGGGAAACCGTTCGACTTGAGGATCAACGCCACGAGATCGTTGTAGGTCTCCTGCGCCAGCGAGCCGCCGTTGCCGTTCGGCATGTTCTTGCTGACATAGCCGAGCAACTCGGCCACCGACTTCTGGGTGTTGCTCTGCCAGAACGACTCCCCGCTGAGAGGCCGGTTGCCATCAGATGTCAGGGTATGGCAGCCGGCGCAGGTGGCGCCGAAGACGCCCGTTGCCCGGGTGGCCTGCGCTTCGGTGTAGACGCCATCCCAGACGGTTCGCGGCTTCTGAGGTGCCTGCGAGGAGACCAGACCCGCGCCTGCGAGCAGGAGGGTGGGAAGAGCGAGCCATAGCCGGTTGCCAGCGTTCATGTCCCCGAACTATAACCCTTCATTCAAGAGGAGTAATAACGTGGCTCGCACTTCCATCGCCTCGGTGGTCCTCGCGTCGATCCTGGTCGCAACATTCGCTGCGCAACAGCCTCCCTCCCGGCCCGCCACGGGCACAGGCACAGTCTTAATCACCGGATCGAACCGCGGGCTCGGCCTCGAGTTCGCGAAACAGTACGCGTCGCGCGGCTGGAGAGTCATCGCGACCGCCCGTCAACCCGAAGCCGCGACGGAGCTGCGTGCAATCGCTGCGCAGAATCGCGGCGTCTCCATCGAGAAACTCGACGTCGAGGATGTCGCCGCGATCAAGGCACTCGCGGCGAAATACAAAGCGACAGCCATCGACGTGCTGATCAACAACGCCGGCGTGCTCGGCGACATGCAGAAGCAGAATGTGGGGTCTTTCAACAAAGCGGAATTTGACGACGTGATGGACGTGAACGTGTTCGGCGCGCTCGCGGTCGCCGACGCGTTTCTCGATCGCGTGGCGGCGAGCACGCAGAAGAAGATCGTGTCAATTACCAGCCGCTCCGGAATCATTTCGCAGCCCGGACGGCGCGGACCGTCGTTCTATCGCGCGAGCAAGGCCGCGCTGAACATGGTGATGAAGGTGCTGGCCGACGACGTGCGCGATCGAGGCGTGATCGTCGCGCTGGTGTCGCCGCCGCCGACAGAGACGGACATGCTCAAGCAGCTCATCGGTCCGGAAAACGCCGCGCGCCAGGCGAAGGTTCCTGACGCCATCGGCGGGCTCATCAAGGTTATTGATGGGCTCACGCTCGAGAACAGTGGCGGACCACCTGTCTATTTCGACGGAACGCTGCTTCCCTGGTGATTGGGAAGCCCGTCAGCGAATTCAGGGCAAGCGCTTTGCTACTTCTTTCCGTGGGTATGAGTACACGGGAACCTTCATGGTCGGAACGCATTCGCGACCTGATCGAGCAGGTTGATCGGGTTCGTGACGAAAGCGAACGGGTGCGTGGGCATGCCGAGCACGCCATGAAGCACCCGATCTGGCCCGACCGACGTCGCACGCCCAGAGTGCCCGCAAGTGACGATACGCTCGAGCACCACCGCGGTGATCGTTGACGTGGCCGACACCTCGAGCGTGTCGATCGTGACTATCAACAGACGCGGCAGCGCATAGGCTCGAAACACATGTCGCCACATCGCGAGCGCGTCATGCGGGGCAGCGTCGTCAGCGAGCACCTGGTGCACCTCTTCGACGAACCGCGAGCGCTGGTCGATACTGTTGCAACGCATCTGTACGAGGGTTGGCGACGTGGCGACAGCATGCTTGTCGCGGCGCGCGCGAGTCACTGGGCCCTCATCTCTGTCGAGCTCACCGCGCGAGAGTGTCCCGTTGACGAGCTCGTCGCCTCCAGCACGCTGGTTGTGCTCGATGCCGAGACGACGCTGGCGAGCTTTGTGGTGAACGGCGAGCCGGAGCGCGAGCGATTTCAGCGAAGCGTTGGAGATGTCGTCCGCCAGCTGTGTCGCGAATCGTCCGCTGGTTTGACCGTCTACGGCGAGATGGTCGATTTCCTGGCTGCGCAAGGCAACTTCATTGCCGCTGAGCACCTCGAAGCGCTGTGGAACACATTGTCGACTGAATGTTCGTTTCATCTTCTATGTGGGTATTCGTCTTCGCATTTCGATGACGAGCGCTCCGCAGGACATCTCGACAGAATCTGTTTGCAGCATACGAACTCAGGTGAACGGGCACTCTTCCAGATCCCGACTCGATAGGCTGAGCTTTACCGCTGCCTGACGCCCGGTTTATCGTTCGGGGCCCCGATGGACGACGACACGTCGCTGACGCCGGAACGACTCTCCGAGTTACTTGCGCGTCTGGACGAAGTCATGAGCGATGCCGCGACTCTCCGCAGAGAAATCACCAGACAGTTGAACGATCAAGAGCGCCGAGTGCAGCAGAAGATCACGCGGACGCGCAGCCGCCATCCCAGGACGCCGACGAGTAAGCGCCGGTAGCGACGCGCTTTTTCTTTGCGCACTTCGGCCCTCTTCGTGGCCTTCGTGCTACCGGCTCAGCTAAACTAAGGCGATGAACGTCGGCATCATCGGGTGGCGCGGAATGGTGGGGTCGGTCCTCGTGCAGCGGATGCGCGAGGAGCGGGATTTCGAGCACATCGACCCCGTGTTCTTTTCAACCTCTCAGGCCGGAGCAGCCGCGCCTGAGATTGGTAAGCGTGTTCCCGCCGTCAACGATGCCCGCGACCTCGCGGCCCTGTCAGCACACGACGTTCTGATCTCCTGTCAGGGTGGCGATTACACCTCTGAGATGTATCCCCGCCTCCGTGAGTCCGGGTGGGACGGTTACTGGATCGATGCCGCGTCGACCCTTCGCATGGCGGGTGACTCGGTTCTCATCCTGGATCCGGTCAATGGGGACGTGATCGAGCGCGCCGTCGCGAGCGGCGTCCGCAACTACATCGGTGGCAACTGCACGGTCAGTCTGATGCTCATGGCGACCGCCGGCTTATTCCGCGCCGGCCTCGTCGAGTGGATGACCGCCATGACGTATCAGGCGGCGTCCGGCGCCGGCGCGCCGCAGATGCGCGAGCTCATTGCGCAGATGGGATACCTGCACGCGCAGTCCGGTGATCTGCTTTCCAATCCTGCCTCCGGCATCCTCGAGATCGACAAGCGCGTCGCCGATGGCCTGCGATCGGCCGACATGCCGAAGACGCAGTTCGGATATGCGCTGGCGGGGAGCCTGCTCCCGTGGATCGCGGACGATCTCGGAACCGGCCAGAGCAAAGAAGAGTGGAAGGCGACGGCCGAAGCGAACAAGATCCTCGGCCTCGCGGCGGGTACCGTCCCGATCGAGGGTCTGTGCATTCGCGTCGGCGCGATGCGGTGTCACAGCCAGGCGCTGACCATCAAGCTGCGTCGTGATGTTCCGCTCGACGAGATCGAATCGCTGATCGAATCGGCGCACGAGTGGGTCAGCGTCGTACCGAACACGAGCAAGGCAAGCCTGGCGCAGCTGACCCCGGCGGCGGTCACCGGCACGCTGCAGGTGCCGATCGGTCGGTTGCGTAAGCTGGCCATGGGCGGCGAATACCTGACGGCGTTTACCGTCGGCGATCAGCTCCTGTGGGGCGCGGCGGAGCCGCTGCGGCGGATGCTCCGGATCCTGCTGAAAACCGAAGACAGAAAACCGAAGTCGGAACCTAGACGGCTGACGTCCGTTCTCTGAGTTTGTCGTCTGACTTCTGATTTTCTGGACATCACACGTTCATGGTTGTTCAAAAATTCGGCGGCACGTCTGTCGCCGATCCTGCCGCTATTCGCCGACTGATTGAGATCGTGCGCACCGCCCGCGCGCGCGACGGACATGGTCCGGCTGTCGTCGTGTCGGCGATGAGCGGCGTCACGGATGTCCTGCTTGGTATTGCCTCGGCTGCGGGTTCAGGTGCCGGAACAGAGGAAGCGCTCACAAAGATCGAGCAGCTGCGTCAACGGCATCTGACGGCCGCCGGGGAACTGGCCGCGACGGCGGATCAGGAAGCGCTAGCGACCGACATCAACGCGACGCTCGATCAACTCGCCGCCGTCGCGCGAGCGCTGGCTGTCCTGCGCGAGGTCTCACCGCGTACGCTCGACGTCATTGCCGCCATGGGCGAGCTCCTGAGTTCGCGCCTGGTGGCCGCCGCGCTGAATGCCGCGGGCGTGGAGGCGCAATGGGTTGACGCGCGCCGGGCGATTGTCACCAGCGGCGACCACACCCGCGCGACGCCGCTGACGGTGGAAACTGCCCGCGCGCTCCGCGCGACAGTGGTGGCAGCCCTCGACGCGAAACGGGTCCCGGTGCTCGGCGGGTTCGTCGGCGCGACGGTCGACGGGCACACCACCACGCTGGGCCGCGGTGGCTCCGATTACTCGGGCGCGCTTGTCGGTGCCGGCATCGGAGCCCGCGAGATTCAAATCTGGACCGACGTTGACGGTATGCTCACCGCTGATCCGCGGGTGATCGCGAAGCCGCGTCTCGTGCCCAGGCTGTCGTTCGCCGAGGCAGCGGAGCTCGCCTACTTTGGGGCCAAGGTGTTGCACCCGAGCACGATTCTGCCGGCGGTCGAGCGCGACATTCCGGTGCGCATTCTGAACTCGCTGCGTCCCGAGGGCAGCGGCACGCTGATCACTGCGGAGCCGTCGCTCGACGGCTCGCCGCTCACCGGGCTGGCCTCGAAACGGAACGTCATCGTCGTGGACATTACGTCGACGCGCATGCTGATGGCCTATGGCTTCCTGCGCCGCGTCTTCGAAGTCTTCGAGCGGTTCTCGACGGCCGTTGACGTCGTCACGACGTCGGAGGTCAGCGTCTCCGTCACTGTGGACGATCCGAAGTCGATTGCGGTGATCACCGAGGCATTGTCCGAGTTTGCCGAAGTCTCGACGGAACGGGAGATGGCGCTGCTCTGTGCGGTCGGTGACCGGCTCCGGGACGAGCCCGAGATCGCGGCGCGAGTGGTGAGCGTGCTCGAGGAAGTGCCGCTCAGGATGATCTCGCAGGCCGCGTCGCGGCGGAACATCACCGTCGTGCTGCGCCAGGCGGATCTCGCGCATGCCATGCAGCGCCTCCACGAGGAGTTCTTTCGATGAATACCCGTGCCGGGCGTAGGGCACCCCTTCAGGAGTGCCAACCATGAAGCTCCTCATTGTCGGGTACGGAAAGATGGGCCGCCTGATCGATCAGCTCGCGTCCGAATCGGGCTTCGAGGTCGTTGGCCGGGTCGATGACGGCCGGGACGAGTGGGCTCCGGCCGATGCCGCGATCGATTTTTCGACCGCGGACGCGCTCCTGGCTAATTTTCAGCGGTATGTGGAACTGCAGGTACCCCTGGTGATCGGCACGACCGGATGGAACGCGCATGACGACGCGCTTCGCGCGCGGGCCGCTGCGGCCCGCCTCGGCGTCGTCGCTGCCGCCAACTTCTCAATCGGCGTCAACGTGTTTCAGCTTGTCGCGGAGCAGGCGGCGAGGCTGATGCGCGTTCAGGAACAGTACGGGGCGTGGATTCACGAAGCGCATCACGCGACGAAGCGGGACGCGCCGTCTGGAACCGCAATATTGCTGCGCGATGCGCTGGTGCAGGCCGGCTTCAACCGACCCATCGACATGTCGTCGACGCGGGCCGGCACGATTCCCGGCACGCACACGATCGGCTTTGATTCAGCGTCCGATACCATCGAGCTCACTCACACCGCGCGCGATCGTCGTGGATTCGCCACCGGCGCGCTGCTTGCCGCCCGCTGGATTCAGGGACGGCAGGGGTGGTTTTCGATGCAGGATGTATTAAAGGGCTAGCTGTTCACGCTTCCGCGTTCTCATTTCTCTGTTCGTGTTCAGGTTCGGTTCGGTGTTCAATGTTGGGGTTCGGGTTCATCGAACGACAGGGGTTGTAGAGATGCGCAGACCGTTTACGGGTGTTGGAACCGCCTTAGTCACTCCCTTTCGAAGGGACGGATCTCTCGATGAGGCTGCGGTCAAGCGGCTCGCGCGCCGGCAAATCGACGCGGGGGTGCATTTCCTCTCCCCGTGCGGCACCACCGGCGAAGCGCCGACGCTGAACCACCGCGAGAAGCTGCGCGTCGTCGAGCTGGTGGTCGAGGAAGCGAACGGTCGCGTCCCCGTGCTCGCGGGTGCCGGTGGCTACGATACACGCGAGGTCATCGAGCTCGCCCGCGATATGGAGCGTGTAGGCGCCAGTGGCGTGCTGTCGGTGACCCCGTACTACAACAAGCCGACGCCCGAAGGCCTGTTTCAACACTTCAAGGCCATTGCCGAGAGCATCCATATTCCGGTTGTGCTCTACAACGTGCCGACGCGGACCAGCATCAACATGGACGTTCGCACCACCGTGCGTCTCTCCGAGGTTCCGAACATCGTCGCCATCAAGTCTCCTGGCGATCTGGTGCAGATGTCCGAGATCATCTCGGCAACGCGCGACGACTTCATCGTCCTCAGCGGGGATGACCCGGTGACCGTGGCGACGATGGCTGTCGGCGGCGCCGGCGTCGTGTCGGTGGCGTCGAACGAGGCGCCGTCGGAGATGGTGCAGATTGTCGAGCTGTGCGAGCGCAACGACTTCGCCGCCGCGCGCAAGCTTCATCACTGGCTGCTGCCGCTCCTGCAGGTGAACTTCGCGGAATCGAATCCGATCCCCTGCAAGGCGGCGATGGCCGCGATGGGTCTGCTCGAAGAGAACTATCGCCTTCCGCTCGTGCCGCCTGCGGCGGCGACGCGCGAGAAGGTGATGAGCGTGCTCCAGCAGCTGAAGATGCTCGGCGCGGCCGCGCGCGTAGTGTAAGTTGCAGTCCATTTCGCAGGTCGATCCGGTCTTTCTCACCCGCAGTCTCGTCGACATCGATTCCACCACCGGCAACGAGGCCGCCGCCGGTGAATGGCTTGCGGCCTTCCTCCGCTCGCGCGGCTACCACGTCACCGAACAGCCGGTCTCCAATGGCCGTTTCAATGTACTGGCCACGCTCGACGAGTCGCCGCGCGTGGCGCTGTCCACCCACTTCGATTGCGTTCCGCCGTTTTTCCCGAGCCGAGAAGAGCGCGGGCTGATCTTCGGACGCGGATCGTGCGATGCGAAGGGTATCCTCGCCGCGCAGATCGCCGCCGCCGAGCGCGTACGCGCGTCTGGTGAAGCGCGCTTCGCCCTGCTGTTCGTCGTTGGCGAGGAGCGGGGCAGTGACGGCGCGCGCGTGGCAAACGCGCAGGCGCCGGCTGGCGTTCGCTTTCTGATCAACGGCGAGCCGACGGACAACCGCCTCGGCTCCGCGACGCGGGGGATCTTCCGCGTGCGGCTGCGGGCCTCGGGTCGCGCGGCGCACTCGTCGTTCCCGGAACTCGGCGAGTCGGCGATCGACAAGCTGCTCGACGCGTTGATGGTGATACGCGGACTGCAGCTGCCCGACGATCCGCTCCTGGGCCGCACGCATTACACCGTCGGGCTGATCGACGGCGGCGTGGCCCCGAATGTGGTCTCACCGCACGCATCAGCAGAACTGCTGTTTCGAACGGTCAGCGACAGTCAGCCGATCCGGCGCGCGCTGAAAGTGGTTGAATCGCTGGTCACGGTGGAGCCGATCCTCGATGTTCCAGCGGTGCGCCTCCATACCGTCGGTGGATTCGAGACCGAAGTCTTTCCTTACACCACCGACGTCCCGATGTTGACCGACTGGGGAACGCCGTTGCTCATCGGCCCCGGCTCGATTCATGTGGCGCATACCGACGAGGAGCACATCGTCGTAGACGAGCTGCGTTCGGCGGTCGATCTGTATGAATCGCTGTTGACACGGCTGCTCAGCGAACCCGGAACCTGACCACGAACCAGGATCGAAGAACCCGGAACCATGGACAGTGGTACGGTAAACTGGATGTTTGCCGGGGACGCAAGTCGCCCGGCGTGGGTGAGCCGCACCGCGGCCCGGACCCTGTGCAACTTCAGCCTGCGAACCGCGTCAGGGCCGGAAGGCAGCAGCGCTAAGTAGACCCTGAGGTGTGCGGCAGGTCGCCCGGGCTGCGGTGGGGCTCATCCACTTCCCAACTTATTCCATGGCCTACCAAGTTCTCGCCCGCAAATGGCGGCCGCAGCGGTTCGACGATGTGATCGGACAGCAGGCGGTGACGCGCACGTTGCGCAACGCGATCGTGAGCGGTCGCATTGCACAGGCCTTCGTGTTTGCGGGGTCGCGCGGTTGCGGCAAGACGACGACCGCGCGCATCCTGGCGCGGGCGCTGAACTGCGACAAGGGGCCGATCGCCGAGCCATGCGGCGAGTGCGACGCCTGTCTCGAGATCGCACAGGGCCGCGACATCGACGTTCTTGAGATTGACGCGGCCAGCCACACCGGCATCGACAACATCCGCGAGGTGGTGATCGGCAACTTGTCGTTCGCGCCGGCGCGTGACCGCTACAAGGTCTTCATCATCGACGAAGTGCACCAGCTCTCCACGGCGTCCTTCAATGCGCTCCTGAAATCGATCGAAGAGCCGCCCGCGCACGTCGTGTTCATGATGGCGACGACCGAGCTGCACAAGATCCCCGACACGATCCTGTCGCGGTCGCAGGTGTTCGAATTTCGCACCATCCCGACGAAGGCAATCGCGCAGCAGCTCCGACGTATTGCAGAGGCCGAGAAGCTCGACGTGTCCGACGCGGCGCTGGCACTGATCGCCCGTTCAGCCGAGGGCAGCATGAGAGACGCGCAGAGCGCGCTCGATCAGGTGATCGCGTTCGCCGGGCAGACGATGAGCGAGGAGGACGTGTCAACGGTCCTCGGGCTCGTCGGGCGGGATCTGCTGATCGATTTGATCGAGGCGGTGGTCGACGAGGATGGCCCGCGCGCGTTCTCGCTGGCAGACCGCGCGGTGGAGTCGGGACATGATCTGCGTCTCGTCTGCCGCGAGCTGTCGCGCGTCGTCCGCGACATGATGCTGCTGTCGGTCGATCCGTCGCGCGCCGGAGACGGAGAGCTTGGCGAGGGCGAGCGCGAGCGGTTGACCGGACTGGCGAAGCGCTTCTCGCGTGAGGACCTGATGCGTGCGTTCGATCTGCTGTCGACCGCCGAGCAGGAGATTCGCATCGCGTCGCACCCGCGCTACTACTTCGAGATGCTGCTCCTGCGCTGGATGCATGTCCGGAAGCTCGTCCCCCTCGCTGACTTGATGGAGCAGCTCGGGGGTGCGAAGGGTGCAAGAGGTGCGATAGGTGCAATTGCACCCGTTGCACCAGCCGCGAGACCGATCGCACCGGCAGCGAAGTCCGTGATCGCACCGGCAGCGAAGTCCCCCCTTGCACCGGCGGTGAAGGAATCGATCGCACCGGCAGCGAAGCCCCCCCTCGCACCTGCGGCGAAGGAACCGATCGCACCGGCAGCGAAAGGTGCAATCGCACCCAATCTGAAAGACACTCTGCTCGGCGAAATCAGAGCAGGCAAACCCTTCTTCTATAACACCGTGATCGCCCAGGCGCAGAAGATCGAGGTAGCCGGTGACCGCGTGACCTTTACGTTCTCGCCGACGCATCGCGCCTTGCGCGAGCAGTTCGAACAGTCGCGCGGATGGGTGGAGGCGACGGCGGAACGGGTTGCCGGGCGGCGGGTGATGGTGGAATCGGCGCAGGGGGAGGCGGCCACGGCCGCACCGGCGGACAGCACCTCGCGAAACAGTGACGCCTCGGGGGGCAAGCGTGACCTCAAGGCCGATGCCATGAGCTCGTCGGCGATCCAGGCGGTGCTGGAGGTGTTCCCGGCTGAAATCCGTGACGTCGAAGAGATGGAGCCATGAACATAGCCACCGTGATGCAGCAGGCGAAGGAAATGCAGGAGCGCCTGAAGAAGCAGATGGCGGACCTGCGCGTCGAAGCCACCGCCGGCGGCGGCATGGTCACTGTCGTCGTCGATGGGACGAAGCAGCTGCAGTCCATCAAGATCGATCCGGAGGTCGTCTCGAAGGACGACGTCGAGATGCTCCAGGATCTGATTGCCGCGGCGATTAACGATGCGCACCGCAAGGTCGACGAGCAGCTCGGACAGTCCATGTCCGGCATGTTCGGTGGACTGAAGATTCCCGGCCTGTAGCCCCCTTTGTCGCTTCCCGATCCTCTCGTCCGGCTCATCGAGCAGTTTCAGAAGCTGCCCGGCATCGGCGCGAAGAGCGCCGCGCGGCTGGCGTTCCACGTCCTGCGCACGCCGCGCGAGGATGCGGAGCGTCTGTGCGACGCCATCCGCGACGTCAAGGATCGCGTCACGTACTGCTCGACCTGCAATAACATCACCGACACCGACCCCTGCGCGTTCTGCACCAGTGCCTCGCGCGACCAGCGGCTGATCTGCGTCGTCGAGGAGCCGCAGAATGTGTCGGTGGTCGAGAAGACGCGCGAGTTCCGGGGCGTGTATCACGTGCTGATGGGTGCGCTGTCGCCGCTGCACGGCGTCGGCCCGGACGACTTGAAGATCAAGGGGCTGCTGGCGCGGGTCGGTGAAGGCCAGGTTGATGAAGTGATCGTCGCGACCAATCCCACCGTCGAGGGCGAGGCAACCGCGCTCTATCTGGCCCGGCTGCTGAAGCCGCTCGGTGTACGCGTGACGCGGATTGCGATGGGGATTCCCGTCGGGTCGGATCTGGAATACGCAGACGAAGTGACGATGACGCGCGCGATGGAAAACCGTCGCGACATCTAGACACGCCACGAGATGCTACCCGCCAGCTATCAGCTTCCCGCGGCCGTGGTCCTGGTGATCGGGGGACTGGTCTCCTGCTTCTTCGGCTACCGCCTGTTCCGCATCGTGCTTGCGTTTTCCGGGTTCGTCATCGGCGCGCTGATCGCCAGTTCGCCGTTCGGCGTCAGTGATACGTGGCCGATGCTGATTGCCGCGCTGGTGGGCGGTTTGATCGGCGCCGGCGTCCTGCTGGCGGCGTACTTCGTCGGCGTCGCGCTGACCGGAGCGGCCCTGGGGGCGGTGGCGGCGAACCTGATGTTTACGGCAACCGGCCAGGACCCGCATTTCCTGGTGCTGGTACTCTTGACGGTGCTGGGCGCGACGGCCGCGATGTACCTGCAGCGCTACTTCATCATCGTCGGCACCTCGTTCGGCGGGGCGTGGACGCTGATCGTCGGGACGGCCGCCTTGATTGGGGACCGCACGGCGCTGGCCGCGGCGGCAGCCAATGACGTGTGGGTGGCATATCCGCTCAATCCCGCGCCAGGGCGGGGATGGGTGAAAGTGGCGTGGATTGTGCTCGGTCTGGTTGGCACAACCGTGCAGCTCGGGTGGACCGGCGGCGAGCGCGGCCGGGTGGTTCGACGAAAGAAGAAATCCTGAAGTACGATCGGAGGCAATGTGGTGTCCGGGCTGTAGCCGGACCTTCGAGGTGACATGAAAACGAAATTCATTCTGATTCTGGGCGGCGTCTTCATGGTGTCCGGGCTGTTTGCGGCAGTGAGCGCACAGGCGACAAAGTCGGCCAACGACGGCGTCTACTCCGACGCGCAGGCGAAACGCGGAGATGTCCTCTACAAGGAAAACTGCGCGACCTGCCACGGTGACAATCTCGAGGGCTCCGGCCCGATGCCGGCGCTGGCCGGCAAGGACTTCCTTGCCAGCTGGCAGGGCAAGACCGTCGGTGACCTCTTTGACAAGACGTTCACGACGATGCCGGCGACCGCGCCGGGATCGCTGACGCCGGCGCAGGCGGCCGACATCGTGTCCTACATGCTGTCGTCGAGCCGATTCAAGGCGGGGACGGGCGATCTCGAGCCGAAGGCCGAGGCGCTGCAGCAGATCAAGATCGAGGCACCGAAGTAGATGTAGTGTCCGCCTTCCGGCGGACCAACCGTCGTAGGGCACCCCGTCAGGGGTGCCTTTACGCCGCGTCCTCCATCCGTTACGATCGTCAGGTTCTCCCCTGTCTACCGGAACGCGTTAACGGCGTTCCTTTTTGCGCCCGCGCAACGGTCACAACATTCCTCGGTAGCTCAATGGCAGAGCATCCGGCTGTTAACCGGAGGGTTGCTGGTTCGAGTCCAGCCCGAGGAGCCAAATCGCTCGCCAGCATCGCAACCAGATTGCACTGACGTCCACGCCGTGCGCGTCAGCGTGGCCGATCATTCGGACTGGGCGCGCTGCGGGTCACGACCCTCGAGTCACCGTATCTTGTGACTCTCGGGCCATCCGTGGGCGCGATCGTCCGTTACGCACCACAGTGTTACGAACTGCGAGCCCTCGACGCTGGTCCCGCATTTGCCTGCGGCTGATAACGACCAATGAGAGGGAAGCGTTGACCGGGGCGTTGCGTCGGTGATGGATGAATTCCTTTCGGACCTTGGCGGGCGCGTCGGCCTCCTGATCCTGCTGGTCCCCTCCTTCCTCCTTGTCTGCGCGGAACTCGGCCACCGACGTGGAGTGCGCGACCGTGCGACGGCGGACGAGTGGTTCCTCGGCCACATTGGCGGCGTGCAGGCTGCAGTGCTGGCACTGCTCGGTCTTCTTATGGGCTTTACGTTCTCGATGGGAGTCGATCGCTTCGATCACCGCCGCGCGCTGGTGCTTGAGGAAGCGCAGGCGATCCGGACGGCATGGTGGCGCGCCAGCCTGCTGCAGGACGCGCCCGCCAGCGCCGTCAGGGATCTGCTCCGGAAGTATGTCGATATCCGGATTCTTCCCAAGGCCGCGCCGGATCCGCGCGAGTTGGCCGAGCGGATGCGGCGGAGCGTCGAGATCCAGGTCGCGCTCTGGCGCTATGCGGACGCCGCCGCGGCCGAGGCTCCCGACGACATCACGGCGCTGTTCGTCGAATCCGTGAATGACATCGTCGACATTCATGCCGGTCGCGTCCAGGCCACGCGAAGCCGCATCCCGTCGGGCGTGTGGATCATCGTGATGGCCGTGGCCGCCGTCGGTTGCTGGACGAGCACCTATTCCGGGGGCGCGAGCGGGGTGCGGTCGCGGCTGACCGGTGTGATGCTTCCGCTGCTCGTCAGCCTGGTGATGCTGCTGATCTTCGATCTCACGAACGAACGCCACGGGCTGATCCACATAAGCCAGCAGCCCCTCATTGATGTTCAAGCCTCTATCGCGTCGGGACGATGGCGCTGAGTGGGCCGACCGGAGTCCGCTGTGGCCTCATCGCGAATCGTGGAACGCCCGCGATAAGCTGATCGTGATGGCAAAGGATCTGTCGGCGTCCGCAGTGATTGACGCCAGGCTCAAAGAGCTTGGCGACTGGCGGGGCAGCATGCTCGCCCGGCTGCGCGCCCTGATCCGTCAGGCAGACCCCGATGTGATCGAAGAGTGGAAGTGGGTGAAGGCCACCTCCCCAGGGGTTCCGGTCTTTATTCGCGCTGCGGTGGCCCTCAACACGTCCAAAGGCCGCCGCTAGATCACCACATCCTGCGCCGGAACGACATAGCGCCGTTCGCGTTCGTTCCCTACCTTGTTAGTCGCAGAAGTACGCAAATATGAGCTCGCAACGAACGGTGCTCGAGCGGCTGCCGCGTCTGCGCACGCAGTGGCTGCGATCCGACCTGCTTGCAGGGTTGACGACGGCGGCGGTCGTCATCCCGAAAGGGATGGGATACGCCACGGTGGCCGGCTTGCCGATCCAGGTCGGCCTGTACACCGCCTTCGTTCCGATGATCGTCTATGCCATGCTGGGCACCTCTCGGGTGCTCAGCGTCAGCACGACGACGACGCTTGCGATTCTCACCGCTGCGGAGCTTGGCCAGGTCGTGCCAGGCGCGGACCCGGCGGCGTTGCTGCAGGCCACCGCTCTACTCACGCTGATGGTGGGGGCAGCGCTGATCCTGGCGTCACTGCTGCGTCTGGGTTTCATTGCCAATTTCATTTCTGAGCCGGTACTGGTCGGCTTCAAGGCCGGTATCGCGACCGTCATCATCGTCGACCAGCTCCCCAAGATTCTCGGTATCCACTTCGTCAAGGCGGGTTTCCTGCACAACGTGCTGGCGATCGGATCGAACCTACCGCACCTGTCGATTCCGACGCTTGCGCTCGGCGTGCTCACCATCGCCGGTCTCGGCTTCATCGAGAAGTTCCGGCCGCACTGGCCGGCGCCGTTGCTCGCAGTCGCCTTCGCTATCGCCGGCGTCGCGTGGTTCGGGTGGGAGCGGTACGGGATCGAGCTGGTGGGTGCGATTCCCGCAGGGCTGCCCCCGCTGTCCGTGCCGAATCTGAGTCTTGCGTGGGAGCTCTGGCCCGGTGCGCTCGGAATCGCGCTCATGAGCTTCACGGAAACGGCTGCCGTCGGAAGGGCGTTCGCGCGCGGAGACGAATCGCCGCCGCGCCCCGACGCGGAATTGTTCGCGACTGGTGTGGCCAATGCGGCCGGCGCGTTTCTGGGATCGATGCCCGCGGGCGGCGGGGCGTCGCAGACGGCGGTGAACCGCATGACCGGTGCGCACACGCAGATTGCCGGCTGTGTGACTGCGCTGATGGCACTGCTGACGATGCTCTACCTGGCACCGCTCATCGGCCTGATGCCGCACGCAGTGCTGGCCAGCATTGTCATCGTCTATTCGGTGGGACTCATCAAGCCCGCCGATTTCCGCGCCATCCTCGAGATCCGTCGAACCGAATTCATCTGGGCCGCCGCAGCAGTCGCAGGCGTGATTCTGCTCGGCACGCTGCAGGGCATTCTGGTCGCGATCATCATCTCCGTGATCGCGCTCGCTCAGCAGACGGCGAACCCGCCCGTGTACGTGCTGGGACGCAAACCGGGCACGAACGTGTTCCGGCCTCGCTCTTCCGAGCATCCCGAGGACGAGTCGTTCCCCGGCCTGCTCCTGTTGCGCGTGGGCGGCCGGATGTTCTTTCTCAACGCAGAACGCATTGCCGAAAAGATCCGCCCACTGATCAACGAGGCGAAGCCGAAGGTCGTGGTGCTCGATCTCAGCGGTGTGTTCGACCTCGAATACTCGGCGCTCAAGATGCTCACGGAAGGGGAGAAGCGCCAGCGGGAGGCGGGCGTGCAGCTGTGGCTCGTGGGCTTGAGTCCCGAAGTGCTCGCCATCATCCAGCGCTCGTCTCTGGGCGCATTCCTCGGTCGCGAGCGGCTCCTGTTCGATCTGGAGACCGCGGTACGCAATTACCGAAAGCATCAGCAGCCCTCCGCAGCCTGAGGTGGGAGCCGCCATGAAGATCACGGGCAAGGATTACGAGAAGGAGCTCGAGCGACTCCACGTCGAGCTCGTCAAGCTGCAGCAGTGGGTCGTCCACAAGGGGCTGAAGATCTGCATCGTGTTCGAAGGCCGGGATGGCGCCGGCAAGGGCGGCACCATCAAGGCCATCACCGAGCGCGTGAGCCCACGCGTGTTCCGCGTGGTGGCGCTACCAGCTCCAAGCGATCGCGAGAAGAGCCAGATGTACGTGCAGCGCTACCTGCCGTACCTTCCCGCGGCGGGCGAGGTCGTGATCTTCGACCGCAGCTGGTACAACCGCGCCGGCGTCGAGCGCGTGATGGGCTTCTGTGACGAACAGGCGGCGCGCAAGTTCCTCAAGCAGGTCCCCCTGGTCGAGCAGGCGATCGTCGATTCCGGTGTGATCCTGATCAAGTACTGGCTCGAGGTCAGCATGGAGGAGCAGACGCGGCGGCTCGAGCAGCGCATCGACGATCGGCGCAAGATCTGGAAGCTCTCGCCGATGGACCTGAAGTCCTACAGCCACTGGTACGACTATTCGCGCGCCCGTGATGAGATGTTCGTTGCAACCGATACGAACTCCGCGCCGTGGCACGTCGCGCGCACCGACGACAAGAAGCGCGGCCGGCTCAACATCATCACGCATCTTCTGAAGCAAATTCCGTATAAAGACGCGCCGCGGGCGAGGGTGAAGCTTCCGAAGCGACAGAAGCGCGGTGGCTATCGGGAGCCGGACTATCCCTTCAAGTACATCAAGGAAGTGTTTTAGATGAGCTGACGCGCGACGGAACGTCGGCTGCATTGAACGTCATCAATGCGGCGCGCGATTATCCTGCTCAACCGTTTCGCACGGGGCGTCACCGAGGCCACGAGCGATCAGCTTGGTGAGCTCGCTGCGGCCAGGGGCCTCGAGGCGCTGGTCATGCCGGTCACCGGCGAGTCGCTGGCGTCATCGGCCAGACATGCCGTGGAGTCCGGATGCACACTGCTCGTTGCTGCGGGTGGCGATGGAACCGTGAACACCGTCGCGAACGTCGCGGCGGGGCAGGGTGTTGCGTTGGGCGTCCTTCCGCTCGGAACGTTGAATCATTTTGCACGCGACGCGGGAATTCCTGGTGACCTCGAGGGTGCTGTCACGGCGCTTGCCTGCGGTCGCACCGTCACCGTCGACATCGGCGAGGTGAACGGCCGTATCTTCCTGAACAACTCCAGTATCGGGGTTTACCCGCGGTTGCTCTGGGAACGCGAGCAGCAGGAGCGCCAGGGGCGCCGGAAGTGGACGGCCATGGCACTCGCCGCCCTGGACGTCTGGCGCCAGTACCGCCGAATCAGCGTCACGATCGCCGGCCGCAACTACCGGTGGAACGTGAGCACGCCCTTCGTCTTCATCGGTAACAACGAATACGCGATCGAGGAGGGCCGCATCGACGCCCGTCCGTCGCTGGACGCCGGGTGCTTGCAGCTGTGCATGGCGCCGAATGCCGATCGCCGCCGTATGGCTCGAATCGTCCTGGCCGCTGTGGCCGGACGACTCGGAGCCGTTGATGGATTTGAGGCGGTGACGGCGTCCGACCTGACGATCACGGCACGAGGGCGACGCCTGGGTGTGTCCCTCGACGGTGAACTGCAGATCCTCGAGTCGCCGCTCCGTTACCGGATCCGCCCACGTGCGTTGCAGGTCGTGGTGCCGCAGGAGAAACCGGTCCGATGAAGACCGTCGTTCACCTGTCGGATCTCCATTTCGGGCGCGAGGATCCGCGCGTGGTCGACGCGCTGATCGCAGCCGTGTCCGCGATTCGTCCCGCCGTCGTCGTGGTCTCGGGCGATCTCACGCAGCGCGCACGGCGCCGGCAGTTCCGCCGCGCTGCCCGGTTTCTGGAGGCGCTGCCATTTGCGCGAGTGGTCGTGCCCGGAAACCACGACGTGCCGCTGTTCAACGTGTTCGCACGCATCTTTGATCCGCTCGGCGGCTACAAGCGTCATATCGCCGGCGACCTCGCGCCGACCTTCGTCGACCCACCGCTCGTCATCGTCGGGCTCGACACCACGCGTCCTTCGTCGGTCAAGAACGCGCGTGTCCATGCGCGCGATGTCGAACGCATCTGCGGATACGTGCAGCAGTTCCGGCCGGAGGACGTCAGGATTCTCGTGGCGCATCATCCGTTCGATCCCGGAAGCTACCCTGAGCTCGAGACGCTGACTCGCTGTGGCATCGACGTCATCCTGACTGGCCATCTGCATGTCAGCGGCTCGAGTCACACTGCCCATCGTCATCAACTGGGCGGCCGCTCGGCTGTCGTTGTCGAGGCCGGGACGGCCACCTCCACCCGGCTGAGAGAGACGACCAACGCCTTCAATGTGCTGCGCATGACGCCAGGCTCGGTGGTCGTCGAGCGGCATGACTGGCTGGCTGGCGCCGGCTTTGTCGTCGCAGATCGGCAGCGATTCGAACGCTGCGCCGCAGGGTGGCTACCGACGGTCGCTGACCAGGATTCGCCTCCACCTCTGCAGTAGCGCCCAGTTCAGGCGTAAAGGTTGCACGTGGGCTGCCGGAGGTAATCGTGACGCCAAGGCGCATTGTTGGATTGGTCCTCGTCATCATCGGTCTCGTGTCGCTTCTGTGGGGTGGGATCTCCTGGACGCGCGAGAAGACCATCGTCGACATCGGTCCGATTCAGGCGCGTTCGCAGGAACGCGAAACGATTCCGCTGCCGCCCATCCTCGGTGGCATTGCGCTCATCGCGGGCGCGATTCTTCTCTTCGTTCCAGGCCGCGCGCGCGTCTAGATGTGACGCCGTTCTGAGCGGTCAATCCGCCTGCGGGGACCGCTCGCCGCTTGCCGCCGTGACGACGATGTGCATGACGGCGTCCCAGGCATTGTGGATACCGATAAGTAGCAAGGCGAGAGCCGAAGTGGCAATGAAGAAGAGCGCGTAAGCCGTATTCGAGCGGAGTACGAACGCATTTGCGGTCAGCGCCGCATACGTGCAGCAGGGAAGGACCGCATAAAAGATCCAGTCTTCGAGCACCGGCTTGTAATCGGTTTGCCGACGGGCCCGGCGGATCACGATGGCGGCGTACACCAGCCCGCCGATGCCGCACGCGCCCAGCGTCACCGCCAGCAATCCCAGCGACGGCCATGGCGCGCTCATGATTGCCGACAGCGCGAGAGCTCCGGTGAAGTGCACGACGGTCGGCGTCCCGAAAGCGCTCAGCGCTCCCACCTGTGACCGGAGGGCGCGGTTGTCGGCGATGAGCGTGAGGACGACGAACTGCAGGCCGATCAACGCGCCGCCCGACGACCCGACGATCACATAGAAGCTCTCCCAGGCGGTCAGCGCCGAGGCTGATTCGTGCATGCCGGATATTCTGTGCCGTCCGGCTACAATCCGGTGCGGAGGATTCCCGATGAATCGACGCACGATGATCGGCGGCATGATGGCGGCCGCGGCGGCTGCGCCAGCAGTACTCCGGGCCGACGAGCTCAGCGACTGGGCCGCGTGGTGGGAGCGATCGAAGCGCTACACGCTGCAGATCGCTGAGGCGATGCCCGCGGGCGACTACAACTTCGCGCCGTTCGGTAACGGGACACCCGACGCGGTGCGTTCGGGAGACGGCGCGCGCACGTTCGCCCAGGTGATGCAGCACATCGGACAGGGCGAGGGCTTCTATCTCGGAAGGCTGGGCAAGGGCGGTCCGGCGCCGGCGGCGCCGCAGAACGACACGAGCAAGGCCGCGACTGTCAAATATCTGAACGAGCACTTTGACTGGGCGATTGGCGTCGTCAAGCAGTTGACCCAGGCGGACCTGGCGAAGTCGTTCGCCGGTGGTCGCGGCCCGGCGGCGAGCGGTCTCGACCTGCTGCTCAACGCCATGGTGCACACCGCGCACACACGCGGATACAGCGACATGTATCTGCGCAACAAGGGCGTCAAGCCTCCGACCTATCAGGTCTGAGGCGACGGTCGGGATCAATAATCCGGCATGCGAGCAACGCTCCTCCTCGTCTGCGGTTTTCTGTTTACCGCTGGCATCGGTCTCCATGGCCAGTGGCTCAAGCTGCCGACGCCCGGGCTGCCGCGGCTTCCCGACGGCAAGCCGAACCTGGAGGCGCCCGCGCCGCGCACGCCGGCCGGGAAGCCGGACTTCTCGGGCCTGTGGAAGAACAACAGCGGCGATCGCTACTACAACAACATCGCCGCCGACTTGCTGGTCAGTGATGTGGAGCCTTCCGCACACGCCTTGTTCACAAAGCGGACCCTCGAGTTCAGCAAGGACAGCATGGAGACCCAGTGCCTTCCGCTGGGGCCCGCCTACCTGACCACGCGTTACCGCGAGTTCCGTATCGTCCAGACGCCGACGCTGGTGCTGTTTGCCTTCAGTGATGGCATGCACCGCGAGATCTTCATGGACGGACGCTCGCTTGAACCGGATCCGAATCCAACATGGATGGGTTATTCGGTCGGACACTGGGAGGGTGACACGCTGGTCGTCGAGAGCAACGGCTACACCGATCGTTCGTGGCTCGATTACGGCGGCCATCCGCACACGGAGCAGTTGCGGATCACCGAGCGATACGAGCGGCCGAGCATCGGCCAGATCCACGTGCACCTGACGCTGCTGGATCCGAAGATGTACGCCAAGCCGATCACACTGTCGATGGGCATCTCGCTCGCGGCTGACACCGAGATGCTCGAAGCCGTCTGCGAAAACAACCAGCGCAGCCGCGAACGGATGGCACAGACGAAAGCGGCGAAGGTCGCGCAGGTCCCGGCCTCTGTCCTCGCACGCTATTCAGGCACCTACGATACGGACGATGATGGGACGAAGCACTTCGTCCAGATCACTGCGGAAGGCACGAGCCTCTGGTTCGATTACGACGGCAAAGGCAGGGAGCTGTTGATTCCGCTGTCATCCACGCAGTTCTCGTGGGCCGGTGCGGTCGTGGAATTCTCGCCGGGTGCCGGCAACGCGATGAACATCGCGATGCACTACGCGGAGGGCACCGAGCGCGGCGCGCGCCGCAAATAACAGCTCGCGCGAATCCCCCGGCCGCGCTTACTTCGCCGGCTTCGCCGCTGCGTCGGCCAGGCGTGCTGCCGACAGCGAGTTCCGCATGCTGTAGTTGCCTTCGTGGCATCCGGACTCGTGGATCTGTGCGTCGATCATCGCCATCGGGAACGACAGTTCGATCCGGTCCTTGAACGACTTCGGATCGACCACCGTGGCCGAGTACTCAATGGCCGTCGGCGACGTGCGCGTAAATCGCTCGGTCACCACCTTATCGTGCCCGGTGCCGACGCCAGCGAAGCTTGGCAGGCGATCATTGAAGTTCCTGGTCTCAACCACCAGCGTGTCGCCCTCCCAGCGGCCGCGGGACACACCAGTCCAGGTCCGCTGCGTTTCCGCCGGGAACGGCTTGCCATCAAGGGCCACCACCCGCCGCCAGAAATCCGAAATGAGCACCACCGAATCCGGGCTCTGAACGATCTGGACGTAGTTGTCGTCGAGCTGGGGGACCATCGGCACGAAGGCGTCAAAGAGGCAGCGCTCCGACGGCATGAAATCGGTGTAGCTGTCCTTCTTCCCGCCCTGAAACGCCGCGAACAGCGCAGCCAGCGACGGCGGCAGCGTGCCCTTGCTGTCGGCGAGCGCGGCGATGACGTCGTCGATTTGCGGCATCGTCTTCACGCCGTCCAGCTTCGCGGGCAGACGGCCGGTGGCCGGGTAGGTGATCAGCGACGTGCGCAGGTCGTCGACGCGCATCGTGCTGTCCATCCAGTCGAGACCGATGGCTTCCACCGGAGCAAGCTTGCTGATCAGGCCGAGGACGTTTCGGACGGAACCGCGCTGTGCCTCGAATTCCTCCTTCGTGAAGGTCTTCTTGTCGCCAACCGACGCCGGACGCTGCATCGGCACCGCGGTGTTGAAGTTCCACACCCCCTGGAGATCCGGCCTGCCGCTTTCGGTGCGCGGCGCGCTGTATTTCGCAGCGTTTTTCGCGGCCTGACCTTCGGCGGATGCCGCCACGGCCGTCAGAACGAGGAAGAACAGCAGGCTGAGTGTTCGTTTCATCGATAACTCCGTCATCTGTTACGACAACTTCCCGTCGAGGGTTCGAACAGAGGAACCAGAGATGTAGACGGATCAGGGACGTGGATATTGTGGGCCCGTAGAGCTCTGGATGGCCAGCACGTTACTCCCAGGCGAGCTCGAGGTCCTGACCGGAGAATGACGCGTAGCGATCCACCGCCTCGGCGACGGCACTGCTGACGGTGCGGCCGGGCGGCGCGAAAGGCTTCACCCTGAGTAAGGTCTTCTCTCCCCGCGCTGCTTTCTTCCATCCTGCAATCACCCGGCCGTCGAGGATCACCGGGGCGAGGAACGCATCTGCGGACGTGATGCGGGTCCATTGAGAACGATCGAGAGCCACGCTGCGATCCTTGTAGGCAATCAGGTACTCGTCGTACAGCCCGAGCAGGTACGCACGTCGGGGGACGGTCAACGATCGAACGGTTTTCCCAAACCAGTACGACCGGCCGTCGACGGTCTCTGTCTTCAGTTCGCTCGCCACCATCTCCAGGCCTGCCCGCGCATCGCCAACGGTCAGGCCCGACCACCAGGCAAAGTCGTGGATCTGTGCCGGTCCATGGCTGCTGTAGTAGCGCCGCGTCAGCTCGGCCAGCGCATCCTCGCGCGACAACGGACGCGACGAAGGGACCCGCTCGTCGAGCAAGGCATAGGTGGACTGGTTGCCGCGGCGTCCGCCACTGCAGATGACGGCGTCGATTTCCGCCTGGATGGTGAGGAAGGCCAGCCGTTCCACGCCATCGGCGTTGACGCCGCCCCTCTGCAGCGCCACCTTCAACTCCTGCCGCGTCAGCTGCACGCCACCACGCAGCGCGCGTGCGATCACGTTCTCGCTCTTTCGAAACACCGCCGCGTCGAGCTCGAAGCGGCGGTTGTAGGATGCCATCGCCTTGCTGATTCGCGGACCGGTGAGCGCGAGCATCCAGCGGATATCGGCGGGAGTCACGAAGTGCCACGTCGGCCGCAGGACGTGAGTGCGCAGGATCGCTCCGTCCGTGAGAGCACGGTCGATCGCCGCCGCGCTCGTGCGCCGCGATCGCATCGCCAGCGCCCACTTCGCCTGGTCGTACTCCTGTGCCTGTACCGCGCCGAGCCAGCTCACGACGTCCGCGGGCGAGGCGAGCGGCGTGCCTGTGAGGCGCTGATTAGACAGGCGTGCGTTGAGGATGTCGAGCGCCACCCTATCCGGGCGATGAGGCGAGCGTGCTGCGAATGGTCTTCACGACGGTGTCGATGACGAGGCGCTGGCCGGCGGTGTTCACGTGACAGCAGTTGTCACGGTAAAGCGGGTCGTGGGTGTTCGCGTAGATGTTCGTCAGATCGACAAAGTTCACACCGCGCCGCACGAGATCCTTCCCGAGCTCCCTGAGTACCGGGTAACCCTGCCTGACGCTCTTCGCGTACGGATGGTCCGCACGAATCGCGACCCGCCGTTCCTCGTCGCCCATCGGCTTCGAACCCTCGATGTACTGGTTCGGTTGCAGGAAATGGAAATAACGGATGCCCTTGGCTCGTGCCAGGGCGTTCATCTGGAACGAGCTCTCCTCCCAGAGATGTCCCAGAGCCGAGTACATCTCCTCATCGTTGGCGAACGGTGCCGGAGGCCCGGCGGCCGCGTAAGTGTTGGCGGCCGACATCTTCGGCAGCTTCGCGCGCTGATTCACGGCGGCGTTGTAGAGCAGCTGATCGCCAATTCGCCAGAGGGTGTTCGCCGTCACGCTGTAGCGAAGCGGTCCGGTGCGGAAGAAGCTCTGCCACTTCGTACCGACCGAGTCGAGAAACCTGATCTTCCCGACCGTCGCCAGGAATTCGGTGTCGGGCACCGTCCGCATACGGAGATGCCACTGTCGCGGGAAGAACGGATTGGTGTCGGGAACGTTCTCGAGCGCCGGCAACGCGACGTCGTTGAACCCATCGATGTTGATCACAATGTCGAAATCGCCGCCGAGCGCGGTGAACCAGTTGAGGGCCATCAACTGCTGCGGCTGCTTGTAGCCGCCGATGGTGGCCTTGACGACGACAAATTCGCGACCCGGGAAGCTGGGTTTCAGCTTCTCCGACAACTCATTCGCCATGTTGTACGCGATATCGTCCGCGAACGATCCGCCGAAGATGCCGATGATGACCTTGTCCGGGCTGCGGTGCTGGACCGGCGGCGTGTCGCTGATGCCGTAGGGCGACGACTGCTCGACCGTCGGGTCGTACACATAGCCCATGTACGGATGCACGACCTCCTTGTGGATGCGCAGACGTGCTGGCACGTCGCCCATGCCGAACGGATCATCGCCGGCGTTCACCTCACGCCGCTGCGCCTCGAACCCGCTGAACGTGAACATCCGCCCGAACTTGATCGAGATGGCCGTGAACAGCAGCAGTTCCGCGGCGGCGTACATGATCAGAATCATGCACGTCCACATGGCGAGCCGGCGCATCCGGCTCTGTGAACGGGGTCCAGAGGTCACCGTCGATGAGGATGTATCCGAAGGTTCCATTTGTGTCTGCGCGGAATCGTACCGTAGATCAACGGCGTTCGGTCACTGGCGCGCTCTGCGCGCGGTAACTGCTCCCGTACGCGCCGCTGGCGACGCCCCCATCGCGATGAACCTGCAACATGAGCGTTACGGTGATGGCCAGTTGGAGGGCAACTGCAGTCCGGTATAAACGGACGCTCCCGTGAGTTACCAGTAGCCAGCCAAGCCAGACGAACGGCAGGGGATACGCGATTATCAGGTAGTGCGTGCGGGCGCGCACACCCGCCACCATCAACAGCATCGTCATACCGAAGGCCGCCGCATATATCCAGAGCCACACGTGTCCGTCTTCTGGCGCTGGAACGATCTGCGGTCGACGAAGCGTCTTCAGCCATCGAACGAGACAGAAGAGCGCGATCGCGATCAGCGCCGCGTGGGCGAGGGCCATTCCGTAAGTCGGCACGCCGCCGATCCGTGGCTCGCCGAGAAACCACAGCGACTCCGGACGATAGATGTACGACGTGTTGACGCCCAGACTGTCAATCAGCCAGTTGAAGGGCGCTCGCGGTACCAGCGTGGCGATCCAGTCGCGGGAGAAACCGCTCTCGGCTCGCAGCAGACTCAGGGCCCACGGCCAGAGTGGGATCGCGCCGACGATTGATCCAACACACCAGGCCCCCCATCGTGTGCGCGGTGACTCCGTCGACCGTAAGGTGGACGTCAGCGTGAACAGCACGAGGGCGCCCTGAAAAAAGAACCCGCTCATGTGGACCTGTCCCATCAGCGCGCCGGCGAGTCCCCAGATGAACGCACCTGCCCACGAGCTCCGGCCCGCGTGAGCAGCAAGCGTCACAAGGGTGAACAGCGGCAGCAGCGACTGCGCCCAGATCTTCCGCGCCAGGACGACGGCAATGGGATTGACGCTCATGAGCGCGAGGCCGGCGAACCAGTTTTGTCGCGCGGATTCGTCAATCACGCGGCTCGCCCCGAGGAGAACGAAGCCGAGCAGCGCGATGACGTTCACAGCCTGAACGACCTGGGCCAGCGCCACCGGATCGCTCGTCGCACGGGCCAACGGAACGAAGAGCCAGACACTCAATCCGGGATTCGGGACTGCGACGCCGCTGGCCATGCCGATGGGCGGCCACGGTTCGGTGCGGCCGATCGTGCTGGCCCACGTAAACATCCGCTGCTCGTCGGCCTTCCACTCCATGTCCGCCGGCCAGATGAGCCGCAGGACGATGCCGCACGCCAGAGCGCACGCAAACACGGCGCTTCCGCGCGTCATGGCACGCATCGTACGCGCTAATTGCGTTGTTCCGGTGCGGCCGGATTCTCAGGTGTCGCGGCAGGTTCCGCGACAGGCGGCGGCGCTGGCAATGGCGCCATGCCGTCCAGCGCAAACACGAACAGCATCGGCGCATTCTCGACCTTGTCGTTCGTCGGCCCGACGATTGAGTTCGCGCGCCCAAGGCCACCGGCAAACGCCACGTACTGTTTGCCGTCCACTTCGTAGGTGATCGGCGGCGCCATGCCGGTGCGGTTGGTGCGCACCTCGTACAGCACCTCGCCCTTGTCCGCGCTGATCGCGCGGAAGCGCCCGTCGTTGATCACTTGAAATACCAGGTTGCCGGCGGTCGTGGCTGTCCCACCACCGATGCCTCCGCCGCCTTCGACGTTCCACCTCAGTTTCTGATTCGCCGGATCCCATGCCTGCAGTCCGCCGCGTGCGCCGGCCGGAGGGTCGGGGCCGTACGCAGGCTCGACCAGGCGTGTGTCACCGCGCGGTCGGATGTAGCCGGTGGTGCCTGGTTTGTATTCCGCCTGTGCCTGCAGCGGGAAGGTCGTATAGAAAGAGGGGATGTAGACCAGCCCGGTCGCCGGGTTGTACGACATCGGTGACCAGTTGTGACCACCACCTGATGTCGGCAGGATCGCGATTGGGTCCTTCTGATCGTAGAAGGCTTTCGGGTTGATGATCGGCCGCCCTTCCTTGCTCATGCCAAGCGCCCAGCTCACCTTCACGAACGGCTCGCCGGAGATGAACTCGCCGGTGAGCCTGTCGATCACGTAGAAGAAGCCGTTCTTCGCCGCCTGGGTGATCACCTTGCGCGCCCGACCGTTGATCGTGAGATCGAGCAGCATCAGATGCTGCACGTTGTCGTAGTCCCAGGTGTCGTTGGGGACGGCCTGGTAGTGCCATTTGAGCTGGCCGGTGGTCAGGTCGACGGCAAGAATCGAGCACGTGTAGAGGTTGTCGAGACCCTGGGGCGTCCGGAAGTTCTGGACCCATGGCATCGGGTTGCCAGTGCCGACGTAGACGAGGTTCGCCTCGGGGTCATAGGCGAAGCCATCCCATACCGCGCCGCCGCCGCCGTTCTTGTAGAAGTCCGGCCCCCAGGTTTTTGCCGCGGCGCGCATCGCCTCGTTCTCGAACGGCTTCGACGGATCGCCAGGCACGGTGTAGAAGCGCCATGCGAGCTTGCCGGTCTGCGCATCGAGGGCGACGAAGTTGCCGCGCGTGGGCTTGTCGCCGCCGGAGGCGCCGATGATCACCTTCCCGCCCGCGATACGCGGCGCCATCGTCAGCGTGAAGAGCTCTTTCGTGTCGACGATCTGCGTCTCCCAGATTTTCTTCCCGGTTCGCGCATCGAGCGCGAAGAGGCGTCCATCGATACCCGGCGCGATGATCATGCCGTTGTAGATCGCGATGCCGCGGTTGACGTTGCCGCAGCAGATGGCCGGCCTCGTCACCGGCTGGTTGATGCCCGGATCCCAGCGCCATAGCTCCTGACCGGTGCGCGCATCCAGGGCGAACACGACGCTCCAGGTGGTGATGCCGTAGAGCGTGTTGTTCCACATCAGCGGCGTGCCTTCCTGATTGCCGCCGCCCGCGCCCATGACGTACGACCAGGCGAGCCCGAGTCGCCTGGCGTTGGTCGCGTCGATCTGTTTCAGCGTGCTGTAGCGGGTCTCGGACTGATTGCGACCGTAGCTGAGCCACGCGCCGGGCATCGGATCGTCTGTCGTGCCGGTCCGCCGCAGCACCTCGCCGGTCACGTTCGTTCCAGTCGAACCCACGGTGCCGCGTTGTGCATACACGGCAACACCGACACCAAACGCGAGGGTGAGCGAAGCAGCGGCAGCAACGAAGCGCAGTCTGTTCACTGGTGGCTCCCTTATGAGGTCCGCCTGCCGCCTTCGCTCTTTGAGCGTCGGCGCCCAGGAAGCCGGACACGACGTGGCCGCGACAAAATATCACGGTGGCGGACATGAGATAATTCCGTCTCACCCGATGAACAAGAACGTTGTGGCGCGCGGGCGATCGTCCGTGACCGATCGCGATCCGGCCACGTCGCTCCCGGCGCTCGCGAAACAGATCCGGCTGGCGATCCTGCACGGCTCGAAGCGCGCCAATGTCGGTCACATCGGGTCGGCGCTGTCGGTCACAGACATCCTTGCGGCGCTCTACGGCCAGGTGCTGCGCGTGCCGGCTCCCGACGATCCGCAACGCGACCGCTTCATCCTCTCGAAGGGCCATGCCGCGCTCGCCTTGTACGCGGCCTTACGGGCTCGCGACTGGATCGACGACGAGACGCTGGCCGGCTACTGCCGCGATCACACCTTTGCTGGCGTTCACCCCGATCACCACCTCCCGGGCATCGACTTTTCCACTGGCTCGCTCGGACAGGGGCTGTCGTTCGGCGCCGGAGCGGCGCTCGCCGCGAAGCTGTCCGGCGCGGACCGCCGCGTCTATGTCCTCCTGAGCGATGCCGAGTGCAACGAGGGCAGCGTGTGGGAATCCGTGATGTTCGCGGCCCAGCACCGGCTGTCGAATCTGGTCGCCATCGTCGACGTCAATGGACAACAGGCGCTCGATCACACCCACCGCGTGCTGGATCTGTCGCCGCTCGAATCCCGCTGGTCGGCCTTCGGGTGGCAGACGCACGTGGTCGACGGGCATGACCTCGAGCAGCTGACCGCGACGTTGACATGTGACGCTGCGTCCGCGGCGCCACATGTGGTGGTCGCCCGCACGGTGTTTGGCAAGGGTGTGTCATTCATGGAGGGGCAGATTAAGTGGCATTACATGTCGATGAATGACGACGAATATCAACTGGCCCTCGAGCAGGTAGATCGATAGGTGCGTCGGGCGTTCATTCGCACGCTCGTCGATCTGGCTGAAGACGACGAGCGCATTCTGCTGCTGACGGGCGATCTCGGCTACACGGTGGTCGAGCCATTCGCTGAACGATTTCCAGCACGATTCTTCAACGTCGGCGTGGCCGAGCAGAACATGCTCGGACTGGCCACCGGTCTCGCCGAGTCTGGATTCATCCCGTTTGTCTACTCGATGACGACATTCATCGTCCTGCGGGCGTACGAGTTCATTCGCAACGGCCCTGTCGCGCACGGCCTTCCGGTACGAATCGTCGGCGTTGGTGGCGGGTTCGAGTACGCGTCAGCGGGATTTACGCATTTCGGTGTGGACGACGTCGGCGTGATGCGCGTGCAGCCGGGGCTCACGATCGTGGCTCCTGCCGATCACGAACAGGCGGCATCGGCGCTTCGCGCGACGTGGCGACAGGAAGGACCGATCTATTACCGCCTGGGGAAAGACGACGTGAGCACCGTACCGGGGCTGAACGGTCGCTTCGATCCGCAGCGGCCGCAGACGCTGGCGGACGGACACGAGTTGCTGATACTGGCGATGGGTGCGATTGCGCGCCAGGCCGAGGAAGCGGTGAAGCAGCTTGCCGCCGCGGGTCACTCGGTCGGGTTGATCGTCGTCGACACCGTGAGTCCACCTCCCCTCGAGCGGCTGCGGCACGCACTTGCCTCCGTGCCCGTGGCGATGACGGTCGAGGCGCACTATCTGGTCGGCGGCCTTGGTTCTCTCGTCTCGGAGGTCGTCGCGGAGCGTGGACTGACGTGCCGTGTGGTGCGATGCGGTGTCGCGACGATGCCGGTCGGCCGCACCGGAAGTGAGGCCTACATGGCGGCCCAACACGGACTGTCGACCGAAGGGCTGGTCGCGTCGGCGTTGCGCGCGCTCAATGGTCCGGCTGAAGCCGGACACTACGATTCGTGACCGCTGGTCCTCCGCCGCTCATTTCAGTCGTCCTTCCCGTCCATAACCAGGCCGCACACATCGGCGCGATCATCGCCAGTTATCACGAAGTGCTCGCGCAACTCGGACAGCCCTACGAGATCGTGCTGTCGGTCAACGGAAGCAGCGACGACTCGGTTGACGTGTGCGAGAAGCTGGCGCAGGCATATCCGGAGATCCGCGTGGTGTCGGACGCACGAGCAGGATGGGGGCTGGCGGTGAAGAACGGACTGCTCGCCGCCCGCGGCGATCTGCTGTGCTATACCAATTGCGCACGCACCAGTGCCACCGATCTTCGACAGGTGCTTGCCAGGGGACTCGAGAGACCGAATGCGGTCATCAAGGCAACGCGTCGCGTGCGCGACAACTGGAAGCGTCGTCTCGGCTCGACGCTCTACAACGCGGAGTGCCGGTTGCTCCTCGGCGTGAAGACGGCGGATGTCAACGCCACGCCAAAGGTGTTCTCACGAGCGCATGGCGCGCTGCTCGATCTCGCCTCCGATGGCGACATGCTGGACGCTGAGTTTCTATTCACGTGCCGGCGGAACGGGTACCCGGTGATCGAAGTCCCGATTTTCGGCAATCGCCGGCAGGGTGGATCGAGCACAACCGGGTACAAATCGGCGGTCCGGATGTACGTCGGGGCGTATCGACTCTGGCGCGAGATCCGCGGGCGGCCTCGATGACATCGGCGGCGGATAAAGCCTGGCGGCATCCGGCGCAGGTCGTCGGCTGCTGGGACGGTGCAGCTGCACCCGCCCCGTCGCTGCTGCGCTGCCGGACGACCGGTGCCTGGTGGGACGCTCTGGAATCAGCGGACATCACGCTGCTCGTCACGAGGGAATACGAGCACCTGGTCACTGCGCTCAGCGTCGTTCGCGGCACTCCGCTCGTGTCGTATCTTCCGCTGCCGCATCCATCAGGCATCGCAGTCGATCGGCGCCGCAACGTCGTGCACGTGGCGAGCACCCGGAATCCGAACCAGATCTACGACCTCGTCCCGGTCAACGACACGCTGCCACGCTTCGATGTCCGCCACGGGCGAATGCGCCCGACGCTGATGCCGACGCGCGCGCGGATGTTTCCCGGATCGCTCTACATGCACGACCTGGCGTTTGTCGGCAATCAACTCCATGCGAACGCTGTCGGGCACAACGCCGTTGTGCGCATTGGCGACGGCGGGTTCGCGTACGCCTGGTGGCCACGGTGCGTCGAGAGAGCAAACGGCGTGCTGGTCGAGCAGAACCATCTGCAGTTGAACTCCATCGCTGCTGGCCGCTCGTTGAAGTCCTCGTTCTTTTCAGCCTCGACCGATCGCATTGCGCGTCTCCGGCCTGGACACGCGCAGTTCCCTGTGGATCGACGTGGCGTCGTGTTCTCCGGAGCGACTCGTGAGCCGATCGCCTTCGGGCTCACACGACCGCACTCGGCGCGGCTGCGAAACGGGAAGGTCTGGCTGCTGAACAGTGGTTACGGCGAGTATGGATACATCGAGGACGGGGCGTTGCACAGCGTCGCGACGCTGCCCGGATGGACCCGCGGATTGTGCTTTCACCGGCGCGTGGCGTTTGCGGGCACGTCGCGCGTCCTGCCACGCTTCCGGCAATACGCTCCGGGGCTCACGGTCGATCGCGCCGTGTGCGGCGTCCATGCGATCGACGCGGACTCCGGTCGGGTTCTCGGGAGCATCACCTGGCCAGGCGGCAATCAGATCTTCGCGATCGATTGGGTTCCGCGCGGCGTCGCTGAAAAACTGCCGTTTGTGATGGGGGAAGCGGCACCGCCGCTGTCATTGTTCTACGCCTACCGGCCACAGGGCGTCGCGCAGCCGCGAAGGACACGCAGTGTCAAACGTCGTGGTCCTGGTGGCTAGAGTACGAAGGGGCATAAACAAACGATGAGCGATTTCAGGCTGTTGATGATTTCGGCGATGTATGAGAACGGCGGCAACGTCACACACCGCTTTCTCGACGGCCATCCCGAGATGCTGGTCTACCCGTTCGAGTCCCAGGTCGGGACGTCGCTGGTGCACGATCCGCTGACGACGATGTTTCCGGTGAAATACCGGTGGCCGGTGTTCGATCTGGCGGCGACGCCGGAGCAGGATTTCCAGGCGATCATCGACGAGGAATGCCGCGTGCGCATCCGCACACCGCACGTGAGCAAATTCCGTGATGCGCCAATGGATCTGTCTGACGTGGACCGTGAGACGGCGTACGTGTCGCGCGTCCGCGCGTCCGGACGGTCGGCGGGCAGCAATGTGATGGCGTTCTTTGGTTCCACGTTCGACGCGTGGAAGGATCATCGTCGAGGCCCGACTGCGAGCGTGTATGTCGGCTACAGTCCGATCATCGGCGTCGACACCGCCCGCATCCTTCGCGACCTGCCGGACGCGCACGTGCTGCATGTCGTGAGAAATCCATGGGCGGCGTACGCGGACACGAAGAAACGCCCGAAGCCGATGTCGCTGGCGAACTACATGACCGCCTGGACCACCGTGCAGTATCACGCGCTGCTCAGCCGCGAACAGCATCCGACGCAGGTCCACGTTCTTCGCGCGGAAGACACCATGGCCGATTCGGCCAGGACCCTCGGAGCACTCTGCCGGGATCTGGGGTTGCAAGCGAACGACTCGCTTCGCACGATGAGCTGGAATGCGCAGCCGCTCCCGGAAGCGTACCCCTGGGGAACGATCCGGCGCGCCACGCCCGACGCCAATCTCGCGACGGCGCGCGAATTGACACCGGCAGATCGCGACGAGGTCGCGCTGCGGGCGGCGCACTATCTCGATGCCTTCGATTACCAGCAGTTTCGCCGACAGCTTGGATGACACGAGTCGTCGTGACGGGCGGCACCGGCTTTGTCGGTGCGAATCTGGTCAGGCGCCTCATCGCCGACGGATATCAACCGCACCTGCTCGTGCGACCGCAGTTCTCGTCCTGGCGCATCGATTCGATCCGGGATCAGATCACGATTCACGAAGTGAGCCTGGAGGACGCCGACGGCCTGGCCGCGGCGTTCAAGGCGATCGAGCCGTCCTGGGTGTTCCACCTTGCCGCGAACGGCGCCTATTCGTGGCAGACCGACGAAACGCAGATGCACGAGACCAACGTCCTCGGCACCCGGAACCTTCTGAAGGCCGCGATCGATCTGGGCGTCGACGCGTTCGTGAATACCGGCTCGTCGTCCGAGTATGGCCGGCTGGATCATGCGCCGGCTGAAACCGAGGAGGCAAAGCCGGATACGCCCTACGGGAAAACGAAAGCGATTGCGACGTACATGTGTTTCTTCGGTGCTCAGATGCACGGCGCGCGCGTGCGCACGCTCCGGCTCTATAGCGCGTACGGCCCGTTCGAGGATCCGCGCCGCCTGCTCCCGTCGCTGATCGTGCACGGACGCCGCGGTGTGTTTCCAGCGCTCGTCAGCCCGCAGACCGCGCGTGACTTCGTTTACGTTGATGACGTCGTGGACGCGTGTCTGTTGGCCGCGCGGCACGCGGGCGCCGAACCCGGGGCGATCTACAACGTGGGCACGGGAGTGCAGACGACCGTCGGCGAAGCTGTTGACGTGGCTCGTCGGATGCTGGAGATTCCCGGTGAGCCGCAGTGGGGAAGCATGCCGGCGCGGGTCTGGGACACCGACACGTGGGTGGCTGACTCTCGGAAGATCCGCGCCGAACTAGGCTGGGAGCCGCGCTATACCTTCGAGAATGGATTCAGACGGATGGCAGCGTGGTTCGATGAGCACCCGGAGCTGAGAGACAGGTACGAAGCCGCGTGGCCGTGACATCCCGCAGCGAGCCGGCACAGCGAAGCGAGTTAGCGCAGCGACGCGAGTCGGCGCTATGGCGCGTGCCTCTCCTGTGGAGCCTCGTGTACGTCGTGCTCTTCGCAATCGTTCTGTTCAAGATCTCCTGGTCGCTCGGCGACACCTACTCGCATCTGGCCGGTCCCGCGCTCTCGTCGTGGCGCGACGCGTTCGTGGACGCGTTTACCGCTCGCGGCCGCGAGTACCGCCCGCTCTTTACGCTCGGAATCAAGGCTGCCTACGAAGCCGTCGGGACGTGGCTGCCCTTCTATCAGGCGCTCGTCCTGCTGTCGTTCGCCGCATTACTGACGCTGGTGGTGTGGCTCTGCCGGCCGGCAGGGTGGCAGCGCGCCTGGGCTGCCTGTATCGCGATCAGCTGCGTGTGCGGGCTTCACACCTCGCGAATCGTCTTCGGATTCTGGCCGCTCAACCACTATGCGGCGGTGATGGTGGCGATTCTCGTCGCTGTCGCACTCGCGCTGAATCCCCGCACCAGGCCGCACGACTGGGTGTTCGGACTGTTGATGCTCGCGGCCACGCTGAGCCTCGAGTTCGGCGTCCTCATCATTCCGGTGCTGATCACGCTGTGGTGGTTCGGCGCGCCCGGCATCAGTTGGCGCGGAGTCGTGGCGATGCTCGCCGCCGCGGCCGTCTATCTGACGATCCGCTTGACGTTTGGCGATCACTCGGGCGAGCTGACGCTCTGGGCCGACAGCGGATTCGGTTTCCAGAACCTGAACGCCGACACGTTGCGCGCACGCTTCGGTGGCGCACCCTGGGTGCTCTGGATCTACAACGTCGTCGCGACGACGCTGACCGTCATGTTTTCGGAGCCGCGCGACGGGGTGTACTCGTTCGCCGAGTCACTGCTCGCGCGCGATATGGAAACCTGGCAGTGGTTCCAGGTCGGTTCATCCGCGCTGACGACCCTCATGATCATCGTCGGACTGGTGTGGGGCTGGCCATGGAAGGAGCGCGGGACGCAGCGCGACCGTCTCCTCGTCGTTGCCGGTGTCTCCCTGCTGCTGTTCGGAAGCGTGCTCAGCTTCGTGTACACGCGTGATCGTCTCGGTCTTGCTGGCGGTGTCGGCTACGCACTGCTCCTGTATGTCGCGTGCGCCGCCCTTCTGGAAAAACCCTCGGGGCGACTCGCGATCAGCGTCGTGACTGTCGTCGCGGCACTGTGGGTTGTTCGCAGCGCGGACACCTGGTTTCAGCTTCGCGATACGGCCTGGGACTATCACGTCGAGTGGACCGACCGGTTCGTGGAGATGGGCGGCGCCCGAAACTCAACCGCTCTGATGAACGAGCTCCGGGCCACGGCCCTGGCCAGAACCCCGGCAGACGTGCGGCATGACCCCGCCTGGACCTATTTCCTCTTCGAACGGCGATTTCACCGCGAGCCACAGACATCGCCGCCTTCAAGGCCGTAGTATGTCCATATGACTGTGCGCGGCACGTTTCGTCTTGTCCTGGCGGCGGTGGTTCTGTGCGTGGTGCGAACGGCACCCATCAGCGGCGGTCAGCTCGCCACCGGGAGTGGCGCCGCCACCGTGCCGCTCACGGCACCGGTTCCCGTCGATCCACGCATCACGGTTGGAACGCTGCCGAACGGTCTGCGCTATTACATCCGCGCCAATCAGGCGCCGCGCAACCGCGCCGAGCTCCGTCTCGTCGTCGCCGCCGGCTCGGTGCTCGAGGACGAAAACCAGCGTGGGCTCGCCCATATGGTTGAGCACATGGCCTTCAACGGGTCGAAGAATTTCCCCGGCCAGCGGATCGTCTCGTTCATGCAGGCGATCGGGATGCGCTTCGGGGCGCACGTCAACGCGCATACCGGTTTCGATGAAACCGTGTTTCAGCTTCAGATCCCCACCGACAACCCGACCGTCGTTGACCGGTCTTTCCTGGTGATGGAGGACTGGGCCCAGAACGTCACCTTCGATTCCGATGAGATCGACAAGGAGCGCGGCGTCGTTCTCGAGGAATGGCGGTTGGGGCTTGGTCCCGATGCCCGGATGCGCGATGCGCAGATGCCGGTGCTGCTGCAGGGATCGCGATACGCGCAGCGTCTGCCGATCGGCACGCCCGAGATTCTCCGCAACTTCAGGCCCGAGCTGCTCAAGAAGTTCTACAACGATTGGTACCGGCCCGACCTGATGGCCGTCATCGCGGTTGGAGACTTCAATCCGACGACGATCGAGCAGCTCATCAAAACGCACTTCGGTCCGATTCCGGCCCGGCTCGATCCCCGTCCGAAGCCGACGTACGACGTGCCCGGCCATCCAGGCACGCTGTACACCGTGTCCACGGATCCGGAAGCGACTGCGACAATCGTGAACGTCGCCAGCACGATGCCCGAACGCGATCAGACGACCATCGGCGCCTATCGACAGAGCCTGGTGGAGCGGCTGTTTTCGGGGATGTTGACCGACCGGTTCGAGGAACTCTCGCACACGCCGAATCCGCCGTTCCTGGCGGCGCAGACGTCTCGAGAGCTCTTCATCGGTCCATCGGAAGCGACCTCGCTCACCGCGCTGGTCACCGAGACCGGCATCGAACGTGGCCTCACCGCCATGTTCGCCGAAGCCGAGCGCGTCAAGCGATTCGGCTTCACCGCCAGTGAGCTCGATCGCCAGAAGGCCAACATGCGTCTCTTCCTCGAGCGCGCGTCGATCGACGAAGCCACCTGGGAATCGGATCGACTTGCCGACGAGTACGGCCGCAACTTCCTGCAGAAGGAGCCGATCCC
>DASROF010000243.1:0-9057 GCA_035647075.1 Vicinamibacterales bacterium | reverse complement strand
TGCACGACCTCACCGTGACGGGCCGTGCGCAGTTCCTGATCGCCACCCACTCACCGATCATCCTCGCGTATCCGGGAGCGGTGCTCTTTTCTTTGGATGGCGACGCGGTTCAGAAGACCGAATATCGCGACACGAAGCACTTCCTGATTACCCGTGATTTCCTGAACTCGCCGGAGCGCTTCTTCAAGCATCTGTTCGACACGAGCGAGCGGTCTTCCGGCTGATGCCGTAAGCCATGTACACGAAGAAGGCACCAAGGCTCGATGGCCTCGGTGCCTCAGTGTGTCGTAATTCTTCGTGCCCTTCGATCTCTTCGTGCCCTTCGTGGTTACGGGAGGGCATACGCGAATAACGCGCTGCCGGCGCTGATCGCCACGTACTGCTTGCCGTTCACCGAGTAGCTCATCGCCGCGGCATTGATCTGGCCGCCGACGTTCGCCTTCCACAACAGCGCACCGGTCTTCGCGTCGAGCGCCAGGAAGTAGCCGTCGCGGCCGCCGCTGAACACGACGTCGCCGGCAGTCACGAGCGTGCCGCCCCACGTGATGTCGCCGAGCCTGAACTCCCACTTGTAGTCCAGCGTCGCCGGATCGTAGGCGCGCACCACGCCGATCGCCTCGGTCTCGGGATTGTTATAGAACGGCACGACATTCGTCGCGCCCATCGTCGTCTGCCGCGTGTTGGGTCCGGGAATCGCGCCGGGGAACTGTCCCTCACGCGCGAATGTCCCTGAGTTCTCCCAGGTGGCGACATAGAAGAGCCCAGTGCGGGGGCTGAATGACGGCGGCGCCCAGTTCGTGGCGCCGTGCACGTGCGGATAGATCGCCGTGCCTTCCTTGGTCGGGAACTTCACGCGATTCGGCCGGCCCTTCGCATCGAAGCCGTCGAGCCAGTTGGTCTTCACGTACGGCTTGCCCTTGAGGAATTCGCCGGTCGTGCGATCGAGCACGTACATCACGCCGTTGCGATTCGCCCACAGCATCACCTTGCGCGGCTTGCCCTGCCACTGGATGTCGGCAAGCACCGGCACCTGCGTGGAGTCGTAATCGAGCTCGTCGTGCGGCGTGAACTGGTAATGCCACTTCAGCTTGCCGGTGTCCGCGTCGAGCGCGACGACGCTGTCGCTATAGAGGTTGTCGCCGAGGCGTGTGGAGCCGTCCCAGTCGGGCGCCGGATTGCCGGTGCCGAAGTAGACGAGATTCGATTCGGGATCGTAGGCGCCTGCGTTCCACACGCCGGCGCCGCCAGTCTTCCATGACTCGCCAGACCACGTCTCGTTGCCAGGCTCACCCGACCCTGGGATCGTGTAGAAGCGCCAGACCTCTTCGCCGGATTTGGCGTTGAACGCCGAGATATATCCGCGAATCGGACCGTCGCCGCCGCCGGTGCCGATGATGACCTTGTCCTTCACGATGGTCGGGCTATGCGTGATCGAATAGCCAGCCTTCGCCTCGGCGACCTTGGACTTCCAGCGCTGCGTACCCGTCTTCGCGTCGAGCGCAATCAGGTAGGCGTCCAGCGTGCCCATATATAAGGTGTCGCCGAGAATCGCGACGCCACGGTTGAGCCGTCCGCAGCAGGCACGAGCTTCGGGCGCCGGCGTGTAGTTGAATGACCAGTACGGCCGCCCCGTGACCGCGTCGAGCGCATAGACGTTGTTCGGCGCCTCGATGGTGTACAGCACGCCATCAACGACGAGCGGCGTCGCCTCGAACTTTTCGAGCGAGCGCGCCTGCCAGATCCACTCCTGGCGAAGGGTCTTCACGTTCGTCGTGTTGATTTGCGTCAGCGGGCTGAAGCGCTGGTTCTTCAGCGTGCCCGAGTAGGAGAGCCAGTTGTTCGGCTCCTTGTCGCCGTTGAGGATGCGATCGAAGGTGACCTGCGCCTGCAGCGACGCGGCGGCGAGGACGATGAACAGGACGAGTCTGAGCTTCATATGCAGCCTCTCAACGGCCCCCGGCCGGCGGTGCTTGTGTCGTCCTGAGCGACGACAGATAGCTGACGACGTCGGCGATCTCCTGCGGCGTCAGCGTGTTCTTGTACGAGGGCATCGGCGACTCGATGAAGCCGTGCGATCGCAGGTCGCTCTTGACGAATGAGCGGAGCTGCTCCTTCCCGTCGAGGAGCCTGATGTTGAACGTGTCGTATCCGAGCAGCCACCCGGTGACCGTCGTCCCGTCATTGAGGACGACGCGGTAGTAACGGTGATTGGGCTGAACGTCGGCCTGCGGATCGAGCAGCGCGCGTTCGAGCTCGGGCGCGCGTCTCGCCTGGCCCACGTTGCCGAGATCCGGTGCCTTCCGCGCACCGACGCCGGCGACACTGTGGCACGACGTGCAGTTGCCTTTGCCGTTGAACACCGCCTTGCCGCGTGCGTCGTCTCCCTTGATGACCACCGCGGATTTGCCGGCAGCCAGTGAGCGGAGATACGCGACGATCTGGCCTGCCTGTGCGTCGGATACGTTGCTGGCCGGCATCGGCGTGTTCGGGATCCCCTGACGGATGATGCGCGAGAGATCCGCGTCGGTCATCGGCCGCCGGAACTGTCCGGCGGAGAAGTTGATGTTGGGAATCAGGTCGCCGTTCGGTCCATGACAGGTGACGCAGCGCTCGGCATACGCGCGCTGGCCGTCGAGCAGGTCCTGGGCCGTTTCATGCTGCGCGCGTGCGACGGATGCCGCGCACGGCGCGAGCAGGGCGCTGGCGAGCGCGAAGCCGGTAATAAGGTGGCGCATAGGTGGCAATAGTAAACTCCCAACTGCCAATTCCCAACTCCCAAACCGTGGGGTCCGGCTTGAGGATGCCCAGAACCGTGGAACTCGTTCCAAAAACGAGTGAAGAGGTGCGCGCAATGATCGACGCAATGGCGCCGGTGGCGAGAGCGCAGCTCTCAGCCGAGTGGCTCGCGCTCGTTGAGACGTCAACAGCGACCGACCCCTGGGTCCACGGTTTCGTCGCCCGCGATCGGTCGAGCGGCGTCGTGGTGGGCGAGGGCGGATTCAAGGGTCCGCCGCGCGATGGCGTTGTCGAAATCGCGTACGGCACGAGGCCTGAGCATCGCGCTAAGGGATACGCGACTGGAACGGCGGCGGCGCTCGTCGAGTACGCGTTCGAGTTCAACGAGGTTCGCCTCGTGCTGGCTCACACGCTGCCGGATTCAACCGCCTCGCAGCGCGTGTTGGCCAAGTGCGGTTTTCAACGCGTTGGCGAAGTCATCGATCCGGAAGACGGCCTGGTATGGCGATTCGAGAAACACCGATAGCCGTCTCGCAAGCTGCGAGCGGAATTCTAGCCGTGTGTCTTGTCCTCACGCTGGTTTGGCAGGACACCGCTGCCCGACAGACGCAGCGTCGGGACAACACCTGGGCGGCGCGCAGCAGCACTGGCCAGACGATCGGCGGGACGTGGACGGTGATCGAGCGTCTGAAGAGCGGTGGCGTCAACGGTTCGTGGACGCTGCTCGACGCGCAGGGCCGTCTGGTCGCGACCGGTGGCTGGTCGGCCGCCAAGTCGCCGGATGGATGGACGGGGAGCTGGCGCGCGGCCGCCGCCGGGCAACCGGGAGAATTCACGGGGACGTGGACCGCGAAGCTCGATCTCAAACCTGCCGGAGGATTCGCAGACCTGTTTGCGAAGGCAGTCGAGGCCGCCGTCAGCGGCACGTGGCGCTCGGGTCCGCGCTCGGGCGCATGGACCATCCGGGTCGCGCCGCCAGTCGACGCACGCTGACTCGAAGGTGCGATAGGATCCTTCCTGCAATCCAGGTTGCATCCCGTCCGCGGAAAGGGACTATCCCACCTGCTGCTTCCGTGATCCGAAACTGACCCCTTTGCCCATCTGGCGGACACCGGGCATCAAGGAGGAGTCATGTCTCGTGATCTGCCGCCCAACCCCAATCTCGAACATCTGAAGAAACAGGCCAAGGCACTGCTGGAGAAGCTTCGCCAGCAGAACGCCAACGCGACGCTCGTCGACGCGCAGCATGCGCTCGCGCGCGAGTACGGCTTCGCGAGCTGGCCGAAGCTGAAGGCGCACATCGAAGATCGGGATCCGGGATCAGGGATCGGGGATCCCGAATCCCGAGTCCCGGCCCCCGGATCCCGGCCGTCGCTGTTCGATCGCTTCACCATGGCAGTGAGACAGGCGCTGTTCTACTCACGTTACGAGGCGTCCTCGCTCGGACGTCTCCGCATTCGGCCGGAGCACGTGTTGCTCGGCGTCATTCGTGGGGACGGACGCTCGAGCCGCGATCTGTGGAAGACGACGGGTGTGACGCTGGAGGAGGCGCGTTCGGCAGTCGTCGTGCCCGATGAACCGCGCGAGGTGATCGTCGAGCCGGTGCAGATTCCGTTTCAGGACGCGACGAAAGCTGTGTTCACGGCGGCCGCCGAGGAGGCCGATCGCCTCGGCCACGCGAAGATCGCAACGGCGCACGTCGTCGCGGCGCTGATGCGAGAGGAGAGCGCGGCCTCGTCGTTTCTCCGCTCCCGCGGAATCACGATCGAGACCGCACGCGCGGCTGCTGCAATGGCCGAGTCGCCGCTGGCAGGGGAAGACTCGTGAGAGCGCGGACTACTTCGGGCAGTCGCCGATGCGCTTGCCCGTCGTCTTCATCGTCATCTCGCCCTGTGCGGTCACCATCTTCATGGTGTTGGTGTAGCTGTCGTCACCGAAGGTCATCTCGCCGGTGCCGGTCACCTTGTCGGGGCTGGTGCATGCGAGCGACCACGTGGCGGTGTTGCCGGTCATCTTGTAATCCGTGACCTTGCAGTCGTCCTTGCCGCCGCGGCCGCGGCCGGTCTGACGTGGTACCGCGCTGGCCGGGTCCTTCGCCAGTTCCGGCGTGATGCACATCGTGTTCTTCTGCACTGGCATCTGGAAACCCGCCGGCAGGTTCGGGACGTTCGGCATCTGCATCTGCGTCGTGGTTTCCCATTGTCCGGGGCGCATGCCCGACTGCGCGATCACGGCGGCTGTGGCGAGCATTGCAAGCGCGATGACGGAAACGGTTTTCATGAGAGAGCTCCTGACGTAGTGTCCGGATTTAGCCGGACTCCATCCGACGCGGTATTGTGCAACCGCGCGGAGAGTTTGAATAGTCACAAGTGGTCTGACTCTTGCGGACGAGTCGGCGTCCCATGCACGTCGTTCGCGCCTTCTCGTCTGTCCATGCAGGCTCCGCATCGTTGTGCGGCGCGCTGCTGCTCGTGTCGATTGCGTGCGGGGCGAGCCCGACGAGTCCCTCTGATTCTCCGGGATCGCCAGGCACAGGCGGGGCGTCGTCCACCGGCGTGCAGCTCGCCGACGACTTTGGCGGCCGGCGGCTCTTTCCCGACGACAACTGGTGGAATCAGGACATCTCCAGCGCGCCCGTCGATCCACAGTCGAGCGCGTACATCGACTACCTTGGCCGCACTCGCGCGTCGCATCCTGATTTCGGACCGCCGCCGTACGGAATCCCATACATTGGCGTCGGCGGCGATCAGCCGCGCGTGCCGATCACCTTTACCGCCTACGGAAGCGAAAGCGACAGCGGGTTCGGCGCCGAGCCTGGCTATCCGATTCCGCCTGCGGCGGCGACGCAGCCGAACTACATCGAAGGCGGTGTGCCTGGCGGCGGATCGGGCGGTGATCGGCATCTGCTGATCGTCGATCGCGATCGCTGGCTGCTCTTCGAGCTGTTTACCGCGCACTGGAATTCCGGCGCCCAACGCTGGGAAGCGGGATCCGGCGCTGTCTTCAATCTCGCCTCCAATGCGCGTCGGCCGGAGGGGTGGACGTCCGCGGACGCCGCGGGTCTCGCGATTCTGCCCGGACTCGTGCGCTACGACGAAGCCGTGCGCGGACCAGTCCGCCACGCCCTGCGCGTCACCGTGCGCGCGACGAACGGCTACGTCTGGCCCGCGTCGCACCGCGCCGGATCATCGGCAGGCGCGCTGCCGATGGGCGCGCGGCTGCGACTCAAAGCATCAAAGGACCTGTCCTCGTATCCCGCCTATGTCCGGAACATCTTCCGTGGCATGCAGACGCACGGCCTGATCGTCGCGGACAACGGCAGCGACCTCTATGTGACGGGCGCCATGGACGCTCGCTGGAACAATAGCGAGCTGAACCCGGCGTTCGGCAACCTGCGCGGCGATGATTTCGACGTCATCCAGCTTGGCTGGCGATAGGGACCGGACGCGTTCCTGGTACTGCTGACGATCGAACTCGTCCTGCTCCTGAATTACGATGCGGGGGCATGGCCGAGAAAGTTCATCGCCGCACCGTTGATCTCAGCGCCTACCCGGACCTCGTCGTCATCTATCTCGGCATGCGTGTCAACCGGGTCGCCGGGATCAAGACACTGTTCGGGTTCGGGCCGCGGATTGCCAATAGCGTCGCCGCGCGACCTGATGGGCTACTGCTCCACGAGAACTTCCTGTTTTCCATGTTTCCACCGCACGCGGGCATGCGCCAGTACTGGCGCGACTTCGACTCGCTCGAGCGCTGGGCGCGCTCGGATCCGCATCGCGAATGGTGGCGGCGGTTCATCCGCGATTCGGGAGGCACGGGCTTCTGGCACGAGACGTACTTCATGCGCGGCGGCATGGAAGCTGTGTATGACGACATGGTCGCCAGGACGGGACTTCTCGCGTTCGCTCCCGAGCAACCAGCTCGCGGCCGACTGTTTTCAGCGCGCGCGCGAGCCGGAGTAGCCGGAGCGTCGACTATCGCTGCGCCGCTGGGAGAAGAGGACGTCTAACCTCAGGTGCGACGGGTGTAAGCTGACCCGCTGTGGAAAAAAAGCACGGCGGCGCTCGACATCAGCAGCCAACACCCCGCGCGCTTGCGGCGCGGTTGCTCCTGCACCTGGGTTTTTCGCTCGCCTTGCTCGGCGGGTCCCTTGTCTTCGGCATGTGGGGCTACGAGCATTACGAGGACATGAAGCCGATGGATGCCTTCGTGAACTCGGCGATGCTGCTGAGCGGCATGGGGCCGATGCAGACCGATCTCTCCGACCCCGGCAAGATGTTCGCCGGGATCTACGCGCTCTACTCAGGCCTCCTCGTGATCGCAGTCACCGGATTGCTGCTCACACCAGGCGTTCACCATGTCATGAAGCGAGTGCACTGGGAGACCGACCACGACGCTTGAGCGGCGAGCGTGCCTCTTACACCAACGCTCGAAGGCTGCTTACACCGACGTTCGAAGGCTACTTGCACCGACCAGCGAAGGCCTGCTCGCACCCGTTATCGCTTCGCCGTTGACCGCGCAGCCGTGGACGCCAGATTCTTCGAGAAGAACGGCAACACATTCATCTCGATCCGTTCCGGCACGCGGTTCGTGTGGTCGCCTTCGTACGTCTCGAACGTGTGCTGGATGCCCATCTGGGTCATCGCCTTATCCAGATCCCGATTGCTCGAGGCGAGGCCGTCCATCGTTCCGACCTCAATGGCGATCGCCGAATACTTCTTCAGGTTCGAGTAGTGCTGGTCGAGCATCGCCAGCGGAGAATTCGCGATCCACTTCTGTCGAATCAGCGGCTGCACTTCGCCGTCGCGCACGGGGAGATCGGCGTAGTCCGGCGGATTGTTTGGATTCGCGGACCAGGCTTGCGCCTCGGCCAGCTGTACGTTGCCGAAGCCGCCCGCTCCGCGCCCGCGTCCTCCTGCCGCGCCCGCACGTCCGTCGCCCGCACCGCGCGCCGGAGCAGCCTGACCGGTAGCGTCGGCCGTCGCTGCAGCCGGTTGTCCGTTTGCTGCGGCTGTTCCCGCCGCTCCCGCCGCGCCGCGCTGTCCGCCCGCACGTCCGGGTCCGCCGCCCCGTGGCGTCGGATCGTTCATCAGGCAGCACGCGCTCATGATGTAGAGGCTCGAGAAGACGTCGGGCCGTTTCATGCCGATGCGAACGGTGCCATAGCCGCCCATCGAATGACCGCCCAGTCCGCGGCTCTCGCGCGTCGCGATCGTGCGGTAGTGGCTGTCGATATATTTCACGAGATCATCGGCCATGAACGCTTCCCAGTCGCCAGACGTCGGCGACGAGGAATACATGCTGCCGCCGTTCTTCGTCCACGAGTCGGGATTGACCAGGATCATTTCCTTGACGCTGCCAGTTGCCATGACTCGATCGGCCGCGTCTGACATCTTGGCGAACGTCATCCAGCGTTCGCCCGTGAGGCCGTACCCGTGGAGCAGGTAGGCGACCGGGTACCGGCGGCTCCGATCGGTCGCATAGCTGGGCGGCAGGTAGACGAACACCGTACGATCGGCCGGTTCGCCGGCGAGGTTGCCGACGAGCGCGTCGCCGTGGACGGTGATCTTCTCCACCGTTCCCTTCTTCGCCTGAGCTTGAGCGCTCGCACCCTGCGGAAGTACGACGAGCGCCGCGACGGCCGCAGCCAGAATCAGTATCGAAGAGCGATGAATCACGGCAACTCCTCCAGGTAAGTCGACCGCATATTACGCCCAACGCTGGGAGGATGTAAGCTCAGGGCCCTGATGCAGTCGAAGCGAGTCGTGATTCTGTGCGTAGTGGCCGTTGTGGCTTTCTCGACGGCGCAGCCAGGTGCGCAGCGGCGCGGTGGCGCACCTCCAGGCGGCCCTGGCGGGCCCGGCCGCGGCGGTCGAGGGGGTGCCAGCGCGATCGAGCGCATCACGGTGCACGGCAAGGCGCTCGAAGGAAACTCGCAGGGCGATTCGCCCGACCGTGCCGTGACTGTCTACTTACCCCCCAGCTACGCTGGCGACCAGAACCGCCGCTTTCCGACGGTCTATATGCTTCATGGACAGGGCGGTGCCGAAAGCACGTTTCTGGAGACTGCCGCGCTGCAGCAGAGCGGCGATCGCCTCGCGGCGGCTCAGGGCTTCAGTGAATTCATCGTCGTGACGCCGAACGCCACGGGGCTGAAGGGCACGACGTACTCGGCGAACTGGGAGCGTTTTGTCGCCGAGGAGCTGGTGCCCTACATCGACAGCCACTATCGAACGCTGGCACATCGTATGAGCCGCGGCCTGGCGGGTCACGACGCCGGCGCCAGCGCGGCCCTGGCCATCGGCATGAGGCATCCTGAAC
>DASROF010000242.1:0-3570 GCA_035647075.1 Vicinamibacterales bacterium | reverse complement strand
CCAGCGCTGCGCGGGTTCGCGGCAGCACCACGCCCAGAGGCCGGATCAGGTAGACGCTGGCGTCGGTCGAATACAGGGCGCGGCTGACGCGATCGAACCGGACTTCGCCGGCGATCGCCGACCGCAGTGCATGCTCCAGAGCGATCGCATCAACACGCGACGCGTCGGCCTGCGGAACAGGGCGACCGCTCTCAATCTGGACCGTGGGCATCGCGATCGGATTATCCTACGGAGTATCCCGATGCCAGGACGACACCTCCTCCAGATTCCCGGCCCCACGAACGTTCCCGAGCGCGTGCTGCGCGCGATGGCTCAGCCCACGATCGATCATCGCGGTCCCGAGTTCGCGAAGCTCGGGCGCGCCGTGCTCGACGGCACGCGCGACCTGTTCCAGACGAAGGGCGCGGTCATGATTTATCCAGCGTCCGGCACCGGCGCATGGGAGTCGGCCCTCGTCAATACGCTGTCGCCCGGCGATCGAGTGCTGGCGTTCGAAGTCGGCGAATTCGGGCGGCTGTGGTCGGACCTGGCACGGCGCCTGGGACTCGACGTCGATCTCGTCGATACCGACTGGCGCCACGGCGTCGATCCGGCCATCGTCGAGGCAAAGCTGACGGAGGACAAGAGTCACCGGATCAAGGCTGTTCTCGTCGTCCACAACGAGACGTCCAGCGGCGTGACGTCGCGCGTCAGGCAGGTGCGGGAAGCGATGGATCGCGCGAAGCACCCGGCGCTGTTGATGGTGGATGCCGTGTCGTCGCTCTGCTCGATCGATCTCCGGCACGACGAGTGGCGCATCGACGTCACGATTACCGGCTCACAGAAGGGGCTGATGCTCCCGCCCGGTCTGGCGCTGCAGGCGATCAGCGCGAAGGCGCTGGACGCTTCGAAGACGGCAAAGATGCCGCGTGCCTACTGGGACTGGCAGTCGATGCTGGCAGCCAACGAACAGGGCTTCTTCACCTACACGCCGTCCACGAATCTCTTGTACGGCCTGCGTGAGTCGCTGCAGATGCTGGCGGAGGAGGGGCTTCAGAACGTCTTTGCCCGCCACACCCGCCTGGCGGAAGCCACGCGCCGCGCCGTCGCTGCCTGGGGACTCGAACTCTGCGCGCTCTGCGCCGAGGAATACAGCAACACTGTCACTACTGTGTTGATGCCTGCCGGTCACGACGCCGATCGCCTGCGCGGCATCATTCTCGAGCGCTTCAACATGTCGCTCGGCACTGGCCTCGGTCGTTTGAAGGGCCGGGCATTCCGGCTCGGTCACCTCGGCGATTTCAATGAGCTGATGCTGATGGGGATGCTGGGCGGGGTCGAGATGGGGCTGTCGATCGCGGGCGTGCCGTTCAAGAAAGGCGGCGTTGACGCGGCGATGGAATTCCTAACCGCATAGCGACGCTCTACGAAACCTTGACCACGAAGCGGTTTATCTGAAAAACAACCAGCAGACGACCGCGGCGACGACGGTCATTGAGCATCCCCACACCAGCAGCTGCGTAAACAGCTTGCGTTCGTTCGTGCCCGGCGGCGCGGCGGCGAGGCAGAGCGCGCCGAGCGTTGACAATGGCGAGACGTCCACGAGGTGGCCGCCGACGATCATCGACGACACAATGGCCAGCGGGTTGCCACCGCCGATTTTCGCGATCAGCCCAGGAACGGTGGGGAGCAGAGCCGGCAAGACGACGCCGATCGTGCTGCTGTAGATCGAAATCAGCCCTGAGAAGAACGCCGCGACAGCGGTGACCGTGACAGGCGTGGCGAGCCGTGCGAGGAATCCTGAAAACAGCGCCATGCCACCGTTCTTCTCGACGATCGAGACGAGCAGCGTGACGCCGCAGACCATCATGATGACGCCCCACGGCATCGCTTTGACGGCCGTGGTCTCATCCGCTGCGCGCGCGAAGGTGAGAATCACCGCGCCGGCAAACGCGGCCATGCCGACGTTGAACTTCAGGAAGATGACGCTCGCGACGAGGGCCGCGATGACCCCGCATGTCAGCCATTGCTTCCAATCGAGCGCGCCATCGTCCTGGCGCCCCGTAAAGGGGCGCCCTACGTCTGCGATTGGCTCCGTCGAGGGCCGCCCTCTGTCTGACGCTGCCGCGCCCGTGCCGGCCACTGCCACCGCTGCGTAGGGCACTCCTTTCAGCGGTGCCTTGCGCAACAATCGCCACCCGCCGAGCAGCAGATATCCCGTCCAGGCGATGGCGGTGTGCGCCACGAAGTTGTTCAGATAAATCGCCCAACGCACGTCGCCCATGCCGATCTTGGTCGTGATGCCTTCCACGACCACGCCGGTTGGCGCGATCGGCGAGAGGGAGCCGGAGCTTGCACCGTTAGCCACCATGATGGCCATCAGCAACGGCGGGATGCCGTAGCGCCCTGCTGCCGCCATCGCGAGTGGCGCCATCAGTGCGGTCGCGGCAATGTGGCCGGGACCGATGGCTGCGAGGACGCTGGTCAGGATGAAGAAGACAAACGGAATCACGCCCGGCGTACCGGCCGCACGGCTCACCGCCTTGTGTGTAATGCGATCGAGCGTGCCGTTCACCTGCGCCATCGAGAAGAGCAGCGTCAGGCCGACGAGTGTCAGAAAGAGCGAGACCGGAAAGCCGGCGATGACCTGGTCAACCGTCATCGAGCCGGCGTAGACGCCCACCACCCACGCCAGCACGATGGCCAGGAAGCCGACGTTAATCGCGGAAATCGAACTGAGCGCGAGCGCGAGGATCAGCGCGCTCAGCGAAATGATGGCGAGGTTCACGGCTGGCTAGCCTATCGCAGTTCACATTCCGTGGCAGAATCACCGGGCTCACAACCCAATGGCACTGTCACAAGGTCAGCGCATCGGCGTCTACGAAGTGATCGGTCCGCTCGGTGCGGGAGGCATGGGCGAGGTCTATCGGGCTCGCGACACGAGACTGAGCCGCGACGTCGCGCTGAAGATCCTGCCGGCGATGTTCGCGTCGGATCCGGAACGTCTGGCGCGCTTCGAGCGCGAAGCACAGGTGCTGGCGGCGCTCAATCATCCGCACATCGCGCAGATCTATGGGTTCGAGGAAGGTCCGGCGACAGCCGGACACCACGAGCGTGCGCTCGTCATGGAGCTGGTGGATGGCGATACGCTCGCCGAACGCATTTCCGGCCGGCCGATGCCAGTCGACGAGGCGTTGGCTGTCGCGCGCCAGATTGCCGATGCGCTCGAAGCCGCTCACGAGCAGGGCATCATCCATCGCGATCTGAAGCCGGCCAACATCAAGGTGCGCGACGACGGCACGGTCAAGGTGCTGGATTTCGGCCTGGCGAAAGCGCTGGCGGCGCCGGAGGCGCGGGCCGTGGCGGCCCCATCGATCGAGAACTCGCCGACCATCACGAGTCCCTTCCAGATGTCCCAGCTCGGGGTCGTCCTCGGCACCGCCGCCTACATGGCGCCGGAACAGGCGAGGGGTCAGCCCGTCGATCGCCGCGCGGACATCTGGGCGTTCGGCGTCCTGCTGTTCGAGATGCTGTCCGGCGTCTCGCCGTTCCGGGGAGACACCTCGTCGGACGCGATGGCGAACATCCTCC
>DASROF010000241.1:0-25164 GCA_035647075.1 Vicinamibacterales bacterium | reverse complement strand
TGAACGCGCTCGTTGATCGGCTCTGTCTCTCCGACGGCGACGACGACAACGTGCGGCCAGTCTGGAGCAGAGCGATAGACACAGCGCGCAGGCAGCTCAGTCGGGGAGTGCAACTCCCACAGAACGATTTCCACTCGGGCGGGCAGCGCGCTAGCGCTTCGGGGTTATAGGCTCGTCGGTGGACCAGCGGTGATTACACGCAGGGCACCAGAAGAGCACTCGATGAGGCAGTCGGTTTTCGATGACGCCTACGAGCTGCTTGCACGAGGGGCACCGAAGGCCGGTCTTGGTCGGGGTTGCGGGCATAGGCGGCAGAAGTCTAAACCGTCCCGCCGCGCCTTCTATTTGACTCAAGTCAAGCCGGCACTCAATTCTCAGATGGCCTTTCGATCTGGTCGATGACGATCACTGGCGCTGGCTTCTCAGCGGACACGAGGCGAAGTCCGAGCTCGCGCAGCGCGGTGACCAGCGTTGGCCCGGAGTCGGTTGCCGCCGCATCCTGAATCCATTCGAGCGTGAAGTCGTACTCGCCGCCGAGACCCGAATCGTTAGTGACCACGCTCCCGATAAACCCGCTGAGGATCTCGGTCAATCGCGGCATGTTGCCTCGCGTGCTCCGAAGGATCACGCGAGGACCCGCCCGCTCCACCTTCATGCCATATTCGCCGGGCCCGGTATGCGGCACCAGCTTCGAACCGTCGTTCACCAGCGAATACACGCGCAGGTTCCGTGTCTCGCGGTGGTATCGAAGCTGCCATCGCTCCGTGAGCATCTTTTCGAAAAAGGGTTGCCGGTCCAGGTCGTTGAGGACGCGACCTTCCGGCACCGTCGCGACCACGTCGTAGCGCTCCGTGCGGACCCAGTCGGGCGCTCCAGCGACCTGGAAGGCCGACACGCCAAATGCGCGAAGAAGCAGCGACAACGGCGTGGCGTTGATCACGCTGACTCGGCCAGGCGACGTGTCGGTCTCTGACCCGGGTGCGCCACTCTTGTTCGGTTTGATCGAGGCAACTTCGAACGTGGTCGGGGACTGAGCCCGAAGTGACACGACGAGCATCGTTGCTGCCAGAACGATAAGGAATCGCATGGTTCCTCCCGGCCTTGTCCGGATGGTGTCTTTGACGACGGGGGCGGAAGGCCCGTTGCTCGTGTCATCGCGCAGCGACGTTCCCATGGCACAAGATTGGCTCCGCCGGCAGCACGTCTTGTACATTCCGGGGGTGATTGTGGCTCCATTGCGACGCGCCATGTCCTGGCTACCTCACGTATGGCCAGCCCTGCTGGCGGTGTCTGTCATCGCGTGTGGATCGGATACGCCAACTGGACCATCAGCGACTCCGACAGCCATTGCGGTCACGTGTACCGCGACGACCGCCGGACACGACTGTCGTGCATCGCTGCAGCGTTCGTCGGGCGCCACACAGGACGTAACCACGACGGCAACGTGGACGTCATCGAATACAGCCGTTGCCACGGTTGACGCGGGTGGCCACGTGATCCACCGGGGCACCGGTCAGACGGAGATTCGCGCCACCTACCAGGACCTGTTCGGCGGCACCATTATTCTGGTCAACCTGAGCGTCACGTCGGTCAGCGTCGCATGTGTTCCTGATGGTGTGAATTACGCCTGCACGGCCATCGCGAACTTCTCGAATTCGACGACGCTCGACGTCACGCGCAGCGGCACGGCCTGGTCCTCATCGAATACCGCCGTGGCGACCGTCGATTCGGCAGGCCGGGTCACTCCAGTCGCAAATGGACAGGCAGAGATTTCGGCTCGGTTCCAGTCCACCGTTGGCGGCGTCACGCTGACCCTGTCGGGCGTGGCGACGATCACGTCCATCTCAGTCACGTGCACCGCACAGACCGAGGCGCACCAGTGTGCAGCGGTCGCAAACCGCTCGGACGGAACGACGCTCCAGGTGACGTCACAGGCCGTGTGGACGTCGTCGAACACGAGCGTGGCGACGGTCGATCAGTCGGGGTTCGTGCGCCACCGGGCCACGGGGCAGGTCGACATTCGCGCCACCTATCAGAACGTCACCGGATCCCGGTCGCTCGACATCGTCGTCGGCTTTGGCACGTCAGTGGTCATCAACGAGTTTGGGACGCGCGGTCCCGATGAATCGACGGACGACTTCGTCGAACTGCGCAATGACACGGCCTCACCTGTCGATATCAGTGGCTGGCGTATCAACGAGTGGCGGCCAACGTCGGGAGTCCAGACCCAATTTGTCGTCCCGAACGGTATTGTGTTAGCGCCGGGCTGTCACTACCTTGTCGGGAATCGGCCCACGGTCGCTGGGGTCGTTCCCGATGCGCAACTGATAAACCCGATCAACGACCAGGGCGGCCTCGCGCTTCAGCACGCCAACGGAAGCCTTGTCGATCAAGTCGGTTACCACCCGGATTCGATATACCGCGAGGGAACGCCGATGCCCTTGCCGGGGCCTGAAGACTCGCGAAGCTACGCGCGTGTTGGAAACGACACGAACAACAACATCAGCGACTTCGCGCGACAGAGTCGCACGCCACTGAGCAGCGGTTCGTCGTGTGCTGTCCGTTGAGACAGCGAAGGCGCCTCAGTGAAGATGACCTGCGCTATGGCCCAGCTGGGTATGGAGCCATTCGCAGAGTGCCACGCGCAATCAATTCCGAGTTGGTGAACTTTCTCGCCTGACGCGATACGCTCGCAGGTGATGGATAACGGGAACGCAGTCGCGGCTCCGGTTGTCTCCGACGCTGAGGCGCAGCGGCTGTTTCCAGCGCTGACACCGCGTCAGATCGATCGGATGTCCGCCTTCGGACGCCGCCGCGCAGTGACGCCGGGCGAAGTGCTTGTCGACGTCGGAGACAAGATCGTGCCGCTGTTCCTGGTCATCAGCTGCACGCTCGGCGTCGAGGGGCCGTCTGCCGACTCGCCGATGCTCATCGTTCGCCTGGGCCCTCGCCAATTCACCGGCGAAGCCAGTCTGATCACCGGTCGTCCGGCAATCGCCCGCATCCGGGTGACCGCCCCAGGCGAGGTCATTGAGATCGCGCGCGACCGGCTGTTGTCGCTGGTGCAGACCGACGCTGACCTGAGCGCGATCCTCATGCGCTCGTTCATGCTGCGTCGGCAGGCGTTGATTGACCGCAACCTCAGCGACGCCATTGTCATCGGCTCGACCCACAGCGCCGGAACGCTGCGGGTCAAAGAGTTCCTGACGCGGAACGGCCATCCGTTCCACTACATCGATCTGGATCGCGATGCCGATGCGCAGCAACTGCTCGATCGGTTTGCCATCGATCTCGCCGACATCCCGGTGATGATCTGCCGCGGCGATGCGGTGCTCCGGAATCCGAGTAACCAGAAGATTGCCAGCTGCCTGGGCTTCAATAACGCTACCGACAGTACGCGCGTCGCGGACTTGGCGATCGTCGGTGCCGGCCCAGCCGGTCTTGCGGCAGCCGTATATGGCGCGTCCGAGGGGCTCGAAGTCCTGGTGCTGGAGGCGGGGTCTCCTGGCGGCCAGGCCGGCACCAGTTCGAGAATCGAAAACTATCTTGGATTTCCGACCGGCGTGTCTGGCCTCGATCTGACGGCGCGCGCGTATGCGCAGGCGCAGAAATTCGGTGCCCACATGTTGATTGCGAAATCGGTGACCGGGCTTGCGTGCGAACGCCAGCCGTACACCGTGCATGTCGACGACGGCTCGTCGGTCCGGGCCACGACCGTGGTCGTCGCAACCGGCGCGGGCTATCGCAAGCCGCCGCTTGAGAATCTCGAGAAGTTCGAGGGCGCCGGCGTGTACTACGCGGCCACCGCGATGGAGGCACAGTTGTGCGGTGGTGAAGAGGTCATCGTGGTCGGCGGAGGCAATTCCGCTGGACAAGCGGCGGTGTTTCTCGCCTCGACGGCACGCCGCGTCCATATGCTCGTTCGCGCAGCGGGACTGGCAGAGACGATGTCGCGTTATCTGATTCGGCGCATCGAGGAAGACCCGGATATCGAACTGCACACTCAGACGCAAATCGTCGAGTTGCACGGCGATGAGCACCTGGAGATGGTGCACTGGCGCAACGACAAGGCCGGGACAGTCGAGACGCATGCCATTCGACACCTCTTCCTGATGATCGGCGCGGTGCCCAACACGGCATGGCTGGCAGGATGTCTTACACTCGACGACAAGGGGTTCATTAAGACCGGCCAGGATCTGTCAGCGGACGATCTGAAGGCTAGCGGATGGCCGTTGAGCCGTGCGCCGTACCTGCTCGAGACGAGTCGTCCGGGGGTGTTCGCCGTCGGTGATGTCCGATCGGGCAACATCAAACGGGTTGCGTCCGCGGTCGGGGAAGGCTCGATCGCGGTCTCGTTCGTGCATCAGGTATTGCAGAAGCAGTAGACAGAAGGAGAGGTCGCATGACGGCGAGCTCCTGCACGCATATCGCGGCAGTGACGACTGTAAAGCACGCGAAGAAGCGCGAGTGCGAAGAGTGCGTGAAGATTGGCTCCGATTGGGTGCATCTCCGAACGTGTCAGGAGTGCGGAAGCACGCTTTGTTGCGACAACTCTCCAAACCGACATGCCACCCGGCACGCGCAGGGGACCGGACATCCGGTGATTGCGTCGGCCGAACCTGGCGAGCGCTGGTTGTTCTGCTATCCGGACGATGAGTTCGCTGAGTACTAGCGGCGTCGGCCGCCTGGCGGATGTGTATCGGCGCAACCGCGAACGCTCGCGCGCGTTGTTCGATCTGCTCGTCGACGAGGCGTACTACAGCCGGCCGATCGACCTGCGTCATCCAATCGTCTTCTACGAAGGCCATCTGCCGGCGTTCAGTTTCAACACGCTGGTCAAGCGTGGCCTCGGCCGGCCAGGTATCGATCCGACGCTCGAGACGCTTTTCGCCCGAGGCATAGACCCCTCTTCGCCGCAGACCGCCGGGCAAACCGAAGGGTGGCCCGCGCGTGCGGCAGTGCAGGCTTTTGCGGATGAAGCAGACCGACAGGTGATTCACGCGCTCACGCGCGAAGGCATCGAGCGTCCGGGTCATCCGCTGCTCGACCGGGCCGAAGCCGCCTTCGCGATCGTCGAGCACGAGCTGATGCACCAGGAAACGCTGCTGTATATGTGGCATCAGCTTCCGCACGACCAGAAGCGGCGGCCGGATCGGTACCAGCCCGCGACTGAGGGGGCGACGCCTGCGGCGGAGTGGGTCGACGTGAGCGGCGGTACGGCCACGCTCGGTGTGGATCGCGAATCGATCGATTTCGCATGGGATAACGAGTGTCCGCGGCACGAGATGCGTGTCGGTGCCTTCCGCATGCAGCGATGTAATGTCACCAACGAGCAGTTTCTGGAGTTCATCGATGCGGGTGGCTACACCGAGCCGCGGTGGTGGCGGCCGGAGGATTGGGCGTGGCTGCAGCGCGACCGGATCGACCACCCGCGGTTCTGGGCGCACAGGGATGGTGCCTGGTGGTGGCGCGGCATGTTCGAGTGGATTCCGCTGCCCAAGTCATGGCCGGTGTATGTGAGTCAGGCTGAAGCGTCGGCATTTGCACGGTGGGCCGGAGCCCGGCTTCCGACCGAAGCGGAGTTCCAACGCGCGGCGTTCGGCGTTCCCACCGGCGGGGAACGCGCGCACCCGTGGGGTGATGCACCGCCGAGCCATTCCCATGGCGTATTCGACTTCGCGAGCTGGGACCCGCAGCCGGTCGGGTCGCACCCAGCGGGCCGAAGCGCGTGGGGGATCGACGACCTCGTCGGCAATGGATGGGAATGGACCAGTACGCCATTCGCACCGTTTCCAGGCTTCAGGGCGATGCCGTCCTACCCGGAATACTCCGCCGATTTCTTCGATGGGGAGCACTATGTGATGAAAGGCGCATCGCCGGCAACCGCACGCGAACTGCTGCGGCCGTCATTCCGCAACTGGTTTCGACCCCACTATCCGTACGTGTACAGCACGTTCCGTCTCGTGCAGGACGTTCACTGATGAATCCGCTCACCACCGCATCGTCTGAGATCGATCGATCTGCCGTCGAGGAGTTTGCCTCGGATATCGCGTATTACCTGTCGTTGACGCCGCGTCAGCTTCCGTCGCGCTATCTCTACGACGACCTGGGTTCGGTGTTGTTCGACGCGATCTGCCGGCTGCCGTGGTACCCCATCACGCGGGCGGAAACACGCCTGCTGGCCGCCCACGGAAAAGAGATCTTTGGATGTCTGCCAGCACTGGCGAACATCGTGGAGCTCGGTCCCGGCAACGGGGAAAAACTCCGATTGCTGCTCGATGCATCCACCCCTCGGCGTGCGGGACTCACAGTGCACCTGGTGGATGTCTCTGCAAGCGCACTTGCCGCCGCAGCGACGATCATCGGAGGGCAGGATGGAACACAGGTGGTCACTCATCAGGCCACCTACGACGAGGGGCTTCGCAGCGCCACGGCAGGAACCGAGGGACACACGCTGGTGACCTTCCTCGGATCGAATATCGGGAACTTCGACCCGCCGGGTGCAGCGGAGTTCCTGCACGACCTGCGAACCAGCCTCAACACGGACGATGGGTTATTGATCGGTGTCGATCTCGTGAAACCGCGCCGCCAGTTGTTACTCGCCTACGACGACCCTCTCGGTGTGACGGCCGCCTTCAACCGGAATCTGCTGGTGCGAATCAATCGTGAGCTCGGCGCGGCGATTGATCTCGACGGCTTTTCGCATCGGGCGCTGTGGAATGAGGCGGAGTCCCGCGTTGAAATGCACCTGGTGGCGCGATCGCCGCAGGCGATGTCCATCCCGCGGGCGCACACGGACATACATCTGGATGCTGGCGAAGCGATCTGGACGGAAAGCTCCTATAAATACGCGCCCGAGCAGATTGCGCAGCTGCTGCGGTCGGTCGCGTTCGAGCCGATCGCGCAATGGATCGATGAGCAGGATGGTTTTGCGCTGACGCTGGCGAAGGCCGCATGAGCACCAGCTGGCCAGCGCTGCCGTACGAAAAATGGAAGGACACGTACGCGACGCTGCACATGTGGATGCAGGTGGCCGGTAAGGTGGCGCTCGCCCAGGCGCCGCCGGTCAATCACTCGTGGGCCATCGCCATGTACCTGACGCCGCGAGGGCTTTCGACGCACCTGCTGCCGCATGGGACGCGCTCGTTCGCCATCGAGTTCGACTTCGTTGCTCACCAGCTGATCGTGCACGTCTGCGATGCGTCGCCGCGGACGCTGCCGCTGGCGAACCAATCGGTCGCGGAGTTCTACCGCGCCGTGATGGACCTGCTCCGCGATATGCGTCTGCCGGTTCGCATCTGGTCGATGCCGGTCGAGATTCCTGATCCCGTGCGCTTCGAAGACGACACCGCGCATCACACCTACAACCCGGAGCAGGCCAACCGGTTCTGGACGATCCTCACGCGCGTGGCGCCCGTGTTCAACGAGCGCCGTGCCACGTTCATCGGCAAGACGAGCCCGGTCCATTTCTTCTGGGGAAGTCTGGATCTGGCAGTCACGCGTTTCTCTGGACGACTCGCGCCGCCGCGCGAAGGTCCGGCATTCATGCGCGACGCCTACTCGCACGAAGTGATCAGTCACGGGTTCTGGCCCGGGAGCGGTGCGGTCCTCGAGCCGGCGTTCTACGCGTATGCGGTGCCGGAGCCGGCCGGTCTCAAAGAGGCGCCGGTGCGCCCATCTGCTGCGTACTATCACGCACAGATGGGTGAGTTCATCCTGCCGTACGAGGCGGTGCGTACCTCCAACAACCCGGCCGAGGTACTGCGCGAGTTTATCGACAGCACCTATAACCAGGCCGCCACGCTCGCGAATTGGGATCGCGCAGCCTTAGAGCGATCAGGTGACAGACCGACCTGAAGGTCGGCCTCTATTGGCGGCGATCGAGGAATGAGCGGGCGATGTCGGCGGGATTTTCACGCCGCGTGTCGGCAGCGTTGTTCATCTCCCGCATATCCGCAGCGGTGATGCGGCCGGCAAGGCGCTCGAGCGCGCGGCGAACCTGCGGGTAGCGGAGGAGCGTCGACGCGTGCGCGACCGGCACCGCGTCGTACGGCGGAAAGTATCGACGGTTATCGGCCAGTTGAAACAGGTCCAGCGCCTTGATCAGCCCCGCAGTGGCATCGCCCGCAATCAGATCGACCTGGCCTGACGCAAGCGCGCGATAACTGAGCGTCAGGTCCATGACCTGGGGCGGCGCGCGAAACGTCAGGCCGTACGTCTTCGCCAGGCCCTTGTAGCCGTCCGGCCGCTCCAGAAACTCGTAACCGAAGCCAGCCTTCCACTCCGGCGTGACCTTCGCGGCATCGTCGATGGTACGCAGCCCGCGCGCCCGGGCGTCGGCGCCACGGACAAGAATCGCGAACGTGTTGTCGTAGCCGAGCGGTGCGAGGAGCGTGCGGCCCGTGCCCGCGTAGAGCTCGCGAACCTTCTCCGTCACGGCGCGGGGATCGTTCGACGGCTGCTGGTGGAAGATGGCGGTCAGCGCCGTGCCCGTGTACTCGACATAGACATCGATGTCGCCGCTGAGCAGCGCGCGATCGCAGATCAGCGTGCCGCCAAGATTGAGCCGGCGCTCCACCTTCAGCCCGGTCTCCCGCTCGATCGTCTGCGCGACGATCTCTCCGAGGATCAGCTGTTCAGTGAAGTTCTTGGATCCGACCACAATCGACGACGAAGCCCGCGCGGAAAGCACTGCGCTCCCGGCGAGCAGGAGACCAATCAGCGACAGGGCGACCGCTTCGGCCGCGCGACGCGATTTCCGGCCGCGACGCGGAGACAGCCGGCGCTCCAGCCAGAGCAGCCCGCCGTCGACGCCGAGCGCCAGGAGTGCGGCGGGAATGGCGCCCGCCAGGATGACGGACGAATCCACCATCGACAGCCCGCGATAGATGTACTGGCCGAGACCTCCGGCGCCGATTGCGGCCGCGATCGTGGCCGAACCGACGCCGACGACGGCTGCCACCCGGATGCCGGCGACGATCGATGGCAGGGCCAGCGGCAGCTCGATCTGGCGGAGCAGTTCGCGCGGCGTCATACCCATCCCCACGCCGGCTTCCTTGATCGATCGGTCGATCCCGGTGATCCCGACGATGGTCGATCGCACGATCGGCAGCAGGCCATAGAGGATGAGGACGGCGAGTGCCGCTCGCGCGCCGACACCGCCGATGAGCGGCACTGGAAGCAGAAAGCCGAACATCGCCAGGCTGGGCACGGTCTGCGCGATATTGGCGATCGCCACAAACGGTGCGGCGAGACGGGGGCGCCGGGACGCGAAGATGCCGAGCGGCACGCCGATCAGCACCGCGATCGTCGTCGACACCGCGACCAGAAAGACGTGCTGGGCAAACAGCGTGGCCAGTTCCTGGCGGTGTTCGATCCAGAAGCGAAGGACGCTCATGGCGATTCAGTCCCCGTTGGCATGGGTGGGGTGGCGGCGTCGACGAAACGGCGCACGCGGGGATCGTCGCATTCCGCGATAGCCCTCGGCGGGCCGCACCAGATGAGCCGACCGTCGTCCATGACCCCGACGCGATCGCCCAGCATCATCGCCTCGCCCATGTCGTGCGTGACCAGGAGGACGCTCTTGCGCAGCCGCGCCTGGATGCGACGGAACTCGCTCTGCAATTGGCGGCGCGTCACCGGATCGAGCGCCCCGAACGGTTCGTCGAGCAGCAGCACCGGCGGGTCGATCGCCAGCGCGCGCGCGACACCAACGCGCTGACGCTGGCCTCCAGACAGCTCGTCGGGCCAGCGGTTCGCATAGGTGTCCGGGTCGAGGTCCATCAAGGCGAGGAGTTCGCGCACGCGGGCGGCGACGCGATCGTCCGACCATCGTTCGAGTCGTGGAACGACCGCGATGTTGTCGGCGACCGTCAGGTGTGGAAACAGCCCAATCTCCTGGATCACGTAGCCGACCGAGCGGCGCAGCCGAATCGGATCCCACTCACGGGTGTCCTTGTCCTGCACGCGGACGTCGCCGGCGCCGGGCAACAGCAGTCGATTCACGAGTTTGAGGACCGTGGTCTTGCCGGCACCGCTGGCCCCGACGAGCGCGACAACTTCGCCGGCTCCGACTGCAAGGGAAAAGTCATCGAGAATGCGCGGCCGGCCGTTGCGGCCGAAGCACACGCCACGAAACTCGATACCGCTCATCGCCTGACTATAGGGCGAAAATCAGGTGACTGCGCAGCCGGTAGGGAGGCGCGATGAGAGGTAACGACACATGATTCTCGACTGGGATGGCTACCGCCAGGAACTATCGAAACGAATCGGCGATCTGGGTCGGCTCACGCCGGCGACCGTGCGCGGCTACCGGGAGCTGAGTGACGCCGGAAGCAAGACGGCACATCTCGATGCCAAGACGCGGGAATTGATCGCCATTGCGGTCGGCGTGACGCGTCAGTGTGACGGCTGCATCACGACCCATGTCGAGGCGGCCCGCAAGCAGGGGGCAACGGTGGAAGAGGTCGCGGAAACGCTCGGCGTGGCGATTGCGATCAACGCCGGGGCGGCGCTCGTCTACTCCGCCCGGGCGATGGATGCCTTCCTCAGTAAACCTGCCTCGGAGCCATAAGTGAGCGCGCCGGGTGCCATCGCTGCGCGATCGAACCGCGCGCTAGTCTGTTCGCGTCCCGCGCGGGGGCTGACCGCGCGGATTCATTTTGCGATAGATGGACAGTTGCATTTGACTCCGGTTGGAGTCGCCGTCTACGGCCGTGATCGTGATGTCGTTCCTGCCCGATCGCAACAGCACGGCCGCGACCCACTGGTCCGTGCCGGTCGCCCGCCCCGAACCGCCGCGGCCATTGGTCCAATACACCGCACTGACGCCATGGTCGTCAGAAGCGGTACCGCCGATCAAAATGATCACGTCGGAGGTGGTGAACGTTGAATCGGACGTGGGAATGGCGACGGACACGACGGGCGCCGCGCGGACCGGGCGCTGGATCGTCCAGGTGAAGGATTCCGAAGCCGCGCTGCTGCCGCTCGACGCCGTGGCAGTCACACGATAGGTGCCTTCGACACGCGGGGTGCCGCTGATCGAACCGGTGGCGCTGTCGATGCCGATGCCTGGCGGCAGTCCGCTGGCGGCATATGTCAGCGAACTCGATCCAGGCCCTGTCGCCGTCAACTGCACGCTTGCAGGTGTGCCGAGCACGCTGGTCAGATCGCCGGGATTCGCTATTCGCAGCGCGGGCGCGACGTCGATTCCTCCTACGACCTCCGCGGACAGTGTCCCTACGACACCGTCGGATCGGTACGCCCCGACCGCGAAGTAATACGTCGACCCTGGTTGCGCATCGCGGAACACGAACTGAACCTGATTGCCGACATTGACCGTCGTCGAGTATCTACCGCTTTCGGTCCCGACGAAGACTGTGTAGCCGGTCACGGAACTGTCGTGACTCGGGTCCCATTGAAGGGTGAGGACGCCGCCGGCGGCGTCGCGAACTCCTGCGAGACACAGGAGGACCGTACAGAGACTCCACTTCCAGCATCGGGGGAAGAACATTGCCCTCCGTTTGAATCTGTGCGCGCACTCACACCTGCGTCAGTCCGCCGGCGAGCAGACGTACGGACCACGGGCTGAGGGCAGCGCGATTTAGAGTTGAAGGAGATCTGGCGGGCACGTCATACAAACGCTGTTCCCGCGCCACCGATCGATTTGCGGGAGTTCGCGGCTGCTGCCGGCGCGCGGACCGTGTAACCGTGTAAGACCTGCGCGCAAGTCCTGGCTTCGGGCGCGCGACCGACGTGAGTTGCCGCGCCGCGAGCGGGCCGCACACCGGGGCTTTCGCGGCGACTGAGTACTGTAGAAATGACGCGGCCGCAGGACGAAATTTCGCGCCGACAGCACATCAATAAACGCAATCGTACCTTATACTTACGGCGAATCGGGGCCAGGGCGTTGGCATCACCGTTGCCACGGTGGTTGTGCCGCATCGCCCACGCGCCGCGGCTGTTCCAAAGAAGGTGACCCATGGTTTTGATGAGACAAGCGTTCTTGAGGTGTGTACTTGCGACGGCGATTGCGGTGGCGCCTGCGTTGCCGGCGATGGCCGGCGAATCTCGCGTCACGCGTGCGGCGATCACCATCGGCAACTTCGGTGAGGTTACGCCGACGTACTACCGCGGCGAACAGCCGAAGGGTTCGGAGTATGCCTCACTGGCAGCGTTTGGCATCAAGACCGTGATCGATCTGCAGGCCGACGGACAGAGCAGTGAGAAGAGTCAGGTCGAAAAGGCGGGGATGCAGTTTCACCGCATTGGGATGACCACGCACACGGCCCCGACCAAGGCGCAGATCGCCGAGTTCCTCAAGTTGGTGAACGATCCGGCGAATCAGCCGGTTTACGTGCACTGCGCCGGTGGTAAGCACCGGACCGGCGTCATGACGGCGATCTACCGCATGACGAACGACAAGTGGACGCCCGATCAGGCGTTCCGGGAGATGAAGCAGTACAAGTTCGGCGCGGACTTCCTGCACTCCGAGTTCAAGCAGTTCGTCTACGGCTTCCGCAACGAACCGTCCACGCCAGCCGCGGTCCCGGGTGGTGTGATCGCGACCGCCACGCCTGCAGTGACGGTCAACTAGCGTCTTCGAGCCAGGTCGAGGCCGACCGTCAGGTCGGCCTCGACGCACAACCTTAGCCGGACCTTCAGATGCTGCCGGTCGCCAGGAGCTGTTGATAGTGCTCGGGCATGCGGCCATCGCGGATCGCCGCCGCTGCTGCCTGCATCACCTTCCGGCGTGCCCCGTCCCGACCCTGAGCAGCTCGTTCGAAGTAGTCGATGATGGTCTGCCGTTCGCCATTCTTCAGCAGGTAGAAGACCAGCCGATACTCGTCTCCCGACGCCCATCGCCCGATCGTCGGCCGGTCAGGAGCAGGCAGCTTCGCCGCCGCTTGCATCTGTTCAACGGCACCCGTGCGATCCCCTTCGCGGAGCAGGGCAAGACCGTACGTGATATGCGCGTTGAAGGCTGCTTCGCCAACGCCCCTGCCAGTCAACGATGAAGCCAGGTCGATCGCTTCGCGCGCGTACTGCTTTGCATGCGCGAACCCCTCAGCGGCCATACGCTGATCCGTTTCGCCATCGCGCGAGGGGTTTTCGTTGCCTGCTGGTTGCTTCGCTCGCCAATCAAAGGACTCCGCCATCCTGTACTCACGGGCCGCAATCATGGTCAGCTGGCGGAGCTTGAGTTCGCCGGTTGATTTCTCAACGATTGAGCGCCATTCGGAATTCGGCGCTCCGATGAAGGGGAAAGTCTCCAGACGCTGGTCGAGCAGACGAAGTCGCTCGCGTGCACGCGGCGCTGCCCAGCCCCCTTCCACGCGACCTGCGCGTTCGATGTAGCTGCGGCCCAACTCTCGCGTTTGTGGTCTCCTGAAAACCAGTTGTTCGCCGACGCTTAAGAGAACCTCGGCATCAGCGCTTTCGTCGAGACGCTTTTTTGCCCAAGCCGAGAGTGTCGGATCTTCTGCTCGCCCCGGCAACGGCGCGAGTGCCGAGAGATAGAGCTCTGAAAGGCGTTGCGTCAACAGCGACTTCTCACCTCCGCCGCCGCCGGAATAAAAATCGACTGGCCGTCGGCGCTCCGGCTGCTCGAGTGCGCGAAGAAGCAGGCCCTCAGCGACGGTGATCTCCTGCGGCCCGGCAGGACGATTTGGATGCCGCTCGGGGAGGGCGAAGAACCACGCGGCGTTTCTGAGTACCGCGGCATTGACGTTCGCCGGAGCCGTCACCGCCAGCCATCGTTTGCGCAGCTGAGCGTACCCTTCAGGATCGGTCTCCTTCGTCACCGGTGCCCGCATCACCAGTCGGTTCTCCGGGTGATGCTCGACGAGCCAGAGCGCGTGACGGCGTCGCGCTGCGACGTTGTCGTTCCACGTTTGAGCGTTCTTGCCGGTCCAGCGATAGAAGTCGAGCAGCTTTTCACGTGTGGCCCAGTTTTCAGGGTTCCGCGTCAGCTCGCGCTCGAGCGCGGCCGCTTCGTCGAGGGACGTCGGTGTGCCCGGCCGCGGCCCGGTCATACGGGCCATCAGATCCGTTTCCTTTTTCACCTTCGCCGCGACCTCTGGATCCTCGCGCAGCGGTTCGACCTTCGTTTCCTGCCGGCACGCCACGGCGATCGCAATCACAACCGCGCATGACGCCGCGACAAGCGCTCGCCGTGTCCGCGACGTCACCGGCCATGACGCTCCGCTTAGAACGCGATCGATGCGCTGCCCCAGACGTCCATTGCCGTCGACGCCGACGCCTTGCCACACAAGGCGCCCTTGATGGCGGCGGATAGTGGCGGCGATGTCGAGCAGGGTGTCGGCGTACTGCCGGCGCGCCACCTGCTTCAGCGCGGCGTCGTCGCAGGCATGCTCGGCCAGAGTGGCTAGCCTGGCTTCGAGCCACCAGGCCACCGGATGGAACCAGAAGATCGCGCAGTTGAGACGCGCAAGCGCGGTGACGAGCGGGTCCTGCCGTTCCACGTGCGCGCGCTCGTGCGCAAGTACCGCGGTCAACGTGTCGGCAGTCTATTCGCGCCAGCCGAGCGGAAGGATGACGCGCGGACGGAACAGTCCGACGGTCACCGGCACGGCGACGAGAGCGGATTCGAATGCCGACACGTTCGCTGCGTCAACTGATCGACTGCCTTTCCGAATCTTCGACAGCTGCACCAGCCCGACCACCCAGCGCGCGAGAAGTAAGACGACGCCGGTCAGATAGACCGAAAGGACGAGAACGGTCCATCGCATGCCCAACGGTGGCACCGACCGATCAACCGGCCTAGCCACTTCGGCGGCGGGCGCAGTGATCGACGAGCTCGGTGTGATCCGTTCCCCATTTACCGCGGACGACGGATCCAGTGACCGAACTGGCACATCGATCCGCGGCGGCGCCGGCATGGGCACCATGTTCGGGAGCGGATCAGGAAACTGCACACGCACGGGAGGCACGACCCTCACCAGCATCGGCATCATCAGCATCGTCATGACGACCACCGCCCACGCCGAATGACGGGTGCTGCTGTTCCGAATCCTGAAGACGGCAAGAATCAGTGCGACTGCTGCCGCGATGACCAGTGCGCGGATGGATGCGTCGGCCAGCAACGCCAGCCATCGATCGGTCATGATCGGTTCCTCACCTTTCGCGCGAGGCGTTCAAGGTCGGCCGCCGACAGTACTTTCTGATCGACCATGCCGACGAGCATCTGTTCAACGGAACCGGAGAAGAAGCGATTGAGGATGTGGCGCAGCGCGCTCGCCGCGACCTGCTGTGCCGGCTGCGTCGCCTCGTAGATGAAGACCTTGCCCTCGGTGCGGTGGCTGAGGAGACCCCGAGCTTCGAGCCGGCGTAGCAAGGTCCGCATGCTCGAATCCTTCAGCGGGTACTTGCGCTGCAGTCCCTCGCGCACCGCTTCCGCGGAGAGCGGTCCCTTTGCCCAGAGGTAATCGAGGATGGCCTGTTGCAATTCAGTCAGCGGGTGCGTGGAGTCGTTACGACGCGTCACGTGACGATCTGTAACACATATCAACCGCGTAACGCAATCGCGACTTCTTCCACCCTGAACCTGAAAGTCACAGTTTTGTGATCAAAGGTTGCGCGGACGTCACATCGGGTTGCCGCCGCTGCAAAACGCGGACGGTACAACCGAGTTCTCCTCGCACACACGCGTGGACGCACACCTGGAGAACTCAACGATGAACATGTCTTTTCGCCGCGCTCGGCTGATTACCGCAGGCAGCGTACTGCTTGCCGGCGCCGTCCTCATCGCCGACGGCACCCGCTTCTCAGATTTCACACCGCTGACGGCGTCCGCCGGTCCCACGGCGAACGAAGCGATGCCGATCGCGCTTGGAAGTCCAGACTTCCAGCAGCTGTCCATCGTCGACCGGCAGTCGCAGCTGCTGCTCTCGCGGCCGAACTCCGGCAGCTTTGACATGATCACCACCAACGAAACGGGACCACACAAAGGGCGCTATCTGTTCACCGTCTTCGAGACTGGAACTCCCGGCGTGCAACGCCATGACCTCTGGACCGGCGAGACGGAGACGATCTGGCAGACCCCGAACAGCGGCGCCGGACACCGTTCCTTCGATCCGTCCTACTGGACGCCATGGGGCACGTTCATCACCGCGGAAGAGAACTGGACCACGGCCGCGGCCGGGTCGACGAGTCCGTACGGCCGCTTGTTCGAACTGCGGAACCCGATCGATGCACCCGGCATCATTAATCCGGTGACGGCCTCCAGCAACGCCGGCGCCGACTTCGTCCATCGCAACGTCATTCCGCGCACGGCGCACGAAGGCATTCAGTTCGACAAGGCGGGCAACATGTACTTCATCGACGAGCTGGACGGCGGCAACATCTACAAGTACACGCCGAAGGCGAATTGGGGCCAGATCATGGCAGGCAAGGCCGAGTATTTTGATGCGGGCCAGACCTTTGTGTTGCGCGTCGGCGACGGTAATACGCCGAACGCCACCGGTCCCTACGTGTGGGTGCCGATCACGAACGTCACCGGCGTCGGCCTTCCGGGCACCATCACCATCACCGACACCGGCGGCGTGACCTCCCTGGACGCTCGCAATACAACCAACCTCGCGCCCTTCAAAGGGACGGACTATCAGCGGCCGGAGGACATGGTGCTCCAGTTCGTGGGCGGCAACGAGTTTCTCTACGTCACCACGACGACGACGCACGAGGTCTATCGTCTGGACCTGCACACCGACAACATCGCGCTGTTCGTCAGTCGAAACACGATCGACCTGGCGACCGGGAACGCCGTCGGCCCGCAATTCACGAACCCGGACAACCTTGCCGTCGATCACGACGGCAACGTCTACATCGTCGAAGACCGCAACGGCGGCCAGGATGACGACATCTGGTTTGCGGTGGATCTGAATCTGGATGGTGATTTGAACGATCCCGGAGAAGGGATCAAGCGCTGGGCCTCCAACGGAACATCCGGCTCTGAGTTCACCGGCCTCTACTTCGACCCGACCAACAAGCGCCGTGCGTGGGTGAATATCCAGCACCCGAACAGCGGCAACGATCGCACGATCGAAATCACGATCCCGTAAAACACACCCCTATAAACACAAAAGGGCCCGGCGTTTCCGCCGGACCCTTTCGTGCTCTCTTCTACTTCTTCCCGCCGCCGGAGCCACCACTGCCGCCGGAACCACCACCGCCAACGGGCACGGTGCCTGCGGCGGCTGTTCGAGTGGCAATCTCCGTCACCGTCGTGCCGTAGAAACCGGTGACGCGATTGCCGATGTCATTGATTGCAATGACGGCCAGCGACGTGACGATGCCGGCAAGCATGGCGTACTCGACAAGATCCTGGCCGTGCGTGCGGTGAAGCAGCGCGCGGGCAAACGTCAACAGTCGCCGCGTGATCAGAGTCGTAATGGTCATGTGAGAACTCAGAGCTCTTCCGCTTCTTCGGCTCGCAGGTCGTCACCGTTCAACGAGCTGAGGAGCATCCCGTCGATTGCCTGTCGCCGGAGGTTCTCGGCGCGCTTGGCTGCGGCCGTCGGCGTGCGATGCGTTTCCTGAAGGACCACTTTCTTTCCAGCACGGACCGAAAGCCGATACTCCATGTCCCGTCGAATCAAGTGGCACTCAACGCCGTCCTGCTCGACGTCTGCGGCAGATCTCATGCGCCAAAGGAGCATCCAGGGTCCTTGTCTGCGGCACTTAAGTGCCAGCCTGTTCCCGCCAAGGCAAATGGACTGCCACGAGGCTGAGGTAGTGGGATCGCTGGATAAGCTCCTTGGGGACTATCACTTGCCGGCAATAAAGGTGTGGACGCGCCTGATGCTTGGCGACGGCAAGTCGATGACCAGCGCGCCTTTTTGGACCGCTGCGCCCGAACTCCCCAACAGTTCGAACAACTGCGACGACCTCCGTGTGTGCCGAAACCGCATTGCGTTCGTCGGCAGTCTCGGTGAGCGTGACATTCGCGCAGGACTCGTTATTGCGTACGCGGGCCGGCAACCTGCGGATGCTGTATGGGAATGAGCGAACGCTCATGACCCTGGTGAGGAAACGTCGTGAATCAATCTGCACCCGATGTCGTCGACGTATCGACTGAGCCGGCCCGTGCGCTTGATTGCTTTCAATCGGAGACTCACGTCCGGAAGGAAGCTCAACCGCCGCCCGAGCGGCCGCACAAGCCGCCGCATATCGCTGCACCGAGGCGTCCAAAAACACAACGCTCTGTACGCAAGCGCTTCGAGTGGGCGATCTTTGTCAGCGTCTTTGCGGGTGGACTTCTCGTTGGAGCGCTATTGACTGGCCCCGCTTTCCCAACCGGGTCGGCGTCGGCAACCACAACGATTGAGCCCGACGTGGTGAGAACCGCGTCCCGGCCGCCTGCGACATCGACGAACGTCGTGGCCGTCCGCAACGAGCAGGGGACGGGCGGATCGGAGCAGGTTCTGTCCGCAGGTGACGATGCGGGTGTTGAACGCACTGGCGCGTCATCTCGCGCCGTGGCTCAGCGAGTGGCGCCAGGTTATCGTGGCACGCTGATCGTGACGTCGAAGCCGCGCGGCGCGAGCGTCTTCGTTAACGGCAAATTGAGAGGGCAGACGCCTCTCGTGTTGCGTGGCCAGTCTGCTGGCTCTCGAGCGGTGCGCCTTGATCTCGATGGCTACGCGCCCTGGTCCCGCGGCGTGCAGGTCGTCGCCGATCAGTCAACGACGATTGACGCCAGGCTAAGCATTGAAGACTAGGCGCCCTGGAAGAGGAAGTCTTCGAGACGCTCGAGCGTACCTTGCGGGAGGCCCACAAACTCCACCGCGAAGCCACGACCCGGACGCGAATGCGCGATCCGGCCTGTCAGTGCGACGTCCGAGGCTCCCAGTCTGATCTGCAGCGTCAGTTGTATGCCTGCGGGAAAGCGGTTCGTTGTCGCGACGAAGCATCCGCCCTCGCTCAAGTCGATCACCTGCATCGGCCCGCAGGTATCCGCGCCTTCCACTCGACACGGCAGTAACACCACTCGACGGACGTGCTTTCGACGTTCGCTGGGGTCCTGGGGCATGTGCGGCACCTCTTAAAAGACGTGACTCGTGCTGTCTCTCTCGGAGGGAGCCTGACGCGGCGTTATGGGTGAGATCACTTATCTGTGCAACAAGCTCTGCCGTCGCGACACACTGTCGCATGGTGAGCGTTAGAGTCATTCGTTCGAGGCAAACGACGGAAGTGGTGCGCCCGGCAGGATTCGAACCTGCGGCCTTTGGCTCCGGAGGCCAACGCTCTATCCAGCTGAGCTACGGGCGCGCGTGAGGAAGGTTGACTGTTCGTGGCGCGCCCGGCAGGACTCGAACCTGCGACCTACGGATTCGAAGTCCGGCGCTCTATCCAACTGAGCTACGGGCGCAGCGAACGCTGATCATATCACCGGGTTTCGCCCCTTCATCGGGTGGCCGAGTCCGAATAAGGCTGCGATGTCTCTTCGGGGAACAGAGGGAACACGAGGCTACGTGGTGCCCATTACCTTCCGCAGCTCCGCCATCAATTGATCAGGGAAACACGGTTTCGCCAGAACAACATCCGCGCCGGCCCTGGCAGCCCGCTCGCGTTGCTCACTGACCGCGGTCACGACGACGATGGGCAGATCGCTCAACTCGCCGCGCACCTGCTGAATCAGATCGACGGCTTCAATCGAACCGGGGACCATCAGACCTGTGATCAGGGCATCGACGGTGGGGACCAGGGGCAGGGCTTCGTCGGTGCTCCCCGCGACCGTGACGGCGTAACCGTTGTGGCGCAGGTATTCGCAATACATGTCCCGATCATCTGAGTCGGAATGCAGCAGGAGGACGGATGCCTGACCCACTCGGATACCTCTGGACCAGTATTCCTGACTTGGCCCGCTCTCTTTCACAGAAAACGCGTGCGCCCGCAGACAACCGTGCAGGCCCGCCAGCAGCTAGCCGCTGAGCCGTCGTCGGCGTATCATCTGACCCAAACCACGAAGACCACGAAGGTAATTCGAAGGGCGCGAAGAGGGTTGTCCATTCTTCGTGGTCCTTCGATCTCTTCGTGCCTTCGTGTTCCAAGGAGACAATCGATGATTGCTCGCCTGCTTGTCGGGATTGTGATGCTCGCGTGTGCCACGCCCGCGTTCGCGCAAGGGAATCAGCAGCCGTCGCCGCAAAAGCCCGCCGAAGAAGAAAAGCAGCCGACCTTCGAAGAGCAGGTCGTGGTCTCGGCATCGCGCTCCGAGCAGGTGCTGGTCAACGCGCCGGCCGCCGTCACGCTGATTACGTCGGAAAAACTCCAGAACTCGCCCGGCTCCAACATGGGCGATTTCCTCCGGTCGGTTCCCGGGATCAACATCACGCAGACGTCCTCGCGCGACGTGAACTTCACGACCCGCGGCGCCACCTCGACGCTGGCCACGTCGCAGCTCGCGCTGGTCGACGGCCGCAGCATCTATCTCGACTTCTTCGGCATGGTCATGTGGGACCTGGTCCCGACCAATCTCCACGAGATCAAGCGGATCGAAGTCGTCCGCGGGCCGGCGTCGGCCGTCTGGGGCGCCAACGCCATGTCCGGCGTCGTCAACGTCATCCTGAAGACGCCGCGCGAGCTGGCGACAAACGGCGGCGAGTCGCTCACGATCGGCGCCGGCGCGTTCAACCGGAACGTCACCGGTCGCAACCAGGACAGCGGCTCGCTGTTCTATGTGAACGGATCGCACGCGCAGGCGGTGGACAACCGCTGGTCCTATAAGCTGTCCGCGGGCTACTTCACGCAGGACCCGCTGCCGCGGCCGTTCGGCACGATCCCGAACGTCTTCAACACGCCGTATCCGAATTTCGCCAACACCGGAACCTCGCAGCCGAAGTTCGACGCGCGGGTGGACTACGACATCCCGGGAGGCAACAACGGCCGGGTGATCATGTCCGGCGGCGTTGCCGGCACCGAGGGGATCATCCACAGCGGTGTCGGCCCGTTCGACATCGACAGCGACTCGCGGCTGACCTACTTCACCTCGCGGTATGAGAAGGGCGGACGCCACATCGCCTTCTTCACCAACATGCTCGACGGCAACGCGACCAACCTGCTCGCGGTTGGAACCAACGGGCAGCCGCTGCCGCTCGTGTTCGATACCAAGACGTTCGACTTCGAGGCGAGCGACGTGCGCGTGGTCGGCAGGCGCCACGCGCTCAGCTACGGCGGCAACTATCGCCACAACACGTTCGACATCTCGCTGGCGGCTGGCGGCGATGCCCGCAATGAAGGCGGCGCCTATCTCCAGGACGAGATCTTCCTGAACGATCACTTCCGCTGGGTTGTGGGCGGCCGCGTCGACAAGTTTTCCTCAATCGAGGATGCGGTGTTCTCGCCGCGGACGACGTTCATGATCAAGCCGACTGCGGCGCAGACCTTCCGGCTGTCGTTCAACCGCGCGTTCCGGGCGCCGTCGTACATCAACAACAACATCGATACGACGATTCTCAATCAGGTTGATTTGCGCGCGGCGCATCCGCTGCTGGCCAACTTCGTCTTTCCGATCCACGCGCTTGGCAACGACTCGTTGAAGCAGGAGACGCTCACGGCGTACGAGATCGGCTACGCCGGCGTGGTGCGCAGGCTGAACCTGAGCGCGTCGGTGTACTGGAACAACACGAAGGATGGAATCTTCTTTACCCCCGACATCTTCTACAGCGCGGCGAATCTGCCGGTGACCTGGCCCGGTGTGCTGCCGGGAGCCATCCTGACGGCGCTCGCACAGCTCAATCCGCCGGTGGTGCTTCCCGCGCGTTACACCTACCTGAATTTCGGGAAGGTGAGGGACAAGGGAGTCGAACTCGGCGTCGACACCTCGCTCAATCGCTATGTCAACGTCTTCGCGAATTACGCGTATCAGTGGAAGCCGGTCGCGCGGGACCTGCCAGCGGGCACGAGCATCGCCGACATCAACTGGCCGGCAGAGAACCATTTCAACATCGGGTTCGATTTCAGTTACTCACGATTCCTTGGCAACCTGTCGGTGCATTACACCGACGAGGCGTACTGGCAGGACGTGCTCGACGTGCGCTACGCGGGCCTGACCGACCCCTACACGCTGGTCAATGGCGCATTCGGCGTCCGCTGGTTCGACAACAGGATCACGACAAGCGTCAAGATGACGAACATCGGGAATCAGGAAGTGCAGCAGCACATCTTCGGAGACATCCTGAAGCGCCAGGTGGTCGGGGAGGTCAGGCTCGGGTTTTAACCGAGACGGACGCGACGCGCGCGAAGCTCACTTCTCCGGAAGACCGACGTAGGTGGGATGGCGCAGCTTGCCATCGGCCGTCATCGCTGAGAACTTCACGCGAACGGTGAGAGCGGGCTTCACCCAGTGGGCCCGCTCGCTCGTTCGCGGCACGGTCGCAAACGGGCACGTCCGCGTCTTGAGCGCGTGCAGGCGCTTCCAGATGCGGCCGATCTCGGCATCATTGAATCCAGCGGAGGCGTGGCCCATGTAGCGGAGTTCTCCGCTCTCGTCCTCGACGCCCAGGAGAAGCCCGTCGAAGAACGGCCTCGAACCCCGCGGTTCGGTCCATCCCCCCACCACGCACGTAAGCTCGCGCGTGCGCGTGTCTGACGCTGCAGCAGTAATGCTCATGCGTCAGGCTGCGCGTTTCCGTTTCCCGTGAGCCGCAGTCTTCTTCTTCGCGCGAGATGAGGACGTCTTCCTGGCGCCACGACCGCTCGTTCCCTGCAGCGACTGACGCAGCCGTTCCATCAGATCGACCACCTCCGCCGATTGCGGTTCCACGGTCTCGTGCAGCTCCACCGTCTTGCCCTTCATCTTGGCCTTGATGATCTTCATCAGGTTGGCTCGGTACTCGTCGGTGTACTGCGTCGGATCCCACTTGTCGGCGAACTGCTCCACCAGCGTCTTCGCCATCTGCAGCTCCGGTTTGCGGACGTTCGTGGCCTTGGGAAACGTCAATTCCCCGGTGTCCACCAGCTCTTCCGCATACCGCATCATCGTCAGCACCATCGCATCGCCTTTCACTTCGAGCGCGGCCAGGTGCTGCGCGTCGCGCAGGACGATGGTGGCGATGCCGACGAGCCCGGTTTCGCGAACCGCCTCGCGCAGCAGCGCATACGCGCGCTCGCCGCCTTTCTGGGGAGTCAGATAGTACGAGGTTTCGAAGAACCTGTCGTCTATCTCGTCACCTTTGACGAAGTTGCGGATGTCCACGGTGCGGCTCTTTTCGAGCGCGGCGGCCTTGAAGTCGTCTTTCGTCAGGATGACGAAGCGACCCTTCTCGTACTCGTAGCCTTTGACGAGGTCCTCCCAGGCCACCGGCTTGCCTTCACGGGCGCATACCCGCTCGAACCGGATCGGTGATTTGTCCTCAGCGTGGAGCATCCGGAAGTGAGGCCGCGAATCGCGGACAGCGGTGTGCAGCTCAACCGGAATATTGACGAGTCCGAAGGCGATGGAACCCTTCCAGATAGCGCGGGGCATACAGCCCGGGCGTGCAAAGCGAAGGCCCGGGCTGCGTAAGGACTAGCTTCGCGAGCGAAGCGAGCGCTCCGCGTGGATCCAATCGTCGAAATCCTGGCCATGGTGGCCGCCGCGCTGGAGGTAGCGGTGATACGCCGCCTCAGCAATCTGTTCAAACGTTGGACCTGACGTCGCGTGTCCGTGTCCGTTACCGTCCGTCCGCAGGTCATGGGCCGTGGCGCGGACTGCGGCAGGGCTGTCGTCCGGCTCAGCCACGGGAACGTCGGGGCTCGTGGCTGGCTTGTGCGTGGTGGCGCGGGCCGCCCGGCGACGCTCGATCGCCGGTTGGCCGGTTGGAGAGTCGGACTTATCTGAACGGATGTTCTTCTTTGCCATACTGCAAAAACAATTGTAGCGGGGCGGCCGCGCAGTGGCGCATCGTGCCGTCCCGAATTTGCGCGAACGTTACGACGGCTGCACGCTGGTCTCTTCGTCCTCTTCCTCTTCCTCCTCGTCTTCTTCTTCGACGTCGAACTCGGACGCGATCGACTTCAGCTTGTTGAGCGCCATCTCTTCTTCCTGGAGGTTCTGCTCGAGCAGATCGACGACGTCGCTCATGGCCAGCTTTTCCGCCATGTCGATCAGCGCCTCGTACGCCGTGATTTCGTAGCGCTCGACTTTCTGCGCGGCGCCGATGTTGTAGAACTCGAGCAGTTCGTCAGACGGCTTCTCGCGCATGAAGGCCTTCTTCTCTTTGATGAGTCCCTCGATGCCCGGGCACGAACTGGATTCGGGCTTTCGGCCCAACGTCTTGTAGATCTTCTCCAGACGCTTGATCTGGCCCTGCGTTTCCTTCCGGTGCTGGGTGAAGCCCTTTCTGATCTCACGGTCGGAACTCTCGTTCGCCATCTGCTCCAGCGCATCAACGAGCGACTGCTCAGCGGAATAGATGTCCTGAAGCTCGTGCTCGAACAGTTCTTCGATCGTCTCCATCGCCATCGTGTCTCCCTGTTTCGTGGATGGTCGCTCCGCGGGTCCGCCTGACGGCAGACGCTACACTCAACCGTCGTGTCGGGCGTTAAGCGGACCTCTTGTGCAAGACACGATCCCTAGAGACGGCGCTGGTATTCAGCGCCCGACGATCCCGCTCGTCCGACGCCAATTTCGCGACGCAGACCACCAAGGAGCGCAGTAATGTCGGTGATCCGAATCCCGACTCCGGTCGCCGGACCGCGCTGCGAGGGCTCGTACGATCGCTGGCCGCCAGCTCCGTGAGCTGGCTGGCCGCCCCAGCCTTCTCGCGCGGTCAGTACATGCGAGTCGGCCTGGCCTGCGTAGGGATTCGTCTCACCAACACCACTGCGCTCATAACGTCGGGCTCGCCGCGGGAGCGCCTCGAACGCATCCTGATCCCTGATACAGCGCTTGAGCCTTGGGCCAGGACTGAACGTCCTCAAGTACCTCGGCGCCTGATTGCCGGACCTGAGACGGGCGCCGCGGACATGCGGGCCGCTGTTGCGTAGGCAAGGCCGACATCCCGCCGTCAGGCGGAAATCGGGCGGAGCGATTCATCCGCGCGTCTTCCTTCAACGCGTTCGAGTTGTGCCGAATCAGCTCGGACGTTTTGTGCCGCGCAATGGATCCGCAGCGAGTCAGCTCTTAGACGCGCGAGCATCGGAAGGGTACGAGCGAGGACCGAT
>DASROF010000240.1:0-7113 GCA_035647075.1 Vicinamibacterales bacterium | reverse complement strand
CGCCGGCCCGCAGGATGTGATCGCGCACTCCGAGGTGGCGCTGCCGAGCATGGTGTATTACCTGCGGCGTCACATCGAGGACGATCTCTATCCTGATCAGTTGAGGGATCTTCTGCGATCCGACCGTCGCGTGTTCGCGGTACTGCCCGCGGATCGATACGAGGCGCTGAGGGGAGGGTACGGCGTCGAGACATGCGTCGTTGCCCGTCATCAGACTGCCGACATCAAGCTGCGGTCGCTCCTGGAGCGATGGGCGCCGCCCGAGGTGCTGGTCATTACCAACAAATGTCGTCCGTAGCACGTCCCGAAGCACGCGAGGAGACGGCGTGTAATCTGTGCGGCGCGCGGAATGACGTGGTCGTCGGCACGCGCGATCGCGACGGTCACCCTCTCCGCACCGTCCTGTGCCGGACCTGCGGCCTCGTGTGGACGAATCCGCGCCCGACAATCGCGGAGATGAACGCGTACTACGGGACGACCTACCGGGCGGACTACAAGGGACAACGCACTCCGCCATTGCGCAAGATCGTGCGCGGCTTCATCGGCGCAGCGGATCGACGGACGATGCTGCGGCCTCTGTTGACGCCCCGGAAAGGGGCGCCCTCCGACAGGGTGCCGCCGCGGATGCTGGATGTCGGGTGTGGGGCTGGCGAGCTCGTCTATCTAATGCGGCACGATGGCGTGGACGCCTCGGGCCTCGATCCCGGAATTGAGTTCGCAGAGTTTGCTCGAGCGGTTCTGGAGGTCCCGATCCAGACGGCGGCCGTTGATGCTGCTGTCGTGCCCCCGGCGTCACAGGATCTCGTCACGATGTTTCACGCCCTGGAGCACGTGCCCGATCCGCGCGGTGTGCTGTCTACCGTGCTCGGCTGGTTGACGCCCGGCGGTCACCTGCTTGTCGAGGTCCCCAACATCAGTGCGCGTGTGCAGGCGCCGTCACACCAGTATCACTACGCGCATCTGCACCACTTCACAGGCGCCACGCTTGGCGCGATGGGAGAGGCCGCCGGCCTGCGACTTGTGAGTACCGCCTATACCGGCGACCGCGGCAACGTGATCTGCGTGTTCGAACGGACGGACGACGGGCAGCGGCCTCCGGCCGGGCTGGAAGCCGAGGCCGCCCGCACGTTGGCCGAGCTGCGCTCGCATACGGCGCTGCGCCACTACACGTCGCCCGTTCCCTTCACTCGGGCGCTCGGCCGTTTGCGGCGCCGTCTGTCGGAAAACCGGCTGCTTCTCCGGCTAAAGTCGGTCGATGACGTGCTTCGCTGGGCCGATTCTCTCGCCGAAGCCAACCCCGAACGTCGAGCCTGAACCTGAGCCCGAACCCGGAAGCGGGAACATGGAAGTATGAACGGCAGATTTGCTGATGGCCGTTAACCTCGTCTACACTAAGAGTTTCCAGTAGCGCGGGCGGGCGATTCCTTAGAGATCCAAGACGAACTGGGGCGTGGCCAAGTGGTAAGGCGCGGGTCTTTGGATCCCGTATTCGAAGGTTCGAATCCTTCCGCCCCAACCAAACGAACATGAAACGACCGCCGCTCAGCGGTGCAGGACTGATGGCAACGGGCTTTGGCGATCTGAAGATCTTTTCCGGCAGCGCACACCCGCAGCTGACGAAGGACATCGCCGATTTCCTGGGTATTCCACTGGGGCAGGCCCGGCTGCGCCGGTTTCCGGACAGCGAAGTGTCGTTTCAGATCGACGAGAACATCCGCGGCGCCGACGTCTTCATCGTGCAGCCGACGTCGAACCCGGTGGACGAGCATCTGATGGAGATGCTGGTCATGATCGATGCGTTCCGGCGATCGTCGGCGGCACGCATCACGGCGGTGATTCCGTATTACGGTTACGCCCGCCAGGATCGGAAGGACAAGCCGCGCGTGCCGATCTCCGCGAAGCTGGTCGCCAACCTGCTGAGCGCGGCCGGCACCAACCGTGTCTTGACGATGGATCTGCACAAGGCGCAGATCCAGGGGTTCTTTGATATTCCGGTCGACCACCTGTTCGCGGCGCCCGTCATCGTCGAGTACTGCACGCGGCTGCAGGCCGAGAATCTGACGATCGTGTCGCCCGATGCCGGCGGTGCTGAGCGCGCCCGCGCGTATGCGAAGCGGCTCGATGCAGAGCTGGCGATCGTGGACAAGCGGCGTACCGAAGACGGCACTGCCGAAGTGATGAACGTGATCGGTGACGTCGAAGGGCGCACCTGCATCCTGCAGGACGACATCATCGACACCGCCGGAACGATTCAGAAGGCCGCCGATGCGCTCAAGAAGGCTGGCGCGGAGCGCGTGCTCGCGTGTGCGGTGCACGGGGTGCTGTCGGGACCGGCGACCGAGCGCATCGAGAAGTCGCCGCTTGATCAGATGATCGTGACGAATTCGATTCCGCTGCCCGAGGCGGCGCAGCAGTGCAAGAAGATCGTCGTTCTGTCGGTGGCGCGGCTGCTGGGCCAGGCGATCCGGAATATCCACGAGGAGACGTCGGTCTCCTCGCTGTTTGTGTAGTGTCCGGCTTTAGCCGGACCGGTAATAGAGAGAGTTATGGACGCTACGCTTGAAGCTGTAAAGAGAGAAGGTCGCGGGAAGAACGAGGCCAATCGTCTGCGTGCCTCGGGGCAGATTCCCGCGGTGGTCTACGGGTCGAAGAAGGAAGGCAAGACGCCGGAAGGCGTGGCGCTCGCCGTCGATCCGAAATCGCTGTTGCGTATTCTGCACTCGGATTCGGGCGCCAACACCCTGATCACCCTGCGCGTCGACGGCACCGAAGCGCGCGTGATGGTCAAGGAATACCAGCTCGATCCAGTCACGCACCATCTGCTCCATGCCGACTTCTACCAGCTGGCGATGGACAAGGCGATCACCGTCACCGTGCCAATCGTGCTCAAGGGCGAGGCGCGCGGCGTCAAGCAGCAGGGTGGCATTGTCGATTTCATCACGCGTGACATCGAAGTGCAGTGTCTGCCGACCGACATTCCGGAGAACATCCCCGTTGATGTCACGGAGCTGAACCTGCATGACTCGATTCGCCTGAAGGACCTGGCCCAGGGTGAGAAGTGGAAGGCGATCACCGACGGCGAGACGATGATCGTGCACGTCGTGATGCCGAAGGCCGAGGAGGCGGCGGCAGCGGCGACGGATGCGACGGCGGAAGCTGCCGCGCCGGCGGCGACAGCCGAGCCCGAAGTGATCAAGAAGGGCAAGGAAGAGAAGGAAGAAAAAGAGAAGAAGTGAAGCTGATCGTTGGGCTCGGGAATCCTGGTCGCGAATATCGGGATACCCGTCACAACGCGGGCTTCATGGTGCTGGACGAAATCGCGAGACGCCACGATCTGGCGTGGGCCCAGGCGCCAGCGCAGGTGCCGGACGCGTTTGTCGCCAAGAAGTTCGGACCGGAGCCGGTGCTCCTGGCCAGGCCGCAGACGTTCATGAATCGCAGCGGCGACGCGGTTGCCGCCCTGTCGCGGTATTACGACGTGGATCCAGTGGATCTGCTCGTGGTGCTCGACGACATCGACATTCCGTTCGGGCGCCTGCGCGCGCGACCGTACGGGTCAGCCGGGACGCACAACGGACTCAGGTCGGTGGTGGAACGGCTGGGAACACAGTTTCCCCGACTGCGGGTCGGGGTCGGACGCGGAGACGCGAGGCGCGACCTCGCCGATCACGTCCTGGCGAAATTCGAGCCTGCCGAACGCGAGCAGCTCGAATCGATCATCACCCGGGCGGCGGATGCCGCCGAGATGTTCGCCGCGGAGGGCATCGTCAAGGTGATGAACACGTACAACGTGGACGACGCGGGGTCCACAACTGAATAGCTGACTCCTTGCCACGGCGCTGATGCCCGTGGCCGTGAGATCGGTGGCGCCCCTGAAGGGGGTGCCATCCGATCGAGTCAACGTCCAGAAGGAGACGTATGAACAGAAGGTACGAACTCGTCTACGTCGTGTCGCCGGAAGCGACCGACGATCAGGTCACCGAACTGCACACGCAGGTCGAGTCGATCGTGCAGCGCCTGAACGGCACGCTCGAGAAGACCGAAAACTGGGGCCGGCGGCGGCTCGCCTATGAGATTGGCCGCCACAAGGAAGGCACCTACGTCCTGGAAGTCATTCTGGGCGGCGGCGAGCTGATGAAGGAAATCGACCGGCGGCTGAAGGTGAGCGACCTGATCATCCGCCACCTGATTGTTCGCGTCGATGAAGAGCAGGGCGTTGTCGAGCGCATGCGCGCCCGCCGGACGGAGACGTCGCGGCGCCGGCGCGTGGCCCGCGGCCTGCCGGCGGATCGGCAGCCGGGTGAAGGTCAGCGCGGCGAGCCGGATGACGATCGCGACGATCGCTTTGATATGGGCGCGGAGGACATGCGATGAACGGCAGAAAACATTCGGGAGGCGGCCGCGGCAAGCCAGCGGCAGGCGCGCAGGGCAAGGACGGTCAGCGTCGACCGATGTTCCGCCGCCGCAAGGTGTGCAAGTTCTGCTCGGACAAGATCGACGACATCAACTACAAGGACGTCAAGCTGCTGATGCCGTTCGTGCCCGAGCGTGCGAAGATTCTGCCGCGCCGGATTTCAGGGACCTGCGCGTTGCACCAGCGCAAGCTGCGGACGGCGCTGATGCGGGCCCGCCAGCTCGCGCTCATCCCGTATACCGCGGAGTAGTTCGATGGAAGTCATTCTTCGAGAGCACGTCGACAACCTGGGTAAGCGTGGCGAGATCGTCAAGGTCGCCGACGGCTTTGCCCGCAACTACCTGCTGCCGCGGAAGCTGGCGCTGCCGGCCACCGAGGGCAACCGCAAGCACGTCGAACGCGAGCGGAAGATCATGGAGGGGCGCGAGGCGGAGGAGAAGTCCGCTGCCGACGCCCTCGCCAGCCGGCTCGGCTCTGTTGACATCTCCATTGCGCGTCGCGTTGGCGACACCGAACAACTGTACGGTTCGGTCACTGCCGCGGACATCGTGGAGTTCCTGAAGAGCAAAGGCTTCGAGGTCGATCGCCGGAAGCTGATCCTCCCCGAGCCGCTGAAGTCGATCGGAGAGTTCGACGTGCCGCTGAAGCTGCATCGCGAAGTCACGGTGCCGCTGAAGGTGAAGGTCGTCAAGGAAGGGGCCTGAGCGCAATCAGAACTGTAGGGTTCTTCACGGGAGCGTGCAGCGCAGACTCGTCAGTCTGCCTGCGCGCCCAGCCCCCTCGCTCACCAGATACACCTCACCATTTCCACCGAGCGCCACGCCTTCGCCCTGCGGTTCGTCCAGTGTGCGGAGCGAGGTTCGAATGCCATGGGGAATCGGCCCGCCATTCGTCAGGTCGGTTGCGCGGTAGAACACGACCTCATTGTTCGTGCGCACAGCAACGACACGTCCGTCCGGGGAGGTGTCCGCATCAGTCACCTTGCGAAGACCGAGCGTGCCGACCCGCTGCAGTGCCATAGGCTCCTTGCTGCTCAGCGGCTGCGGCAGCCGATACATCGCGCCAACGTCATCTTTCGTGATGATGAACAGTCCCGCATCGACCACGAACAGCGCCTCGGCGTCGTGCGGCCCGTCCGGATACTGCGCGGTGAAGACATCCGGTGGTGATGTTTCCGCTGCCGTCGCATTGGGCTCGGCGACCCGATAGATCGTGACGCTGCGGCGGACCTGGTTGTTGTCGCCGATGTCAGCGATATAGAGGCAGTCGCCCGATGGACAGCGGGCCGCGGAAATGTCTTCCCAGTCGATGACGGTCGCCTTCGGGACGCGAACCTGGCCGCGAACGCCGGACGCGTCGACGCCGAACACCACTGGCGCGCCCGAGTCGTTGTGTGACCACAGCAGGCCCGTTGTCTTGCGGCTGAGCGTCAGCCCGCTGGCTTCGGGGATGCCCTTCAGGAGCGTCGGGCCACCCACGATCTCACACGGGCTGATGCTTTTCCCTTTGGCGATGAGTGACGGCAGCCCGATGAGCACTACGAGTCCGAGCACAGCAGCAACCGTTCGACTGACCATGGGACGTTGCGATGCGATGAGCGTACCGCGCGGCCCTCGGCCAGTGGTCAGAGTCAAAGGGCCAGATTGCAGCGCAACGTGACGAGACGGCCAGCGCGACTCAAGATGCCGCCTTCGCTCGCGAGATACAGCATCCCGCCCTCGCCGATCGCGACCCCCTCACCTTGAGGTTCCCGCACCCCATCGATTGGAATCTTCACACGTGGTGTCACGCCTCCACCGATCAGATCGCCGGTTCGATAGATCCGCACCTCATGGGATGTGCGCACCACGACCGACGTGGCGTCCGGCGACGTTTCGGAATCGGTGACTGCTGAGAGGCCAAGCTGGCTGATGCGTCGCAGCGTGATCGCATGCTCTTCGCCGAGTGGTGCGACGGAACCGTACAGCGTTCCAACGCGATCCCGCGTGATGATGAACAACCGCCCGCCGGTGACGAACATCGCTTCAGCGTTGTGCGCGCCGTCCGGATAGGACACCGCGTATACATCCGGGCGTGGAGTGTCCGCGTCCCCGGGGGCTGGCTCCGGGACGACGAGGACCTGGACTCGCGAACGGGCGCGGCTGTTGTCGCCGATGTCGCCAAGAAACAAACACGAGCTCGCTGGCCCTGAACGAAGGCGCAGGGAATCGCAAGGCGCGGCTGACATCGCCTCCCAGTCGCGCAGTTGAGCCGGAACGCGAACGTGCCCGCGTGGTCTGCCGGCCGCGTCGATGGCGAACAACGCCGCGGCGTTTCCTGAGTCGTTGTGCGTCCAGATCAGTCCGGGATCACGGCGGCTGATCGCCAGCCCGCTGGCCTCCGGCACGTCGGGAAGCATCGCGCGACTGATCACCGTGCATGGGCCGGTCGTGTCCTTCGGACGAGCGAGAAGGGCGACCACAAAGAAGGCGACGGTCACAACCGCCGCCAACGCGACGAGTCTCCCGATTCCGCTGTTGCGCATCTATCAGATAAGCTACCGCGTCATGCTCAAAGCGACTGCTGGAAAGATTCTGCCGACGACGATCACGGGCTCGCTGCCGCGGCCGAGTTGGTATACGGAAAACCTGGGGAACCGGTCGTTCCTCGATGCGATGGTGATCTCGCGGTTCCGCGAGCAATATGTCGACGCGTTGTCG
>DASROF010000239.1:0-18719 GCA_035647075.1 Vicinamibacterales bacterium | reverse complement strand
CCCCGATTTCGCTCAGCAGCTGCGCCGATACGGATCCGACGTTGCCGAAGCCCTGCACCGCGACCGCCGCGCCCTTGATGTCGAAGCCGAGATGTTTGGCCGACTCGCGCGCGACGATCATCACGCCACGCCCGGTGGCTTCACGCCGCCCGAGCGATCCACCCAGTTCGAGCGGCTTGCCCGTGACGACAGCCGTCGACGTGTGCCCGACGTGCATGCTGTATGTGTCCATCACCCACGCCATGATCTGTTCGTTCGTGTTCACATCGGGCGCGGGCACGTCCTTTTCGGGGCCGATCGCGTCGATGATCTCGGCCACGTAGCGCCGCGTCAGCGCCTCGACTTCGCGGCGGGACATGCGTGTCGGATCGCAGATCACGCCCCCTTTGCTGCCGCCAAACGGGATGTGCGCCACCGCGCACTTCCAGGTCATCCACGCGGCCAGGGCGGTCACTTCGTCGAGCGACACGTCGGGGTGATAGCGGATGCCGCCCTTCGCCGGTCCGAGCGTGATGTTGTACTGGACGCGATAGCCGGTGAAGACCTCGATCTCGCCGTTGTCCATCTGCACCGGGCAGGAGACGACGATCTGCCGCTTTGGATGGGTGAGGATGCGCCAGATGCCCGGCTCGAGGTTGAGCATGCGGGCGGCTCCGTCGAATTCCTGGAGCATTGCGGCGAAGAGAGGACCGTGTTCAGGCACGGTCGGACATTGTACCGTTCACGAACAGTACAATTCCTCCATGCCCCCTGTTGCCGCCGACCGGTCGTTCACGACAGTCTCCGGTCGTCCGGTCGGTGAGCTCTACACCGACGAGAGCACGGCAACGCTCGATTACGCCCGCGACCTCGGCGATCCTGGGCAGTTTCCGTACACGCGCGGCATTCATCCGACCGGCTACCGCGGCAGGCTCTGGACGATGCGGCAGTTTGCCGGGTTCGGGACGCCGGAAGACACCAACGAGCGGTACAAAGGGCTGCTGAAGGCCGGCGGAACGGGCCTCAGCGTCGCCTTCGATCTGCCGACGCTGATGGGCCGTGATCCGGATCACGAGCTGTCGCGGGGGGAAGTCGGCAAGTGCGGCGTCAATGTCACCTCGCTGGCCGACATGGAAACGCTCTTCGAGGGGATCGATCTCGGACGGCTCACCACGTCGATGACCATCAACTCGCCGGCCTCGATGATCTTCGCGATGTACCTCGTCGTTGCCGAGAAGCAGGGCGCCGACTGGCACACGCTGTCGGGCACGATCCAGAACGACATCCTGAAGGAATTCATCGCCCAGAAGGAGTTCATCTACCCGCCGCGCGAGTCGATGCGCTTGATCACCGACGTCTTTGCGTTCTGCACCGAACACGTTCCCAGGTGGAACACGATCTCGGTCAGCGGCTATCACATCCGTGAGGCCGGCGCGACGGCGGCGCAGGAGCTGGCGTTCACGCTGCGTGATGGCATCGAATACGTGCAGTACGGTATTGATGCCGGGATGGACGTGGACGCGTTTGCGCCACGGATCTCTTTCTTCTTCAACTCGCACAGTGACTTCTTCGAAGAGATCGCCAAGTTCCGTGCGGCACGGCGCATCTGGTCGCGGGTGATGCAGGATCGGTTCGGAGCCAGAAACCCCCGCTCGTGGCAGCTGCGTTTTCATGCGCAGACCGCCGGCGTATCGCTCACCGCCCAGCAGCCCTATAACAACGTCGTCAGGACGGCACTGCAGGCGATGGCGGCCGTGCTTGGTGGAACGCAGTCGCTGCATACCAACGCGCTCGACGAGGCGCTGGCGCTACCGACCGCCGAGTCCGCCACGCTGGCGCTGCGGACGCAGCAGATCATTGCCCACGAATCCGGCGTCGTGAATGTCGTCGATCCGTTTGGAGGTTCCTATTTTGTCGAGCGCCTGACGAGCGACCTCGAGGCGGAAGCGCTGGAGTATTTCGCACGCATCGACGCCATGGGCGGGATGGTGGAGGCGATCGAGCGCGGATATCCGCAGCGCGAGATTGCCGAGAGCGCCTATCGGTTTCAACAGGCGGTCGAGACGCGCGAACGCATCATTGTCGGCGTCAACGATTTCGTCGCCGAGGACGAGCCGCCGGTCGGCATCCTCTATATCGACGAATCGGCAGGAGAGAAACAACTGGCCAAGCTCGACACGCTGCGACGCCAGCGGGATCAGGCGCGTGTGACGTCCGCACTCGACGCTCTGCGTCGCGGCGCCGCCGGTGCGGACAATACGATGCCGTTGTTGCTCGACGCAGTACGGGCCTACGCCACCGTCGGAGAAATGTGTGATGCCTTGCGCGACGTCTGGGGTGAGTACGTCGAGGACGCGGTGATCTGATGGCAGCGGTGCGCGTCGTCATTGCCAAGCCGGGCCTCGATGGGCACGATCGCGGCGCCAAAGTCATCGCCCGTGCACTGCGCGACGCCGGGATGGAGGTGATTTACACCGGGCTCCGGCAGACGCCCGAGCAGATCGTCTCGGCCGCCCTCCAGGAGGACGCCGACGTGATCGGGCTGTCGATCCTGTCCGGCGCGCACATGCACATCTGTCCGCGGATCGTGGAACTGTTGCGCGAACGCCGCATGCACGACGTCCTGGTGGTCGTCGGCGGTATCATTCCGGATGTCGACATTCCGAAGCTCAACGCGCTCGGAATCACCGGCATTTTCCTCCCGGGCACACCAATGCAGACCATCGTCGAGTTCATCACGGGCCACGCGCGTGCCCGGACCAGCCTGACTGACAGCACCGGAGCGAATCAGTGACGCGCAAGCTGTTCCTTGCCGATGACAGCGTCACCATTCAGCGCGTCGTCGAATTGACCTTCTCCGGCGAAGACATCGAGGTCGTGACCGTCAGCGACGGCGAAGAAGCGATTGCCCGGCTGTCCGCCGAGGCGCCAGACATCGTCCTGGCAGACATCGCGATGCCGAAGAAGAACGGCTACGAAGTGGCGGCGTTCATGAAGGAACATCCGACGCTGTCACGGGTGCCCGTCCTCCTGCTTGCCGGGGCCTTCGAGCCGGTTGACGAGGAGCGCGCGAAGCGCGTGAAGTGCGACGGCGTGCTGGTCAAACCGTTCGAGACCCACGAAGTGATTGCGCGGGTCCGGGAGTTGATCGATGGCGCGCGCCCGGCTGAGGAGTCTGCGCCGGCAGCGCCGCCCCCGCGCGGTCAGGTCGTCGAAATGCCGCAGGCCACGCCCACGCCCGCGCCGAGGGCCGATCAATCGCTCGACGAGTACTTCGATCGCCTGGACGTCGCATTCGCCACGCGCGCGCAGAACCCGCCGCGCCCGTTTCCGCATCTCAGCACGCCTGGTCCGGAGCCGGCCGATTCGCCCGAGGCGTTTACGCCTCCTGCGTTCCCGGCGGAACCCGCGACGGCGGCGACAGCCAATGTCATCGCTGACCTGTTCAAACTGTTCTTCGAGGTCGAGCAGGGAGAGCGGGACGTCGCGTCCGTACGAATCCCTGACGAGATCGAGCGCATCAGAAGGAGAAATACAATCGAGTGATGCCGGAGCGCCAGCAGCCGATTTCCCTTCCAGACAAGCCGGCACTCGAAGGCCTCGAGGCCAAATGGAACACGCGGTGGGAAGAGCTCGGTACCTATCGGTTCGACCGCAGGTACGAGCGGAGCGCGATCTATTCCATCGACACGCCGCCGCCCACGGTCAGCGGGTCGCTGCACATCGGCCACGTGTTCTCGTACACCCACACAGACGTGATTGCGCGCTTTCAGCGCATGCGGGGCAGGGAAGTGTTCTATCCGATGGGATGGGACGACAATGGCCTGCCCACCGAGCGGCGTGTGCAGAACTACTACGGCGTCCGATGTGATCCGTCGCTGCCGTACGACCCCTCATTCCAGCCACCGGAAAAGCCGCCGAAGCAGGCCATCTCGGTTTCGCGTCCGAACTTCATTGAGCTCTGCAATCGGCTGACCGCGGAAGACGAAAAGGCGTTCGAGCATCTCTGGCGCTACCTCGGGTTGTCCGTCGACTGGGGGCTGACCTACGCGACGATTGGCCGCGCGGCTCAGCGTGTGTCGCAGGCCGCATTTTTGCGATTGCTGAAGAACGGAATTGCCTACCAGCTCGAAGCGCCGACGCTCTGGGACATCGATTTCCGGACGGCGGTCGCGCAAGCGGAGTTGGAGGATCGCGAGCAGCCGGGCGCGTATCACCGAATTCGGTTCACGCTCGCAGGAGGTCCGGCTGAAGCCGGACACTACGTGGAAATCGAGACGACGCGGCCGGAGTTGATTCCCGCGTGCGTCGCGCTGGTCGCACATCCGGACGATGAGCGGTATCGCCCGTTGTTCGGGAAGGACGTGATCACGCCACTGTTTCGTGTGCCGGTGCCGGTCAAAGCGCATGCGCTCGCCGATCCCGAAAAGGGCAGCGGCATTGCGATGATCTGCACGTTCGGTGATCTCACCGACGTGACCTGGTGGCGCGAGCTGTCCCTTCCCGTCCGTGCGGTGATTCAGCCGAACGGCGCGTTCAGGCCGATCGCGTGGGGCTCCGGGGGATGGGAGTCTCGCGACGCCGGTGCCGCGCAGGTCGCGTACGACCAGTTGACGAACCTGTCGGCGGTGAAGGCGCGTGCGAAGGTCGTCGAGCTGCTCCAGCAGTCGGGCGATCTGATTGGTGACCCAAAGCCAATCACCCATCCGGTGAAGTTCTACGAAAAGGGCGACCGGCCGCTCGAGATCATCACGAGCCGCCAGTGGTTCATCAAAACCATGGAATTCCGCGACGTGTTACTGGAGCGCGGTCAGGAACTGCAGTGGCATCCCGAGTACATGCGCCACCGCTACGAGAACTGGGTAAACGGCCTCGCCGGCGACTGGTGCGCCAGTCGTCAGCGATTCTTCGGCGTTCCGTTTCCTGTCTGGTATCCGATCGGCTCGGACGGCAGCCGTGACTACGCGCATCCGATCGTGCCGGACGAATCGCGCCTGCCGATCGATCCATCTACGGACACCCCCGATGGCTACGCTGCCGGGCAGCGCGATCAGCCGAACGGCTTCGCCGCTGACCCGGACGTGATGGATACCTGGGCCACCTCATCGTTGACGCCACAGATTGCCGGCGGCTGGCTCGAGGATCCCGATCTCTTCGGCCGCGTCTTCCCGATGGACCTGCGGCCGCAGGCGCACGACATCATTCGCACCTGGCTGTTCACGACCGTGCTGCGCGCTGAACAGGAGCATCACCAGCTCCCGTGGGCCCACACCGCGATCTCGGGCTTCGTCGTCGATCCGGACCGCAAGAAGATGTCGAAGTCGAAGGGCAACGTAATCACGCCGATGGCGTTGCTCGAGGAGCATGGCTCCGACGGCGTCCGCTACTGGGCCGCAAGCGGCCGCGCCGGCACCGACACCACGTTCGACCCGGGGCAGATGAAGGTGGGACGCCGGCTGGCGATGAAGCTGCTCAACGCCGCGCGTTTTGCGCTGATGCAGGCGGATCCGCGCGGGGCGATCACCGAGCCGCTCGACCGCGGCATGCTGACCGCGCTGGCGACGCTGGTGGAGGAATCGACAGCACAGCTCGAGGCGTACGACTACGCCCGGGTGCTGGAGCGGACCCAGACCTTCTTCTGGGCGTTCTGCGACGACTACCTGGAGCTGGTGAAGAGCCGCCGGTATGGCGACTTCGGGCCGGAAGGGGCAGCCTCGGCGAACAGCGCAATGCTCGTCGCGCTGTCTGCGCTGCTTCGTCTGTTGGCACCGTACCTGCCCTTTGTGACGGAAGAAGTCTGGTCGTGGTGGCAGTCGGGCTCCATCCACCGCGCAACGTGGCCGACCGCCGCGGAGGTGCTGCAACCGATCGGCGGCTCCGACCAGAGCGCCCTCACCGTCCGTGAAGCGACGCAGGCGGCTCTCGCCGATGTGCGACGCATCAAGTCGATGCTCAAGAAGCCGGTGAAGGCAGTCATTACGACGGCGGCCTTGCCACGCACATTTGAGGGGCTGACGCCGGCGCAGCGCGATTTCCTGGCCGCCACACACATCCGGAACCTGCGCTTCGACGACGTCGACGAGTCGCAGCTTGTGTTCGAGGAAGAGCAGCAGCGCTCGTGAAGCGTGTCCCCTTCGAACCGCTCGATCCCGGCATCTACCGTGAACTGGTTCGTCGTGCGCTCGCCGAAGACTTCGGCTGGGGCGACGTCACGACTGAAGGAGTGATCGACCCGCAGCAGAAGGCGCGGGCCGTCATCGTTGCCAAATCGCCCTGTGTGATCGCGGGCCTCGAGGTCGCCTCGGAAGCGTTCCGCCAGCTCGATCCGAGCGTGACGATCATCGTCCATCGTGCGGACGGCTCGTTCTGCGAACCGGGGACCGTTGTCGCGGAGTGCGAGGGACACGCTTCCGGCCTGCTCACTGCCGAGCGAACGGCGCTGAATTTTCTGCAACGGCTTTCCGGAATCGCGACACTGACGCGGCGCTTCGTGGGCGCCGCGGCGGGCCGCATTACCGTCCTCGATACACGCAAGACGACGCCGCTGCTGCGGGCGCTCGAGAAGTACGCTGTACGCGCGGGCGGCGGTACCAACCATCGATCCGGCCTGGACGATGGGATTCTGATCAAGGACAACCACATTCGCCTCGCCGGCGGTGTCGTCAAAGCTGTGACCCGCATGCGGGACAAGACACGAGAGATGGCCACCGAAGTCGAAGCGCAGTCGCTCGAGCAGGTGGACGATGCGCTGACCGCGGGGGCGGACATCATCCTTCTCGACAATCTGTCGACGCCGGAGATTACTGCCGCTGTGCAGAAATGCCGCGGGCGTGCGAAGACCGAGATCTCCGGAAACGTGACGCTGGCGAGGATGCCGGAGCTGGCGGCGACAGGCGCCGATTACGTGTCCATCGGCGCGCTCACGCACTCGGCTCCCGCTGCGGACCTGAGCTTCGAAATCGAACCGTTATAGCCGTTGGGACTGCCACACGAGTTTGCCGAACCGTTGGGACGTCTCGCCGACGGGTGCCCGCTTGGCGCACGCATCATCTGGCACGCGCAGACAGGCTCGACGAACGCAGATGCCGCCGCGCTGGCCGATGCCGGTGCGGCCGAAGGATGCGTCGTCGTCGCGGACCAGCAGACGGCGGGTCGCGGACGGCTCGGGCGATCGTGGAGCTCGCCGGCGAGCAGCGGCATTTACGCCAGCGTATTGTTCCGCCCCGATCCGCGAGTCGCACGGATGCTGACGATCGCCGCCGGTGTGGCGGTGGCCGAGGCCATCGAGACCGTCGCTGGCATCGCGCCAGTACTCAAGTGGCCGAACGACGTGTATCTCGGGGAAGGACGGTCGGGCCGCAAGGTCGCGGGAATCCTTGCGGAAGCGGGCGTCTCGCGCGGACAGACGTGGGTGGTCGTCGGGTTCGGGATCAACGTGCTGCCCGGATCGTTTCCTCCAGAGCTGGCGTCGCGCGCAACGTCCCTGGAGTCGGAGCTTGGCCGGCCGGTGGATCGCGGCGAGCTGTTGGCGACGTGTCTCGTTCGGCTCGCCGCGCGTTATGACGATCTGCGCGGTGGCCGCACCAGCGATGTCGTGCAGGCATGGCGGCAACGTGCGTCATCGACCTTCGGGCGACGTGTCGAGTGGGATGAAGACGGCGCTCCGAAATCGGGTGTCGTCCGCAACGTCGACGATGAGGGTGGCCTGATGGTCGAGACGGACGCTGGCCGTGCCAGGGTCGTGTCGGGAGAACTGCGATGGCTGTGACGACCGAGCCCGCGGACTTCAGCGGGTACTGCCGGCAGCTTGAAGCCTATCTCTGTCGAAAGAACGACGGACACCTGATCCGCATCGTGGGACCATCGTTCGAGCAGGTGTGCGGATGGGCGGCGCGCGGCATTCCGGTCAAGGTCGCACAGCGTGGGATCGATCGCTATTTCGAGCGCTACTACGCCAAGGGACCACGCCGGCGCCCGGTGCAGATTCAGTTTTGCGAGGCCGACGTCTTCGACGTGTTCGACGAATGGCGACGGGCGGTCGGAGTACCGACCCAGTCAGAAGACGCAGAGACCGGTTCCGACGAACCCGAGTCGTCCCGGCACCGGGGCTCGCTGCCAGCACATCTCGATCGGGTGATTGCGCGGCTGACGATGGTGCGTGGCGGCGAGGACCGTTCGTTGGACGAGACCGTGGACCGGTTTGTCCGGGAGCTCGATGGTGTTCGGTCCACGGCGAAGACGCTTCGTGGCGATGCGCGCGCGGCGTGTCTCGCCCGCCTGCAGGAGTTGGACGTGGAGCTGATCGAGATCGCTCGCGTCAACAGCAGCCCGGAGACGCTGCAGCAGTTCGAAGTCGAGGCGGACGACGAGCTGGCTCCCTTTCGGGACCGGATGGCGCGAGAGGTGTACGAGCGGTCGCGGCGCGCGGCGGTCGATCGCTTGATCCGCGAGCGCCGGCGATTGCCGGTGATCACGTTCACGTAGTGTCCGCGGCGGACCACCGACGTGGTGTCCGGCTTTAGCCGGACTGTCTTTATGCAACCAGGATCACTGCTCACCCTCGATATCGAGAAACCCGCCGCCGGCGGGCGGATGCTGGCCCGCCATCAGGGCCAGGTGGTTCTCGTGTGGGGAGCCATTCCGGGTGAGCGCGTCAGCGCGCGCGTGGAGCGCGTCGGCAAGGGCGTGATCTTCGCCGAGACGGCCGCCGTTCTGAATCCCTCAGACGACCGTCGGAGCGACGTCGGCGACTGGCGCTGCGGGGGCAACGTGCTCGCGTTCGTGGCGTATCCACGCCAGCTCCAGCTCAAGGGCCAGATCATTCAGGACACCCTGAAGCGGATCGGCCGGGTGCCGCTGTCCAAACCGCCGGATGTCATCGCGTCACCCGAGCACGGTTACAGGATGCGTGCACGACTCCACGCGTCGGACGGACGGATCGGCTTCTATCGAGAAGGCACGCACGCACTCTGCGGCGCCAGTCAGACGCGGCAACTGTCCGACGGGACCAACGCCTGGATCGCCCGCGCGGAGGAGATCGTCCCGGGCACCGCGCAGGCAGGGCTGGCAGCGATCGAGCTGTCCGAAAATATCGTCGGTGATGAACGCGCCTGCCACCTCGAACTGCAGGCGGGTGCAGACGTCTCGCGGTTCACAGGATTGGCCGAGGGTCTGGTCGGGCTGTCGGCGTCACGAGCCGATCGTGGAGGCGTTGAGACGCTCAGCGGCACGCCGACGATCTCGGACAGCGTGCGCGGCGTGCACCTGCAGCGTGAGGTGCGCGCGTTCTTTCAGGGCAACCGGTTCCTTATCGAGCCTCTCGTCGAGCATGTCATCGATCGTGTTCCGGAGGGTCCGGTCGTCGACCTCTATGCTGGCGTCGGCCTGTTCGGTCTCTCACTTGCGGCCACGCGCTCGTCGACCGTGATCGTCGTCGAAGGTGATCCAGTGAGTGGTGCAGATCTCAAGGCAAACGCTGAGCCCTTCGGCGATCACCTTCGCGTGGAACGGCGGAGTGTCGAGCAGTTCCTGGCGGTGATCCGCGACCGGAAAGCACCGATGACTGGCGCGACGATGATCGTCGACCCGCCGCGTACCGGCATGAGCAACGAAGCGCTTGCCGGCGCGATTGGCCTGCAGCCCGCGAGAATCGTCTACGTGTCGTGCGATGTCGCGACGTTCGCCCGCGACACACGTACGCTCATCAACGCTGGCTATGAGCTGAGGGAATTGACCGGTATCGATTTGTTCCCCAATACCGCCCACGTCGAGACCGTCGCTGTCTTCGTTCGCTAAACCGCGACCGCAGTACCGCGGCCGGCATGCCGCCGCGCGGCCACGAAGCCGCCAGTCAGGCCGCCCAGAATCTTCGCCGCATGCGCCGCCCAGTAGATGGGTGGCTGCGACTCGCCGGACAGCGTCATCGGAATCATGTAGATGACGAATGCGGTAAAGCCCACCAGGAAGCCGTGAAAGACGAACTGCGACGTCAGCGGCTTTGCCACCCACTGGGTCAGTACCGCGGGTGCGATGAACGACGCAATCACGATGCTGTAGCCGATCGAGAGTGGTACGTTCGCCGGGTCGCCCAGCTTGTCGAGGCCGACCACCAGCACGACCGGCGAGATGAGGACGATCACGAAGATTTCGGCCAGCAGGCCACCGAGCAGAGCACGTGTCCATTTCATCGGTTTGACCTCTTTTGCGCAGCCGCGATGAACGCTTCGAAGAGCGCGCGGAACTCTCCGGTGCGATAGAAATTCTCCGGGTGCCACTGCACGCCGAGGCAGAACCGCTTGCCCGGATCCTCGACCGCCTCGATCACGCCGTCGGGCGCCGTCGCTGATACGACGAGCCCGGTGCCGACCGTCCGCACCGCCTGGTGATGCCGGCTGTTGACCGGGCAGACGTCGGCTTCGATCCGGTCGCGAAGCAGCGTGTGGAGCAGCGTTCCCTCGGACACCCAGATGTCATGAGCGATGGCATGTGGAGTGTCGCGGATCTCGTGGGTCATCGCATCGGGCAGCTCGCTCGGAATGTCCTGCACGAGCGTGCCACCGCGGGCGACATTCAGTACCTGGATGCCGCGGCAGATCGCGAACAACGGAACGTCGGCGTCGGCGGCTCGCCGGGCCAGTTCGAGCTCATACGCGTCGCGTCCTGTTTCGGCCGGTTCAAACGTTGGATGCGCCGCTGCTCCATAGATGGACGGCAGCACGTCGTCCCCGCCGGGCAGGAGAATCCCGTCGACCTGGCCGACGACGTCGGCCGGCGAGTCGGTCGCATAGTCGAGGATGCGTACATCACCGCCCGCACGGCGTACAGCCTCCTCATAGTCGTGCTGCTTCGAGCACGGTGTGATGGCGATTACGGGCATCCAGCTACATCCTGGTCGGTACGGTCACACCCATCAGATCCAGCGTCCGCGTCAGCTGATTCCGCAGATAGATGACGGTCGCCGCGCGCCAGCGGCGCACGTCATCCCGCTCTTCGTTGAGGATCGGCGAGCGATGGTAGAAGGCGTTGAACGCCTGTGCAAGCGTAAATGCGTACTTGGCGAGGACCGAGAATTCGAGGGTTCGAATGACCTGCTCGACGACTTCATCGAGGCGCGAGGCTTCGAGCACCAGCGACCAGAGCTCGTGATCGCCGTTCTCGCCCGTCAACTCACCTGCCGGTATATCGGCCAGCGTCTGCAGCAGGCCCCGCTCATCGACGCCGTCACGTTGCTGCAGCTTCTGGAAGATGTTGTTCGCGCGCACGACGGCGTACTGAATGTACGGACCGCTTTCGCCCTCGAAGCTGAGGGCCTCGTCGAGGTCGAAGGCGATTACTTTGCCCCTTGAGAACTTGATCAGAAAGTAGCGCACCGCGGCGATGGCGATCTGTTGCGCCGTCCGGTCCGTGTCCGCTGCGGACAATTCCGGATTCCGCTTGGCGACCTCGCCTCCGGCCTTGCGGATCATCGTGTCGAGCAGATCGTCGGCCTTGACGCCCAGGCCCTTGCGGCCGGAGACCTCGACGAACGGACGCTTCGCCTCCTCAGAATCGGCGGGCGGCGCGTGGCCGAGCTCACGAGCGGTGGCATGCGAGAGCGCCACCATCTCGTACGAGAAGTGATGCGACCGCTCGGCGCCCTCCGGATGGCCGACGGCAATCAGCGCCTGCTTCAACAGCTTCTGCAGGTAGGACTGGCGGACGTCGATAACGTTGTAGACGTAGGCGGCGCCGCCGAAGAGCGGGTGATCGCGTTGTCCTTCAGTGGTGCTCGTTGCCCAGAGAGGTCCGCGTCTACCGGAACCGCCTGGCGCGGTTCCCTGGGGAGGCCTGTCAGCAAAGACCCGGTAGTGAAAGTCACGTCCCAGCAGTCCCAGCTTCCAGAACTGATACGCGATGTCCTTCCCGACGTACGTGACGACGCCGTTCGATCGAACGATGACCTTCTCGCGTTCTTCGTCGTCCAGCCCGGTCTGAGGGTCAGCCTCTCCTGAAGCGTTCTCGACCTCGCCTCCGGGCGTTGGGCGTTGGGCGTTGGGCGTTGCCTCTTCCTCAATCGGCATCACCCAGCAACCCTTGAGTCGACCTTCGGTGCGCAGATAGACGGCACCGCTGGCTTTCAGGACGTCGAAGGCCTGCGCCCAGAACTTCAGGCGCAGGATGTCGCCCTCCCACGTCAACAGGTCGTAATCGACGTTCATCCGCGCCATCGTCTGCAGATGGCAGCGGACGATGCGGTCGGCGATGAAGGCGGCGGTCGCGGCGTTGTCGTTGCCGCCATGCTCGATGTCGTGGAGCGTCTGCGCGCGCACGGCCAGGCGCTCCTTGTCGTTGCCATACCAGTCCGTGACCCGGGCGTAGAGATCCCAGCACACGTAGTCGAACCGGCTCGAGTCTGCGATCTGGCGGATCTCGTCGAGGCTCTTACCTTCAAGGACCCGAAAGCCGACAACTACATCGGCGACCTGGACTCCGGTGTCGTCGATGTAGTTTTGCACTTCGACCGGAATCCCCCGGAATCGCAGCACGCGTACCAGCGTGTCGCCCAGCGCGGAGTTGCGCAGGTGGCCGATGTGCGCCGCTTTATTCGGATTGATGGCCGTATGTTCAACGATTGCCTTGCCTGCCGTCGGGTGCGTGGCGGGCTCGACCGGCTGGAGGCGGGCGAGCAGAAACGGACGCCGTTCGACGAAGACGTTCAGGTACCCGTTGGGCGCCGCCGACACCGCGCGGACGCCGTCGAGCTGGCCGAAGGCCCCTGCAATGTCCTGGGCGATGGCCCGCGGCGGTTTGCGCAGGCGCTTGGCGAGCTCGAAGGCGACGGGCGTCCCCAGATCGCCGAGGTCGCGGTTCGGAGGGTATTCGAGCGCGATCGTCGGCAGCGAGGCCTCGTCGAGCGCGTAGAGCATCGTGAGCAGGCGCGCGAGATGCGCACGCACGCTGGCGTGGACCGGAAGAATCATAGCGGCTACGCTTACACGGTACCATTTCTCTGTCGATGAATGACGACGGCGTCGGACGTCTCCTCATTGCGAGCCTCCATCAGGGCATCGCCGATCTTCTGCCGTCGCGTCTGGAGTTCTACGAGGCGTGGCTGAATCCGTCGGGGCTGCGCGAAGGCCGCATCGGCCTTGCACCGCTGGCGGCGGTGCTCAGCTTTCTCCGGCAGGAAGGCGAGGCCTATCGCCTGGTTGCGGCGAGAGCGGGCGAGTACTCCGCCGAGTGGACCGTTGCGGAACTGCCCTCGTTCGAGCGAACAGTCGTCAGCGGGATGCCCGACGCGATCCGTCTTCGTCTGGTGGCACGTATCGCGCGCCGGATGGTGCGACAGACCTACGGCGGCAGCCGTGCCATGGTGCGCTGGCGCAAGGGCCGCGGTTCCGTCGACATCCGCGGGTCGATCTTCTGCGAAGTCAGAACGGCGGTTGAGGAGCCGCTCTGTGAGTTCTATGCAGCGGCGATACGCCGGCTGATGCATCTGTTCAACATTCAGGTTGACGTGGGCACCGAGCGGTGCCGGGCGACGGGTGCGGGCCAGTGCCTGATGCTCGTGTCTGTTCGTCCGCGTGTCCCGAACGCCGGCGTACCCAGTTGAGGAACGCGATGACGAGATCGATCTGCCGATTCGCTCTGGTGTGCTCCGCGTGCCTGCTGACGATGCCGGCTGCCGCCGTCGCCCAGACGACGCAGCGGCAATTCGTGGTGCCGTTCGAGAACGTGTCGCGTGAAGCGCAGACGTACTGGTTGAGCGAGGCGTCCGCGGTGATTCTGACCGACGACTTGATCGCGCTGGGCGCGCCGACGATCACGCGAGACGACCGGGTGCGTGCGTTCGAACGTCTCCGGGTTCCCGTGGCTGCCGCGCTGAGCCACGCGACCGTGATTCGATTGGGTCAGCTCGTCGGCGCCAATGCAGCGGTCGTCGGCTCGGTCGAAGTGAAGGGCCAGGATCTGACGGTACGGGCCCGGTCGATTCGGATCGAGGCTGGCCGGATGTCGCCCGAGATCGTGGAAAGCGGACCGCTCACCGACATCTTTGCGGTCTACGGCCGCGTCGCCCGGAAGCTCGCGCCCGACTCGAAAGTGTCCACCGAGGAAATGGAGCAGCGGCACGTTCCGATCGCGGCGTTCGAGCAGTACATCAAAGGCCTGATTGTTCACGCCCCGGCGTCGAAGATCAGCTTTCTCAGGCAGGCCCTCCGGCTCGAGCCGGCGTTTCACCGCGTTCGCATCGAACTATGGAATGCCTACACCGATCTGTCCGAGCATCAGCAGGCGCTGGCGTCGGTGCGCGACGTGCCCGCTGACCACCGGTTGGCGCGGCAAGCCAGGTTTCTCGGCGCGGTCTCGATGCTGAACCTCGCACAGTACGAGGCGGCGACAGCGGCTCTCTCCGAGTTGAATGCCGCACAGCCCGATCCGGCCCTCCTGAACAATCTCGGTATCGTGCAGCTGCGACGGCTACAAGGGGTAACGTCGACGACTGCGGCGAGCTATTTTCGTCAGGCGACCCAGGCTGACAACACCGACGCCGACCTCTTCTTCAATCTCGGTTATGCCTACTGGCTGCAGAAGGACCTGACCAATGCCATCTCATCGTTGCGAGAGGCGGTGCGCCGGAACGCTGCAGATGACGCGGCGCATTACGTGCTGGGCGTCGCGCTGCAGTCGAGCGGCAGCGTCACGGAGGGGGCGCGCGAGAAGGAGTTGGCGAAGCGTCTGTCGTCTGATTATGCGGAATGGGACGCGAAACAGGGCAGCCGCAACGACGTACCGCGCGGGCTCGAGCGCATCAAGACCGACATCGACGTCCTCGCCTCACTGCGCGTGGAAAACGTGATTGTTGCTGCGGAGCAGCGTGACCAGCGCGACCTCGCCAGGTTCCATCTCGATACCGGACGCCGGGCGTATCAGGCCGAGCGCGACAGCGAGGCGATTGCAGCGCTGAAGCGAGCTATCTACCTGGCGCCTTACGACAGCGCGGCGCACGGCCTGCTCGGTCGTGTCTATCTCCGAGGCGGACGGATGGAAGAAGCGATCGACGAGTTCAAGATCGCCATCTGGAGCGACGACACCGTGGCGAATCACCTTGCCCTCGCCGACGCGTACACCCAGGCCAAGGACTTCGCCACCGCGCGTGCGGAGCTGCAGTGGCTGCTGAAGGCCGACCCGCAGAACGTCGAGGCGAAGAAAATGCTCGACCGTCTGCCGTGAGCAGGCATCGGCGCGTCGAAAGGCGTGTTAGAATCGCGCTCGGCTAATGCCGGATCAGGAAGTACACGAGATTCAGCTGAACGGAAAACAGCTCGTTTTCATGTTCATGGCCGCGACGGTGGTGTCCGTCGTCATCTTTCTTTGCGGCGTGATGGTCGGTCGCGGTGTTCGCCAGCCGGTCGTCGACTCTCTCGCGGTTGCCCCAGGCACATCCATCGATCCAACAACTCCGCCAGACCCATCCAGCGGAAAGCCGGCTGCCACGGTTGAACCAGCACCCGAAAGAGAGAACCTCACTTACGCCGAGCGTCTCGAGGCGCCGACGCCGCTGAGTGAACCGCTCAGGCTTACGGAGACAAGACCTGCCGTTCCACCGGCCGTCGTCGAAAAGACTGGCGCCGAAAAGCCTGTGCCGCCCGCGGCCGCGGTACGGGATCCGAAGGAGCAGCCAGCTCGCAAGGCGGCGAACATCCAGTCGACTCCGGTGACAAAGCCCGACGCCGTCGTTGCCAGTTCGAGGTTTGCCGAACCGCAGGGCAAGGGCGTGGTATTTCAGGTCCAGGCATTCCCGACAATCGACGCGGCCGAGGCACTTGCCGCACGTCTGAAGAGCAAGGGGTATCCAACGTTCGTGTTGCCGAACCCTGATAACCCTCGTGGGAGGTATCGGGTCCGTGTCGGCAAGTACAGCAATAAGAGCGAAGCCGAGACCGTCTTCCGTCGGTTGAAGCAGGAAGAAAACTTCAAACCCTGGCGTATCCCTTAGCCCTGACCGCGGGCGTCCTGCTCGCGCTGAGTTTCCCGAAATACGGTCATCCGGCAGTCGCGTGGGTCGCGCTTGTTCCGCTGCTCGTCGCGCTCGCAGGATGGCCCGTCCAGAGGATCGCGGGAGCAAGCGGAGGGACCGAACGTCTGCCCGGCCAGCCTGCGCACCGCGCGTTCCTGCTCGGCCTTGTCGCGGGAATGGTCTACTTCGTCGGCACGGTCTATTGGACGAGCACAGTGGTTGCGACTTTCGGTCAGCTCGCAACGCCGATCGCTGTCTTCGCGATGCTGCTGCTGGCGGCCTATCTGGCGCTTTACCCGGCCGTCGCGGCGCTGATAACAAGCATCCTGATCCGACGGATTGGTGCGGCGGCCCTGTTCGTTGCGCCCGCCGCCTGGGTCGCCGCGGAGTTCCTGCGCGGCTATCTCTTCGGTGGTTTTCCGTGGGTACCGCTGGGCAACAGTCAGGTGACCGTGCTGCCGGTGGCGCAGCTGGCGAGTCTGTTTGGCGTGTATGGCCTGTCGGCACTGGTCGCGATCGTGAACGCGTCGATCGCGTTTTCGATGCTCACTCGCGGAGGACGGCGCATCCGGGCGATTGCCGTCGTGATCGTGCTGCTGGCGGCCGTCGCGGGATGGGGCACGTGGCGAGTCGCCGACGGATCACTGGTGCGCGCGGGAACGCCGATTCGCGTCGGTCTCGTGCAAGGCAACATCGAGCAGACACTCAAATGGCGGCCGGACCAGGCCCGTCGGATCTTCACGACCTATATCGCGATGACGCGCGACGTCGTCCGCCGCGGAGCGCAATACGTGATCTGGCCGGAATCCTCGACCCCGTTTACCTTCGAGGGCGATCCGGCGGGCGAGCGGGAGATGCGGGCGCTGGCGAAAGATCTGGGAGTGCCGGTCCTGTTCGGCAGCGATCAGGAAGTCAGCGCCGATGAGCACTACAACGCGGCATTCCAGCTCGGGCCTGACGGCACGACGCTGGCGGTGTATCGGAAGATCCACCTGGTGCCGTTCGGCGAGTTCGTACCGCTGTCCGGTATGCTCACCGCGTTTCCGCCGCTGGTGCAGACGCTCGCAGGATTCTCGCCGTTCACCGCGGGCAACTCGATGATCATGCTGCCTGTCGGCCCGCACAAGGCGAGTACGGCGATCTGCTATGAGGTCGTGTACCCGTCGCTCGTCCGCGACGCTGTGCTCCGCGGCAGCGAGTTATTGACGACGATCACGAACGACGCGTGGTACGGCCATTCCTCGGCACCCTTTCAGCACTTCGCGATGGCGTCGATGCGCGCCATCGAGCACGGCCGCTACCTGGCCCGCGCCGCGAATACCGGAATCAGCGGGGTCGTGGACCCCTACGGACGTGTCGTCGCCCGGTCGGCTATCTTTGAGCAGGTTGGAATCGTGCAGGAAGTGCGATTCCTCACTGGCCGCACGGTGTATGCGGCGATCGGCGACGTCGTGGCCTATGCGGCCATGGCCATCGTCGTGCTCTCAGTCGTTTTCACCCGTGGCGTCCGGCTCTAGCCGGACTTCGTAGTGTCCGGCTTTAGCCGGACCAGGAGATCACATTTGGCTTTCGACCTCGACGACTCTGAACGACGCTACGACGACCTGAAGCGACGCGCTGCCGAGCTACGGAGGCATCTTTGAGGCCGCTCGACTGGACGAACAGCTAGCAGACATCGAGAAGCACATCGGCGAGCCCAACTTCTGGAGCAACCAGGCGGAAGCGCAGAAGGTGATGCAGCGCCGCCGTCGTGTCGACGACGAGTTGACGTTGCTCAAGTCGCTGAAGCGGCGCGGCGATGATCTGGGTGTGCTCTTCGAATGGGCGAAGGGCGGCGAGGATGTGGGGGCCGACCTGCAGCGCGGTCTCGATGAATTCCAGCAGGAAATCGACACAGCCGAGAGCAAGAAGATGCTCTCGGGCGAGCACGATCAGTCGAATGCGATCGTGACGATTCACCCTGGCGCTGGCGGCACCGAATCACAGGACTGGGCGGAGATGTTGCTTCGGATGTACCTGAAGTGGTCCGAGCGCAAAGGCTTCCGTCGGGAGTTGATGGACTATCAGCCGGGAGAAGAAGCCGGGATCAAGAGTGCGACAGTGCTGTTCATGGGCGAGGCCGCGTTCGGCTTTCTCTCCGCCGAGGCTGGCGTGCATCGCCTGGTGCGGATCTCGCCGTTCGATCAAGCCGCGCGACGCCACACGTCATTCGCCTCGGTCTTCGTCTGGCCTGAGTTGCCGGAAGACGTCGATGTCGAGATCGACGACAAGGACCTTCGCGTGGACACGTTTCGGTCGAGTGGTGCAGGCGGCCAGCACGTGAACGTCACGGACTCTGCGATCCGGATTACGCATATCCCGACCGGCATCGTCGTGTCCTGTCAGAACGAACGCTCGCAGCTGCAGAACCGTGAGACCGCCATGCGCATCCTCAAGGCGCGGCTACTGGAGAAGCGCGTACTCGAACAGGAGGCCGAGCAGGCACGCGAGCGCGGTGAGATGCGCTCAGCGGACTGGGGAAGCCAGATCCGCTCGTACGTCCTCCACCCATACACGCTGGTGAAAGACCATCGGACCGGCGTCGAGGTCGGCGACCCGACGCGCGTCCTCGACGGTGACATCGACTCGTTCATCGAGGCTGCCCTGTCTAGGCCAAACGGTGGTGGCACAGCGAGTGCTTAGTAATGACCCGTAACGCCATGGGCGCCGATGGCGCACCCGCGTGGAGGTTGATTTCATGGTC
>DASROF010000238.1:0-5197 GCA_035647075.1 Vicinamibacterales bacterium | reverse complement strand
CGACAACGCGTCGACATATTGCTCGCGGAACCGCGAGATCACCATCGCATCGAGGAACGACCGGTTCCCCAGGTTTTCCGTATACCAACTCGGCCGCGGCAGCGAGCCCGTGATCGTCGTCGGCAGAATCTTTCCAGCAGTGGCTTTAAGCATGTTCAGTCGTGAGTTCTGAGTGTTCGGTTATGAGTTGTGGTTCGGAGTCAGGCGTAGTGCGGGATTCTCTCGAACTGCGCCGTTCGCAGCCCATGATTGTACCGCACAGTCATCTTTTGCTGGCAAATCCGCTCTCAGAGGGAACGGAGTTCGACGGAGGAAACGGGTTCACAGGAGAAACGGAGGAACGGAGACGCACAGAGTCCCACGTTTGATCACGAAGAGTTGAGACCGTTCGATTGGCCGCCGAAGGCGGCCTGCCGCGATGTAAGTCCCCGCTAAAACAAGCCACGCTGGTCACCGTGAGCGGCTTGTTTTAGCGGGGACTTACATCACGGCTGTCGGCGTGCTTCGCACGCCGACCAATCGAACGGCCCTCCGTGCGTCTCCGTTCCTCCGTGCCTCCTGTGAAAACCGTTCCCTCCGTCCCCTCCGCTAGCTCCAGAGTTCGCGGGAGGCGATCCGGGCGCCCTCGGCGAGCGCTTCGAGCTTTGCCCACATCACCTGCGGATGTACGCGCCTGAGCCCCTCGAGTTGCGCGAAGCCGCAGTCGGTCCCGGCAATCACATTCTCCCGTCCGACGAGTTCCGCAAATCGGATGATGCGATCAGCGACCAAGCGTGGATGTTCGACCGTGGTGGTGTGATGCGTCACCACCCCTGGAATCAGGATCCGGCCGGGCGGGAGCTTCACGTCCTGCCAGACGCGCCACTCATGCTCGTGTCGCGCGTTCGCGGCCTCGATTGAGTACGCGCCGGCGCGGACCTGCAGCATCAGATCGACGATATCGTCCAGCGCGGCGTCCGCCATATGCGGGACGTGCCAGCTGCCGAAGCAGATGTGGTAGCGGACGCGATCTTCAGGGACGCCGCGAAGTGCGTGGTTGAGCGCCTCGACCCGGACCTCCGCCCACTCCCGATATCGCGTCGGCCCCTGCTGCGTCAGCTCGTCGTACATGTTCGCCAGCAGCGCATCGTCCACCTGCAGGATCAAGCCGGCGTTGACGATTTCCAGGTACTCCTCACGCAGCGCGTCGGCAATCGCGAACACGTAGTCGCGATCGGTCGCGTAGTACTCGTTGGCGGCGTCGTAGCCCGTACTCGCCGGCGCCACGGCGGTGAGGAATCCCTCGGACACGCCAGCAGCCGCGAAGGCGGCCGTCGCGTCGGCGATGTTGCGGCGGATGCTCTGATGACCACGGTATGTAATCGGCGCGACGCAGACGTGACCGGAACTGCCGGTCACCGCGCGCGGAAACTCGTCCTTCATGAATTCGCGAAAGCGGATGCGGTCTCGACCGAGCCACACGGCTTCAAAGAGACGATCGGCTCGCGGCTCGAAGCCGGTCAGGCGGTCGAGCACGTAGTTCGACCAGCTCGATTTCCCGTATTCGCCGTCGTTGACGATGTCGATGCGGGCATCGACCTGGCGTCGCACCACATCAACGGTCGCCCGCTCGAGCGCGCCCCGGTAGCGCCGTTCCGCCGTCGCCCCTCCGGGGCTCTGATGCGACGCGTCGCCATGAGCGGCTTTGCCGATCTCGACGAGTTCCGGCGGCCGGATCAGACTGCCGACGTGGGTGGTGAGGATTCGGGTATCGCTGCGGTTCACACGCCGGCGATCCGGGTTCGCAGGGCGCCCCTTTCGGGGACGAGCGGGGTTCGTAGGGCGCCCCCTTCGGGGGTGCCCAGATGAATCACTGCCTGTCCTCGAGGTGCAGATTCAGCAGAACGCCCGCGGCCAGCAGCGAGCCAAGACCCATCAGCAGCGAGACGGTCGGCAGGCTGAAATTGGCCGCGAACAGGAATCCGGCAATGATCGGCGCGAGCACCGACCCGCCACGTCCGACGCCAACCGCGAAGCCGGTCCCTGACGCGCGCACGTGCGTCGGGAATGCCTTCGCAAAGATCGCGTACATCCCGGTGATGGATGCGTTCGTACAGAAGCCTGCAACCATGCAGATCAGCGTCAGCTTGGTGAGATCCGCCGGCGAACGGCCGAACAGGGTCACGGCAATCGTCGACAACAACATCACGATGATCGTGAGCGGCTTGACGCTGTAGCGCATCGAGAGCAGGCCGAGGACCGTGCCGCCGGTCGCGCCACCGACGTTCAACCAGCTCAACACGTAGCCGGCTGACGAGGGGGCGAAGCCCATGTCGACGACGATCTTTGGCACCCACTTGACGATGTAATAGAACGTCGTGATGTGAAAGAAATACGCCAGAGTCGTGAGCACGGTCACGGCCAACATCCCCGGCCGGAAGATTTCCCTCGTCGACAGCTTGCGTGTTTCCGCCGACACCACGGGCAGCGCGTCGATGGTCTGGTGACCGAGCCGCCGGAGCGTGTGATTGACTCTGTCGAGCGCCCCCGCAGGCTGTTTGCGGGCAAGCCAGTGCACCGACTCGGGCATCAGGAAGTACACGATCGGCATCATGACGACCGTGACAGTCGCGCCAAAGTAAAACACCGAGCGCCACTCCGAGAGCTCGAGCCCGGTCGAGGTGATGAAGCCGCCGAGCGCCGCACCGACCGGATAGCCGATCGACATGATGGCAACGTTCAAGTCCCGGCGCCTGGTATTGGAGAACTCCGCCACGACGGCATTGATGGCGGCGAGCATGCCGCCGATGCCCAGGCCCGTGACGATCCGCCACATCGACAGGTCCGCGAGCCGCTCGTCTATCGAGTACCCGGCCATGGTCGCCAGCGGCGCAAACACCGGAGTCACCAGACTGCCGAGGACACCGTTCGAGGTCGTGACCATGATCATGCCGGTCGCCATCACGACCAGACACCCGAGCACCGTCGGCCGGCGGCCGATTCTGTCGGCGAGGCTGCCGAGGAAGATCGAACCGAACGCCATGCCGATCAGCTCCATCGACAGCACGAAGCCGAGCGGCGCGCGGGAAATGTGCCACTCCGCCGCGATGCCCGGCGACGCGAAACTGATCGACAGCACGTCGAAGCCGTCGAGTGCGTTGAGGGCGATCGTGATGCCGACGATGAGCACCTGCAGGGTGGTCATCGGCGATTTGGCAATGATGTCGCGGGGATCGGTCATGCGGCGGATTCTATACGCGAAGGCCTAAGGCCAAAGGCCGAAGGCCTAAGGGCTGGTCAAGGCAGAAGGCCTTATTCCTGGACCAGCCCTTAGGCCTTCGGCCTTAGCCCTTGGGCCTTAGCCCTTGGGCCTTAGCCCTTGGGCCTTACATGGGCGGTCTTGACGGCGGCCGGTAACCCGACTCGCGAACGACCTTCGAGTACGGGACGGCACTCACGGTGACGCGGATTTCAACCTGCTTGTGGCGCTCGACGGTGGTCTTCTCCGTGCCACCGTTCTCCTCGCCCCAGACCAGCATCAGGTCGTCACCGATCTGGATGTCCGGATCAACGACGCCGAGGGAGAGCATCGACCGCTCGTTGTAGCTGGTACCGCTGAACATCGAGAGACCGACGACCTTCCCGCCCTTCATCACGCTGTCATACGACGACGAGGCGTAGTTCGAGAGCGGCAGGTCGATGTACTTGTAGTGCTGCGTGCCCGGACGGAACAGCGATCCGAACACCTTCTCGACGTCGTCGGGATTCCAGGCGAACGTGACCTTCTTGCGCTGCGGTTCGTTGGCGCGCTTCTCGAGCGCCTCGCGGCCGATGAAGTCGTGATCGAACTTCACCATCACGCCGTAGCCCAGCTCGTACGGCGTCATGTAGTAGTCCTCGATGTCGTTCGAGATGAAGCTGCCACCGATCGACGCCGTGGCTTCGTACCCGCTGGCCGGCAGCCACTCGCGGTACTTCTTCATCTTCTCGCCGGTGTAGACGGCCGGCAGCGGCGACGGAATCCAGCCGGACTCGAGAGTGTTGGTGGCGTAGGCGCGGGAGCCGACCGGCACCAGACCGAATTCTTCGCCGGCCGCGAGGATCGCATCGCGAATCTTCTCGCCTTCCGCATACGGGCCCCAGATTTCGAGCCCCGGCGCTCCAGCCATGCCGTGACGGAGCGTGCGGACGGTCTGCCCGGCGATCTTCATCGTCGCCATATTGAAGAACTTCAACTCAGGAACGGGGCCGCCATTCAGCTTCTCGATCACCTTCCACGCGTTGGGTCCCTGAATCTGATAGCGGTAGTGCACGCGCGTCACCGGCTTGCCGCCCGGACGCGAGGGCGAACGGTCGTCGCGCCGGACCTGGACGTTGAAGCCGCCGGTCTCGGCATGGAACTGCACCCAGTTCACTGTCGGCGCGCGGCCGACGAGATTCAGCTCGTTTTCACCGTGGTAGAACATGATCACGTCGCCGATGACGTACCCGTCGTAGCTCAGGGGGGCGAACTGCTTCGCCTTCTCGGGCGCGAAGCCCTTGAACGTGTTGCTGGCCAGGTAATTCAGCATCTTCAACGCGTCCGGCCCGGTCACGAGCAGCTCCGCCATGTGATGCGACTGATCGAACAGCACCGCTGAATCGCGCCACGCTTTCTGTTCGTCCCGCCAGTTCGTGAATTCCGACGGTACGACCGGATAGACGTACGCCCCAATCTTCGAATTCCGCAGCAAATCCACGGGATTCTTCACGGTCTGTAACAGCTGCTCCAGGCTTTTGCTCATGACTGATCGCTACTCCTCTTTCGAATTACCGCAGGACGACAAACGTCAGATTGTGGATCATCGCGGCCGGAAAACGGTATTCCGCGCCTCTCGAGCGCATCCAGCCAGTTGTGTCCCCACCCGACCGTCGACGCCTTGTCGGAATCACGCCGATCCGCCGGGCTCAAAAACGTACGAAAATTGCCCGGAATTTGCGAGATTTGTAAAGTTTGTTAACTCCGATTATCTTGAGCGGCGCGTGTGCCCTGTTGTACACGCTCGTGCGTGGTCTTGCGGAAGCGGAAGCGGGGTCTGCCAGCGGTTCCTTAGCGCCGCTTCGCGGCATTAGAAAAGAGAGAGGCTTATGCAACGTCTAGTCAAGTACCTTGCGCTACTTGCGGTCGTGCTGTTGCCGTCGACTGTGTTCGCACAGGCAACGTTGACCGGTACCGTGC
>DASROF010000237.1:0-2914 GCA_035647075.1 Vicinamibacterales bacterium | reverse complement strand
TCGCCGAGACCGCCGGCATCGTGATCTCTGGCGCCTTCGACGCCCACTCCAGGCGTTCGCCGAGTGCCACCAGCAGCGCGAACGGCACGAAGAACTTGACCGAGGCGCAGAACCAGAGTCCGTAGCGAACGCTGGCGTGGTTCTTTCGGCACATCAGTGTCAGCATCCCGATCGCGAACGCGAACAGGGTCGATTGCCACAGATGGTTGGCAAGCTCGCTGATCATTTCGGCTTCCTTCCTAATTCGCCTTCGGCTGCTCCACCTGGTCGATCACCAGTACCTCTACCGGCCCCATCTGTGGCACCAGCTTCAGCCCGAGCTGTTCCTCCAGTGCGGTGAAGAGCGACGGGGCATCAGGATCTCCAGACTGACTGGAAACAGGAAAAGGAAAACCGCCACCAGGACCCGTGCCAGGAATTGGCCTGTCGCCAAAGCGGAGATCGTAGGCGTATTGTCCGGTCAGGCCCGTCCGATCGACGACGATCCGACCGACGTACATCGGGAAACGGCTCACCAGCACCGCCATCGTCGTGCCGCAGTCCCCGAGGCGCCGACCTGCGGCTAATCCGCACTCCAGCGGCGTGAACGTTGCGGGATTCTCACGCAACATCTTCGCGTCCTGTTCCTGGATCTTTTTGGGGTCGATCTGCGATCGGCGCAGCCGCGGCCCAAGCGATTTGTCAGCGCGCGCGAGCACCAGCGCGTAGATCGGATGGTTCCTCGTTTCCATGTGCGCCTTCAGTGCGAACCGCTCTGCCAGCAACGATTGGAGCCGCCGGGGGGCTTCGCTCTCGGTGGCGCCTTGAGGCCCCCGCACCTGTATGTCGAACCGATCGGTGTCGACCCACTTCGGCCCACCGACCATCTGGAAGTCCTGCAGCCCGTAGGCGATCCGGATGACCGACCCCAACGTCACGTTGATTCCCTCGAAGCCGCCTCCCGGCAGGAACCGCTGCAGCACGATCATCTGCTGGGCGTTGCCGGTGTTCCGCTTGATCGATGCCACCTCGAACCGCAACGCTCCGCCCGCCGGCGGACGCGGAACAGACTGGGCAAAGATGGGTGCGACCACTGCTATCGCGGTGACACCCGCGAGAACCGCTTTTTGGACAACACTGAGTTTGGCGATGGTCCGGTTCGTCATGATGTCCCTGATCCTGTTCTTCACGTTTGCACCGCTCACCCCGGACACGCACGCGAGGGGCATTTCGACGTAGCGCCTGCAGACATTCACGATGCCCTCGGCGTAGGTCTGCGGTTCTCCACACCTGCGCACGACCTCTTGATCGCACGCGCGCTCTCGTTCATCAACAAGGCGCGACCCGATCCACCACACCAGCGGGTGAAACCAGAACACCGCCTCCGCGAGCATGTGGACGGCCGCGGTCACATTGTCGCGGCGTCTGATGTGACACAGCTCGTGCGTCAGCACGGCGGCAAGCTGCAGTGGTGGCAGGTCGTCTTCGATGCCAGACGGCACCAGGAGCACCGGACGCAAGAGACCGACGACGCCGGGCTCCAGGAGGCCCGGAGTCGATCTCGCCTCGATGCCGGCAGGCATTGGCAGACCTGGAATGGCCCAACGCGAGCTCGCGCGGACGGTGGCGCGAATCTGCCGCCACGTGCGGAACCGGACGACGGTCATCGCGATGGTTCCAGCCACCCAGACACCGAGGATGGCAAGAGCGAACCAATCGAAGCCGCGAGGCGCTTCCGGCGCAGACCACAATCCCATGGCCGGGTCTACGACAAACGGCCGGCTCACCTGCGCGAGCGTCGCCGAGACGGCTGCCGTGGCGATCTGCGGTGATCCCGATGCCCATTCCAGTCGATCGCCGAGCGCCATCAGCAGCGCGAACGGCATGAAGAACTTGACCGAGGCGCTGAACCAGAGCCAATAGCGAACGCTGGCGTCGTTCTTTCGACACATCAATGTCAGCAACCCCACCGCGACCGCGAACAGGGTTGATTGCCACAGATGGTTGGCCAGCTCGCTGATCATCTCGGCTTCCTTTCCGCTTTCTGCTGCCGCTCGATCGTCTTGATCGTCTTCTCCAGCTCACGCACATCGTCGAGCGTCAACTTCCCCGCCTCGGCGAGCTGCGCCATCATCGGCTGCGCGCGCCCGCCGAAGAGGCTCAGGATGTCGTCAAGCAGCCGGTGACGCGCGACGTCGCGGGCCACGAGCGGCTCGAAGATGTGGGCGTTGCTGATCTTCCGCACGCGACGGACGGCACCTTTGGCTTCGAGCCGATAGACCGTCGTTTGAATCGTGGTGTAGGCCGGTCGCGGCTCAGGAAACGTTTCCTGGATTTCGCGGATCGAGGCCTTCCCGAGCGCCCACAGCGCCTCGAGAATCTGCAGTTCGAGCCGCGCGAGCTTTGGCTGTTTTCTCATCTACTACTCGTAATACTGATCTACTACTTGATAGTAGTAGTTGTCAAGGTGGGAGTGTTCCGCCGCCTGGATGCTGTCAGTCAGGCATCCCGCGGAGGTGTTCGATCACGTGCGGCCAGGCAGTGGTGTGCGCGGCCAGGTCGTCGGTGGTGGTACCGCCATGATCCATGGGATACGGCGGAACAATTGCGTCTGACGGGCGAACGTACGGAAACAACATATGCCCGGCGTGTGGATAGTGCAGGTGCGTCACGTCGTTGGCCCGTCCGTGTCTCGACATCCGGTCGACGATCATCCCGCACATTCGCCCTGCCGCCCATACTCGATCGTCGCCGCCGGACAGGAGCAACAGGGGACCATGCGCGCGCTCAGTCGGGATGGCGGCTCGCTCGACGGCGTCGTGATCATCGAGGGCTGCCTCGGAGATTGGCAACATGGAGAGGCCTCGTTCAGAGTGAGCCGGAGGCACGTTCGCCGGAAACGGGAGGTACGGAAATGGCTGCCCCTGATAGCTCC
>DASROF010000236.1:0-32175 GCA_035647075.1 Vicinamibacterales bacterium | reverse complement strand
CCGACATCCTGTCCGATGACGACGCGCGAGCGTACGTCTTCGGCCGTGGCGGCAGTCTCGAGTTTCCGTTCTCTGTGGCGGTCAAGACGGGAACGTCACAGGCCTACCGAGACAACTGGACAGTCGGGTATACGCGTGAGGTGACCGTCGGTGTGTGGGTTGGCAACTTCGACCGCCGGCCGCTCATCGGCTCGTCAGGTGTGACCGGAGCTGCCCCGATCTTCCACGCGATAATGCTCGCCGCGCAGCGACACGTCAACGGCCGCGAAGACTCAGACGACGCGCTGGTGGCCAGACCAGGCGACCTGCGCGAATACACCATCTGCGCGCTTTCGGGAATGCGCGCCGGCGACGCCTGTCCGATTCGCACGCGCGAATGGCTTCCGCCAGGCTTTTCGCCGCTGCCCTGTTCGTGGCATCACGCGTCGGAGGACGGTCTCATTACCGTGTGGCCCGACGAGTACCGCACATGGGCCGCCGGCCGAGGGCTGCTCGAATCCGAGCGCATACTCGCTGTCGCCGACCGAACCGTGCGTCGATCGCCAGCTCACGGAGCGGTGCAGCGAGTGGCAGCTCGTCGGTTGGAGATCACGATGCCTGCTGACGGTGCGACCTACCTGATCGATCCCACCTTGCGCATGGAGTTCCAGACGCTGTCGCTTCGCGCAGTCGGTGCCGCGGGCCACGTCGAATGGAGCGTTGATGGGCGTCGCGTCGGGCGGGTTCCGCCTGACGACAGCGTGACCTGGCCGCTCGAACGCGGACGACACATCGTCCGCGCGAAAGACGTGCGCGGACAGGTCGCGGACGCGGAGATCGTCGTGAAGTGATTATCATGAGGGCACCGTGGTGCCTGATCTGGTAACCCTCGTCGATCGCGACGACAACGTCGTTGGCGCTGAGGAAAAGATTCGCGCGCACCGCGAAGGCAAGCTGCACCGCGCGTTCTCGGTGTTTGTGTTCGACGAGGGCCGCAGGTTGTTGATCCAGAGGCGAGCCACCGGCAAGTACCACTCGGGCGGACTCTGGTCCAACACATGCTGCGGCCATCCACGGCCCGGAGAATCAGCGGATGGTGCCGCGGGACGCCGGCTGACCGAGGAGATGGGGTTTGTGTGCGATCTGCGCCCCGCCTTTAGAACGATCTACGAAATGAGTGTCGCCGACTCGATGATCGAACACGAGTTGAACCAGGTGTTTATCGGATGGTTCAACGGGTCGCCGAGTCCGGATACGCGCGAGGTCGAGGCGTGCCGGTGGATGGACCTCGCCCAGCTACGTGATTCGATTGACGCCTCGCCGGAACGGTATACACCCTGGCTGAGACTGCTCCTGACGAACCGCGACTGGCCGGCGATGGACGAGATTCTCGGGGGACGTAACTCGCCGCCATAGCGTCCGCAATGCCGGAGCTTCCCGACATCCTCCTTTATCTGCATGCTCTGAAGCCGCGCGTGGTGGGGCATCGCGTCGAACGGGTCCGGCTCGCGTCGCCGTTCCTGTTACGGTCCACTAATCCACCCCTATCGTCTGTCGAAGGCAAGGCCATCGTCGCCCTGCATCGCCTCGGCAAGCGCATCGTGTTCGAGTTGGAAGATGAGCTGTTCATCATTCTGCATCTGATGATTGCGGGCCGGCTTCGCTGGAAGGAGGCTGGCGTGCGGATTCCGGGCAAGGTCGGCCTGTTCGCACTCGATTTCAGCCACGGCACGCTGCTTCTCACCGAGGCAGGAACGAAGCGACAGGCGTCGCTGTCCCTTGTCAGCGGCCACGCTGCGCTTCAGGAGCACGATCCCGGTGGCATCGACGTCCTTGAGGTTGATGTCGAAACGTTCGCACGCGCTCTGCGCCGGGACAATCACACGTTGAAACGCGCGTTAACCGATCCGCATCTGTTCAGTGGGATCGGCAATGCGTACTCGGACGAGATTCTCCATGCGGCGCGCCTCTCTCCGTTCAAGCAGACCGGCTCGCTTTCAGAGGCCGAGTTGCGACGGCTTTACGCCGCGACACGCACGACGCTGACGCACTGGATCGAGCGTCTACGTGAGGAGGCCGGCGATACGTTTCCGGAGAAGGTCACCGCGTTCCGGACGGGAATGGCCGTTCACGGCAGATATCGCGAGGCGTGTCCGGACTGCGGCAGTCCTGTTCAGCGGATCGTCTACGCCGCCAATGAAGCGAACTATTGTCCCAACTGCCAGACCGGCGGACGTCTGCTCGCCGACCGCGCGCTCTCACGGCTCCTTCGCGAGGACTGGCCGAAGACGCTTGAGGAACTCGAGCGCCGGCGCCGCGGATGACTGCAGCGGACCGGAGCGAACCTCGCCTGCGGATCGTCTATGCTGCATACCCACACACAACTGAGCCCCTACGATGTCCGGTGTGATGCGGAGCGTGTCCGCACTCGTGCTGGTGCTGCTGGTGTCAACGTCGAGTTCGGCTCAGCAGACACCGGAGCTTCGCTGGGGAGGCGACGCCGAAGGCGGAGCGCCGTTTGTCGAAGCCGATCCACGCGATCCCGCGCGCGTCGTCGGTTTCGACGTTGAAGTGGCGCAACTGCTTGCGGCCGGCCTCGCTCGCCAGCCGCGATTCGTGCAGGTCGGCTTCACGAGCCTCGACGCCGCCGCGGCGCGTGGAGATTTCGATATTGGCCTGAGCGGCATCGAGGACAGTCCAGCGCGACGTGCGCGTCTCGCCGTCACCATCCCGTATTACGAGTTTCAGGAGATCCTCACCGTCCGCACGGCGGACGGCGCCCGTTATCGAACACTGGCGGATCTGGCTGGCCGGCGAGTGGCCACGCTCGGTGCGACGCTCGCCTACGACCTGCTGCTGGCCGCCGAGCGCGATCACCATCTCGTGCCGGTCACCTACGAGGACGACGTGCATCCGTACAGCGACCTGGCGCTTGGCCGGGTCGACGCGGTGCTGCTGGATTACGTACTCGCGGACCGGGGCGTTCGACGGAATCCCGGGTTGATGAATCAGCCGACGCCTGTCGGTGTCGGTCACTACGTCGGGGTTCTCGCCCCGGAAAATGCCGGCTTGCGTGATCGGATGAACGAGATCCTGCGCCAGGCGATGCGCGACGGACGTCTCGAGGCCATTTTTCGCAGGTGGAGGCTCTGGAATGAGGATCAGACGGCGCTGTATGCGCGGCTGACCAGCGAGAGCCAGGCACCGCCAGAAACCGCGAGCACCGCGGCGGTCACGACAAACGTCTGGCAGTCGGCGATCCGCTATCTGCCCGCGCTGTTCCGGGCGGCTGGCATCACGGTGCTGCTTTCGGCGTTGTCGATGTCCCTGGCTGTTGCGCTCGGCGTCGTGATCGCCACCGGCCGCGTTTACGGATCCAGGCCGCTCGAGATTGCGTTGACCGCGTGGGTGGAGCTGATCCGTGGAACACCGCTGTTGCTCCAGCTCTTTGTGCTCTACTTCGGTTTGGCGGCGGTGATTCAGCTTCCCGCCTTCGTCGCGGCGATGCTTGGATTGGGCATCAATTACGCTGCATACGAGAGCGAAATCTATCGAGGCGCCTTGCAGGCTGTTCCGCGTGGCCAGCTCGAAGCAGCACGGACGCTCGGCTTCAGCAACATGCAGACGCTCAGGCTGGTGCGGGCTCCGCAGGCATTCCGTCTTGCGCTGGCTCCCATGACCAATGATTTTGTCGCGTTGCTGAAGGACAGCTCACTGGTGTCCGTCATCACGGTCGTCGAGCTGACGAAGCAGACCTCGATCTTCGCCGCCAACATCGGCAGTTGGGTGCTGCCAGGCGCGGTGTGCGCGGGGATGTACCTCGCTCTGTCGTTGCCGCTCGCGCGCTTCGCCCGCCGGATTGAGAAGACATGGCAGCAATAACGGCAGTCCTCCAGGTTGAGGGCCTGTACCTCGAACGCGACAACAGACCCGTCGTCCACGGCGTGACGTTCCAGGCAGGGCGAGGCGAGCGTGTGGCGTTGATGGGGCCGTCGGGCGCGGGCAAGACGACAGTGCTGCGCGCGATTGCTGGTCTGGAGTCGCAAGTGGCCGGCGCGGTCAGCATCTGTCGGCCCGATACCGAAGCGCGGGGCGCCGAGGATGATCCTGGCGTGTCCAGGCCGACGCCCCCGATCGGCATGGTGTTTCAGTTCCACCATCTGTTCGAGCATCTGACGGCACTTCAAAACGTCTGCCTGGCGCCCGTGCACGTTGCGAACGTCGCCCGCCAGAAAGCGGAAGCGCACGCCAAGGCGCTCCTGGAACAGCTTGGCGTTGGACATCGAATGCACGCGCGACCGCACGAGCTGTCGGGCGGTGAAGCCCAACGCGTGGCCATCGCTCGAGCGATCGCGATGAAACCGGTACTGCTGCTCATGGACGAGCCGACGGCCTCCCTGGATCCCGCACGGCGAGACGATCTGGCAGCGACGGTCCGCAGTCTCTCGGCGGACGGCACGACCATCGTCATCTCCACTCATGACGTGGCGTTCGCCAATGCCTGTATCGATCGCGTGCTGCTGCTGCACGACGGCCGCATTATCCGCGAAGGCCCGCCGGCGGACGTGCTGTCATAGAATCGTTCGCACTTCATGCCGACGCAGGCGCACATCGACACGCACGCGCGCTTTATCGAGCGCGACACCGAGCGGAAGATCCGACACCGGAACAAGCTCTATTACCGGTTCAATCACTGGCCGATCTGGATATTCGTCTTCTTCATCGCACCCGGACCGCTGACCTTTGATCTCTTCGAACGCGGCTTCGATCGCCGGATGTTGATCTGGCTGGGTGTGGTGCTGGCCGGGACCGCGATTGCCGGGCTGCGCGGCCGCCTGCCGGGGTGTGAGCCCGCACCGTATATCATCCGCTTCACCGAGGATCGGCCCAACCCGCTGTATCGACGCGTCTGTTACACGACCGCCTGGGGCGAGGTGGTCGCTTTTGCGGTGTTGAACATCGCGGGGCTCGCCTACGCAGCCGTGACTGGGGAATGGCGTCTGAAGCAGATGTACGAGGTCGCCTACTTCCCGATCGCCGGGACAGTCTGGGCGCTCGGTGCCTTCGGTCTGCTGCCCCGTGTCAAGAAATCCACGAAGGGAGAAGGGCACGAGCGGCGGTACTTCTACGGCTCTGTGTGGGCGGTCACGATCGCGCAACCGGTGTTGTGGCTGCTGTGGAAGGTGCTTCCGCAGGGCACGGTCACAGACGTCATCAAGCTGGCTGCCTTTATCTTGATCCTGGCGTTCGTCGGGAATCTCGCTCGGCTGGGCGTGCTGCCGCGAACACGGCCAATCGTGCCCGGCGAGATCGCGGTCTCGGATTAGCCGTGATGCCTGCCACGACATCTGCCAGCCTGCCATGACGCCCCCGATTGACGGATTCAAGTCCGCGACGCTCAAGCACGTGCGGGAAGGTTGGTGGACCGACGAGTTCACCGAGTTCCTCGTGGAGACGCTTCGTCCGCGGCCGGGCAACCGGATTCTCGACGTCGGCTGCGGCGAGGGGCTGGCCGAGGTCAGCCTCGGACGTCTGCACATTTCGCAGATCCGCCTGGTCGGAATTGATCTCATCGTCTCGAAGGTCGCGGCGGCGTTGCAGGCGACGAAGTCGCACAACCAGCGGGTCGGATTTGCCGCGGCAGATGCGGCTCATCTGCCATTCCGCGCCGGTGCCTTCGATTCGCTGTATTGCATCGCGGTATTGCAGCACATCGTCGATGCGGGTGCCGCGGTGGCGGAATGCGCGCGTGTCACGACCCAACACGGACGCATCGTTGCGGTGGAACCTGATAACGCCGCCCGCTATCTGTTCAGCTCAGTTCCTGCGGGCGTGAAGGCGTTCGATCTGGCTCGCGAGTTCTTCGCTGCGGCCGCTGAAGCGCGCGGAGAACGAACGCTCGATCAGATTGGCCCGAAGCTGCCTGCGCTGTTTGGCGCGAATGGCATCGAGCCGATCCACGTCAGACTGTTCCCGGTCTCGCATACCAGGCTGCGTCCGCCCTCCACCGACGAATGGACGGAGCGGCGAAACGCCATTCAGCACGTCATTGAACGGGTCACGCGGAAGGACGTGCGCGAGCTGGGCCGCGAGCTGCTCCACGCGCTCGGCACCTACCAGACCGACGCATCGGTCGCCGCCGCGTTCGTCGAAATCCAGCACACCATGCTGTTTGCGACAGTCGGGCAGAAGAACTGAGGCTGATGGAAGGTCACGAGGGCTGGGATGACTACGCGCCCTTCTACGACTGGGAGAATGCGCAGACACTGGGTCGGCGCGATGTGCCGTTCTGGCGGAATCTTGCCCTGAACGCTGGCGGGCAGGTGCTGGAACTGGGTTGCGGCACTGGCCGGATCTCTCTTCCCCTCGCGCGCGCCGGCGTCCAACTCGTGGGGGTCGACCGATCCGCGGCGATGCTCGATTTCGCGCGTCTCCGACTCGTTCGAGGGCGTCTCCAGCGCACTCTCCGACTCGTGCAGGCAGACATCCGGCATCTGCCGTTTCCTCCTGCCGCGACGAAATCGGTGGCGAAGCGCGGGCCACGCGAGCGCTTCGCGATGGTGATGGCGCCGTACGGAATTCTGCAGTCTCTGCTGTCCGAGCGCGATCTTGCGAGGACACTATCGGAGATCCACCGCGTCCTCGCGCCGAATGGTACGTTCGGGCTCGAACTGGTCGCTGACCTGCCGTCGTGGGACGAATACCAGAAGCGCGTCAGCCTGAAGGGCTGGCGCGGCCGTCGCGGCGGAACGCACGTGACCCTCGTCGAAACGGTTCGTCAGGACCCTGCGCGGCACCGCACGATCTTCGATCAGGAGTTCACCGAACGCCGCGGACGACAGGCGCGCGTCCATCGCTTCTCTCTTGCGTTTCGAACGCTGTCAGTACCGCAGATGACGCGCCGCCTCGAACGCGCAGGCTTCGAGATCTCGGCGCTACTGGGCGACTACCGCGGCGGCCAATGGGACACACGGGCTGACGTGTGGATCATCCTGGCCAGAAAGCCCGTGGTAAAATGACCGGTCTGTTTTCACGCATTTCCGGGGGTTTTTCTCATGTCAGGCCATTCCAAGTGGCACACCATCAAGCACAAGAAGGGTGCTGCTGACGCCAAGCGCGGCAAGATCTTCACGCGCCTCATTAAGGAACTCACCGTTGCGGCGCGCGCCGGCGGTGGTGATCCCGATATGAATCCTCGCCTCCGCACGATCATCCAGGAAGCGAAGGCGAACAACATGCCGCGCGAGAATATCGAACGCGCCATTCGCCGGGGCACTGGTGAAGAGCCGGGCGTCTCGTACGAGGAGATCTGGTACGAGGGCTACGGACCCGGTGGCGTCGCGATGCTGGTGCAGACGCTGACGGACAACAAGAACCGGACCGTCGGCGAAATCCGCCACACCTTTGGCAAGTACGCCGGGAACCTCGCCGCGGAAAACAGCGTGGCCTGGATGTTCAGCCGCAAGGGTCAGCTGATCGTCGAGAAGTCGAAAGCCGACGAGGAAGCGCTGCTCAATGCTGCGCTCGAAGCCGGCGCCGACGACATGAGCGACGACGGCAGCGCGTGGGAGATTATCAGTCCGCCGGAAAGCTTCGAGAAGGTTCGCGACGCGGTCAAAGCGCTCGGGATCGAGCCCGCCAGTGCCGAAGTCGCGATGATTCCGCAGAACTACATCAAGCTGCAGGGCAAGGAAGCGCAGCAGATGCTCAAACTGTTCGAGGCGATCGACGACCACGACGACGTGCAACACGTCTGGGCGAACTTCGACATCGAGGAAAAGGAGATCGAGGCCTCGCTCGCGTGAAAGTCTTCGGCATCGACCCCGGCTCGGAGCGCACCGGCTATGGCTGCGTCGAGACCGACGGCCGACGCCATCAGTTGATTGCCTGCGGCGCCATCACGGCCGCCGCACGCGATCCCTTTCCACAAAGGCTCGCGCGTATTCACCGTGAGCTCGCCGCCCTGCTCGCGTCCCATCGGCCGGATTGCGTCGCCGTCGAAAGCATCTTTCACGCGGTCAATGCCCGCAGCGCGCTCAAGCTGGGGCACGCGCGCGGCGTGGCCATTCTTGCGGCGGTCGAAGCCGGATGCGACGTGGTTGAGTACACGCCTGCGGAGATCAAGCGCGCGGTCGTCGGCTACGGGCGTGCGGAGAAGCACCAGGTGCAGCAGATGATCAAGCTGCTGCTCGGGCTGGCGAAGGCGCCGACGCCGCACGACGCCGCGGACGCCCTGGCCGTGGCCATCTGCCACGTGCACTCACGTCCCGCTGCCCGTTTGCATGTGAGTCCCGCCGCTGCGGCCCCCAATGCGCGCGGAGCCGGACGTTCCTGGCGCCAGTACCGACCCCCTGCCCACGGATGATCGGATTTCTTCGCGGCCGCATCGCAGACAAGCAACTAAATACGCTGATCGTCGATGTCCAGGGCGTTGGCTACGAGGTCCACGTCCCGCTGTCGACCTTTTACGACGCCGGCGAGCAGGGAGCCGAGATCACGCTGCGCATCCACACACACGTCCGCGAGGATGCGCTGCAGCTGTATGGCTTCCTCACCGAGCTCGAACGACAGCTCTTCGAGCGGCTGATCAGCGTCAGCGGCATCGGTCCGAAGCTTGCGATTGCCGTGCTGTCAGGCATGGACTCGCGCGATCTGCTCGCGTGTGTGCAGCGCGGTGACGTGGCCCGCCTGACGGGGATTCCCGGCATCGGCAAAAAGACCGCGGAGCGTATCGTGCTCGAGCTGCGCGACCGGCTCGCGCAGCTTCCTGGCGCGGCTCCTGTCGATGTGGCGCCGGTCAACGGCGTCGATCGTGTCCGCGGCGATCTGCTCTCGGCGCTTCAGAACCTCGGCTATCATCGCCCACAGGCGGAGAAGGCCGTCGACGCCACACTCCAGACCATGTCCGAACCGACATTTGAGCACGCGCTGAAGGTCGCGCTGCGGGAGCTGATGCGATGAGCGAGCGTCTCGTCGCTTCCGTCCGTGTCGACGAGGACGTGCAGTTCGACGTTGGCCTGCGTCCGCGCGCGCTCGACGAATACATCGGCCAGGATCGGATTCGCGACAACCTGCATGTCGCGATTGCCGCGGCGCGACAGCGCGGCGAAGCGCTCGATCACGTGTTGCTGTATGGCCCGCCTGGCCTTGGCAAAACGACGCTCGCGTACGTGATCGGTCATGAAATGGGCGTGGCCGTCAAGGGCACGGCCGGTCCGGTCATCGAGAAAGCCGGCGACCTGGCCGGGATGCTCACGGATTTGCCGGAGCACGGCGTGCTGTTCATCGACGAGATTCATCGTCTGTCGCCGGCCATTGAGGAAATCCTCTATCCCGCGATGGAGGATTACGAGCTCGACATCATCATCGGCCAGGGACCTGGTGCCCGCTCGGTCAAGGTGCCGCTGCAGAAGTTCACGCTGATTGGCGCAACAACGCGCGCCGGTCTGCTCACCTCGCCGCTCCGCACCCGGTTCGGCATCGTCCACAGGCTCGACTTCTACACCGTGCACGACATCGAGGAAGTCGTGCGCCGATCTGCACGCATCCTGAATGTGGCGATGGACGACGCTGCGGCCGTCGAGCTGGCGCGCCGATCGCGTGGAACGCCGCGCATTGCCAACCGGTTGCTGCGTCGCGTTCGCGACTTTGCGCAGGTCCGCGCACAAGGCCGCATCACGGTGGCCGTGGCGGTCGACGCGCTGAAGCTGCTCGAGGTGGACGAGCACGGGTTCGACGAAGTGGATCGCAAGCTGTTGCGAACGATCATCGATAAGTTCAACGGCGGGCCGGTCGGGGTCAACAGTCTCGCCGCCGCTATTCACGAGGAGAAGGACGCGATCGAGGACATTTACGAGCCCTTCCTCATTCAGGCAGGCTTCCTCGATCGCACGCCGCGCGGCCGTGTGGCGACCGCGGGCGCTTACGAGTACTTCGGCCTCACACCTCCGAAAAAGGATCCGACCCTGTGGTAATTCCTCCCACGCGCACGCCGTGCCGTGCGCGCATCTCGAGCCTGGCCACGTATGTTCCGCCTCGTGTACTCACCAACGCGGATCTGGAGCGCATGGTCGACACCAGTGACGAATGGATTCTTCAGCGCACTGGTATTCGTGAACGCCATATCGTCGAGCCTGGCGTTGCGACATCCGACCTGGCAGTCGAAGCGGCACGTACCGCGATCGAGCGCGCGGGTCTGACACCCGACGACATCGATTTCATCGTCGTCGGCACGACGACACCGGACATGCTGTTTCCCAGCACCGCGTGTCTCGTCCAGGAGCGCCTCGGTGCGAACCACGCGTGGGGATACGACCTGTTTGCCGCGTGCTCTGGCTTCACCTACGCGCTGACCACCGCGGCGCAGATGGTGTCGGCGGGCGGCAGCAAGCACGCGCTCGTGATCGGCGCCGACGTGATGTCCAGCATCATCGACTACACGGATCGGACGACGTGCGTGATCTTCGGCGATGGCGCAGGCGCGGCGGTCGTCGAGGCGAGTGATGACCCCGGGGTCGGAATCATCGATTTCGAGAACTATGTCGATGGCAGCGGTGGCGGCGCATTGTGCATGCCCGCCGGTGGCAGTCGTCAGCCCGCGTCATTGGACACGGTCGCGAAACGGATGCACTACGTCAAACAGGACGGACAGGCCGTCTTCAAGTTTGCTGTGCGCAACACCGAGGAGGCATGCCGCAGGATTCTCGATCGCAACGGCGTCAAACCCGATGAGATCGATCTGCTCGTGTCGCATCAGGCCAACCGGCGCATCATCCTCTCCGCGGCCGAGAAGCTGGGCGTTCCTGAGAAGAAGGTGGTCATCAACATCGAGCGGTTCGGCAACACAACAGCCGCCACGATTCCTCTGGCACTCAACGACGCCGTCGCCGACAAACGGCTGAAGCGCGGCGATCTGTTACTAATGGTGTCTGTAGGCGCCGGCTTTACGGTCGGATCGCTGTTGTTGAGGTGGGGACTCAAAGAGTAACGCGTCTTCGGCGATTAACAGCCGGCCAGGAACAGCGGCTCGGACTGCTCAGGCGGGTAGCTGGTCTTCTCGACTCCGCGCTTCCGGTCCCTGGAACTTCGTTCCGGTTCGGTCTCGATCCGATCCTGGGTCTCCTCCCTGGCATCGGCGACATCGTGTCGCCGCTCTTCACGCTCGGAATCATCTGGCAGGCGCGCGACCTCGGGCTTCCGCGCGTCGTCGTGCTGCGAATGATCGTGAATGTCGGAATCGATACTGTCGTGGGCCTGGTCCCGATCATCGGCGACCTCTTCGACTTTGCCTGGAAGTCCAACAAGATGAACGTCGCTCTGCTCGAGCAGCATGTCTATGAGGAACGCCCGGCATCCGCGGGTGACTGGACGTTTGTCGTGGTGTCGATAGGCGCGGTGCTGATTATCGCGGCCGTGCCGTTTCTGGTGCTGGGTTGGCTGATCAGTCTGGGCGCCGGTCTCCTCCGCTGATTGTGGCGAAGAGCCGCCGTTCCCCAGCCACCTCGCGAGCTGGCGCACGCGCCAGGGTCACAGAGTCGCGTGTGTTCCTGTTGTCGCCGGCGAATTGCGGCGGCATGCGTGCGCGTATGGTCATGTCGCCGGCGGCGCAATTCTCGCTCGCACGGCAGCTGAGGTCTGACGAGGGAACCTCGCTTGGAGAAGTCTTCAGCTTCGTGAGCGGGTTGTACTTTCGTGGCAAGCTCGCGTACGCGCGGCGGTTTGCGAAGCCGCCGGATCCGGCAGATCCGGTCGCGGCGAGTGGCGTGCTGGTGATTACCCCGAATGCGGGGCTGCGCTCGGCGGACACGTCGGTCACTCTGGAGTCGCTCCAGGCGTTTGCATCGGTCTCAATCGATCTTGCAAACGCCTCGTATCGTCGCCCGCTTGAACGGAGTGCGCGGGCGTTGCGCGATGCGGTAGGACCCGATTGCGAGATTGTGCTGCTTGGTAGCATCGCGTCAGGCAAGTACGTCGAAGTGTTGCAACCGGTCTTCGGCGACAAGCTCGTGTTTCCACCGGCGTTTGTCGGTCGCGGCGACATGAGTCGTGGCGGTCTGATGCTGCGATGCGTACTCGCCGACGTTGAGCTCGAGTACGCGTCGATCGCCGGCGCCACGCGCCACGGTCAACGTCCACCGAAGCTCGCGCCGATCAAGGGCATTCTTGGTGGCGCCCAAAAACGCTGACGTGGCCAAACCGACGGCAATCACGCTCCCGACCGACCTCGACAACGTGACGTTGACGGTGGCGCAGCGTGAGGTTCGCCTCACCAATCTGCGAAAACCGTTCTGGCCGACGCTCGGCATCACCAAAGGCGCCTTGATTCAGTACTACGTCGACGTCGCGTCGGTCCTGCTTCCCCATATAGCCGATCGGGCGATGGTGATGAAACGGTATCCGCACGGCGCGGACGGACCGTTCTTCTTCATGAAACGCGCACCGACGCCCAGGCCCGCGTGGATTCGAACCTGTCGCATCGTGCACGACTCCGGAAATGTCATTGACTTCCCGGTGATTGACGATGTGCCGTCGTTGATGTGGGTGATCAATCTCGGATGCATCGACCTCAATCAGTGGTATGCCCGATGCGACGATGTGAACAGCCCTGATTACGTCCATTTCGATCTTGATCCCGGGGAGGGAGCCACGTTTGCCCAGGTGCGCGAATGTGGGTTGCTCGTCCGCGATGCACTTCAGGTACTGGGCATGAAGCCGCTCGTCAAGACGAGCGGCTCGAAGGGGCTGCACGTCTATGTGCCGATCGTCCGTGGGCCGGTGCAGAAGGACGTGTGGACGTTCGCGAAGGCGCTGGCCGTGGAGCTTGCAGCGCGAAGCCCCTTGCTCATGACCTCCGAATACAGGGTTGCCAAACGACCGCGCGGCCGCGTGCTGGTCGACTACAACCAGAACGCGTGGGGAAGAACGCTGGCGAGCATCTATTCGGTTCGGCCGAGACCGCGCGCGACGGTCTCGACGCCGCTGACCTGGGACGAGGTCGCCGCTGGCGCGGATATCGAAGACTTTCGTATGGATAACGTCCGCCAGCGAATTGCGCGGACGGGTGATCTCTGGAAACCGCTGCTGGCATCGAAAGGAAGAACCGACCTGACGACACTCCTCACTCCCCGAGCAGCTCGCCGACGGATTTGAGACCCTCGATGTGATCGCAATACGCCTTCACCACGACCAGCATCGGTACCGCCAGCAGCGTTCCCCAGATGCCCCAGACGAAGCTCCAGAGGATCAATCCCACGAAGATCGCGACCTCATTGGTGCGGGCCATGCGGCTCGTCAGCCACGGCGTCAGCAGCCAGCCCTCGATGCTCGTGATCACCAGGGAGATGCCTGAGACGTAGACAGCCATGCCCACGGTTCCATACTGGAGGAACGCGACGACAGCGGTCGCCAGCGCGACAATCACCGGACCGAAGTACGGCACAGTGTTGAAGACGCCCGCCGCTGCCCCCCAGAGCGCAGCCTGCTTGAGCCCGATCATCGAGAACGCGATCCACGTCGCCACGCCGACGACGATGCTCGTGACGATACGGACGAAGAGGAAGCGCGCGATCTGCCGGTTGATGTCGTCCAGGATCTGAACGGTAATCTTCTTCTTCTCCAGCGAGGGGCCGGCGAGTTTGACGAGCTTCCGCTTGAACAGATCTCCCGACGCGAGCAGAAAGAAGACGAAGAAGAAGACGAGCGTCGCCTGGCCGGCGAAGGCGATTGCGTTCGTCGAACCCCACGTCACGTACTGGCGGATGTTGATCGCCGGCTCTTCGATCTGCACACGCGTCACGTCCCTCGGCGCGGGGTTCGTCGGTGCGGCCTGGTCGGCGGTCTTCTGCAGTTCCGCCGCTGCCTGCTGCACTTGCGCGATCGGACCGGACGTCCGATCGCGCTGCATTGTTCGCCGGAGTCGCTGCGCCGCATCTGGTAACTGCGCCACCATCGCGGCCACGTCGTCCGATAGCGAGTACATGCCGTACACGAGCGCGCCTCCGGACATCGTGACGACGAGGCCGGCGGCGACCATCCGCGGCAGACGAATGCGCGTGAGCATCACAACGAGTGGCTCGAGCGCGAAACTGATCAAGATGCTCAGGACGATGGGAATGAAAGCCTCCTGCGCCCAGTGCAGGAGGTACATCGTCGCGGCGAACGCGAGGATCGTGAGGGCGACGCTGCGGACGCTGACCTGTGTGTCGTGCAGCGTCGGTGGGACCTCGGCGCGTGCGTGAAGGCGTCGCAGCGGGCTAGGCATTGGAAGCCTCCGGAAGGACTGCCAGTCCAGCCCGTCTTTGAAGCGCCTTGTTGATCGCGACGCCGGCCTTGGCGCCTTCTGCCGCGGCGACGACGGCGAACTGGACGTCCCGCGACGCGTCGCCGACGACGTAAACGCCGGGGACACACGTTTCACCCAGGTGATCGGTTTTGACCGTCCCCTTCCGGGTGAACTCACATCCCAGTCTCCGTGCGAACTCGGACTGCTGCACTTGCGGGCAGGAGATGAACAGGGCCCGGCAATCCGCCGGCTCACCACGGTGGAAGCGCACCCGCGTGACCCGGCCGCCGTCGTGGTCGAGGCCAATCACTCGCTCGGTGCGAACGGCAATGTGGTGTGTCTCCAATTGTCCGCGCTGCTGCTGCGTCGGTGTCCACCCATTCGCGCACAGCGTCACCCGGTCTGTCCATGTCTTGAGCGAGAGGGCCAGGCCGCAGGCGGCAGCGCCGCGCCCCATCACCGTCACCGGTTCGTCACGATGCTCCCAGCCGTCGCAGTACGGGCAGTGATGGACGCTGATGCCGTAGCACTCGTTGAGGCCGGGAATCGGCGGCAGCTGGTCGCAGATGCCCGTCGCGAGCAGCACGGCCTGCGTTGGCACGTGCTCGGACTCGCCGATGGTGACCTCGAATTGGCTGGCGCCCCGCTCCACCGCCGTGACGGTCGCGTCGCGAACGACGATCCCGTAGGGAGTGAGCTCGTCGCGGCCGAGTCGAAGCAAATCGAGCGGCGGAGTACCGTCGCGCGTGAAGAATCCGTGGAGGGCCTTTGCCGCGGCATTCCGGGGCGTCCCCGCGTCGCAGAGCAGAACGCGGCGTCGGCAGCGTCCGAGGATCAGAGCCGCGCTCAGTCCGGCGGGCCCTCCGCCGACGATCACGACGTCGTACATCAATGCCCGGCGGTGCAAGCGCCCGGCCAGTCTCAGCTGGTAGCCTTGGGGTTCGTAGTGTCCCGCTTAAGCCGGACGATCAACGGATGGACGTCAGCGCTTTCGATTTCGAGCTACCTGAAGAATTGATCGCCCAGGATTACCCTGCTGAGCGGGGCGGATCGCGTTTGCTCATGCTCAGCCGCGAGAGCGGCGAGATTCACGACGCGATATTCAAGGACATCGGCAGCTACTTTCGGCGCGGCGACCTGCTCGTGTTGAACAACACGAGGGTGTTTCCAGCTCGGCTGCTGGGCCGGCGGGTTCCGAGCGGCGGTGCGGTCGAGTGTCTGCTGATCGGAATCCCACCAGCCAACCCCCAGCTTCCAAACGACCTCGACACCAAGCAGTCTGGGGGTCGGGAGTCGGAGCGTGGGATTTCTGAGATTTGGGACGCGCTGATGCATCCGGGGCAGAAGTTGAAGCCGGGGGCGCGAGTGCTGTTCGAGCGCGACGGGCTCAAGCTCCACGGGGAGGTTCTTGCGGCCCACTTTTTTGGGCGCCGCACCGTGCGCCTGTGGACGGAGGAAGAGCTGGACGTCCGGGCGACGATCGATCGGCTTGGACACGTCCCGCTTCCGCCGTACATCAGGCGCGAGGACCGTCCATCCGACCGCGACCGTTATCAGACGGTGTACGCGCGCGAACGGGGTTCTGTCGCGGCGCCGACAGCCGGCCTCCACTTTACGGCCGCGGCGTTAAACGACCTTCGGAGCCGTGGTGTCGACATCGCGGAACTGACCCTGCACGTCGGCTACGGAACCTTCAAGCCTGTGCGCACCGACACAGTCGAGGATCATGTCGTCGATGCCGAGGCGCTGACGGTGACGCCGGAGGTCGCGGCCGCGGTGACTGCCGCTCTCCGTGATCGCCGACGAGTGATTGCCGTGGGAACGACGACGGCGCGGGCGCTGGAGTCGCTGAGGATCGAAGGTGGATGCGTGCTTCCCGCATCCGGTGCGACCGATCTGTTCATCAGGCCAGGCCACGTGTTCAAGATCGTCAGCGGGCTGATTACCAACTTCCATCTGCCGCGCTCGTCGCTACTGATGCTGGTCGCCGCCTTTGCGGGGCGCGATCACGTGCTCGCGGCATATCGACACGCTGTCGCGTCGCAATACCGGTTTTACAGCTACGGCGACGCCATGCTGATCGTGTAACGTACGCCGCGTGCCGTTTCCCTACGAAGAGTTCGACCTCTCCGGTGTGCGGACCTACCCGCTCGAGAGTCGCGCGAGCAAGGCACGCGTGGAAGATTTCGGCCGACCTGTCGAGCGAGGCGCGTCCTTCAGGGATTGGTTTGCGTCGCTGCCGGCGATTCTCGGTGCACAGAACGTTCGTCGTGTGGTCGATGCGATGGTGGCGGCGCAGCGTCGCGGTGCAGGCGTCATCTGGGGCATTGGCGCCCACGTCATCAAGACTGGCGTCTCGCCAGTGCTTATCGATTTGATGCGGCGAGGGTACGTCTCGGCCCTGGCGATGAACGGCGCTGGCATCATCCACGATTTCGAAGTCGCACTGGTGGGTGCCACGTCGGAGGACGTCGACGAAGCACTCGGGCCAGGACGATTTGGCATGGCCGATGAGACTGGACGACTGTTGAATCAGATCATTGCGGACGCCGCCCGGCAGAAGCTCGGATTCGGTCAGGCGGTCGGACGCTATCTGTCGACGGCGGACACACGCTTCCGTGAGCGCAGTCTCACGGCCGCAGCCGAGGAGTTGGGTATTCCTGTGACGGTGCACGTCGCGATGGGAACCGACATCATTCACATGCATCCGGCTGCTGACGGCGCGGCCATTGGCGACGTCAGCCTTCGCGACTTCCGCTACTTCACCTCGTGTGTGGCACGTCTGCAAGGCGGTGTCTATGTCAACTGCGGCTCCGCGGTCGTGCTCCCCGAAGTCTTTCTCAAAGCAGTCGCCCTCGCGCGCAATCGCGGCGCCGATCTGAGCGGTCTCACGACGGTAAACATCGATTTCATGCGCATGTACCGGCCGGAGACCAATGTCGTGACACGTCCGGTCGCGGGCACCGATGGTGTCGGCATTTCACTTGTCGGCCACCACGAAATCCTCATTCCGCTGATAGCCGCTGCCGTGATCGAAGCCGGTTCTGCCTGATACAATCACAGGTTCCTGCCGGAGTAGCTCAGCCGGTTAGAGCACGCGTCTCATAAGCGCGGGGTCGGCGGTTCGAGTCCGCCCTCCGGCACACAGAATTCCCGATTCCCAACCCAACTCCCAAGCGGCCCGGACGGGAGCAGTTTGGGAGTTGGGCTTTGGAAGTTGGGAATTGACAGCCATCCTCCAGCAGACCCGGCGCACCATCCGACGGCACGATCTCTGTCCGCCAGGCGCCCGTGTGCTCATCGCGCTCTCCGGCGGCTCGGACTCTGTCGCTCTCACCTTCATCCTTCGCGAACTCGCGCTTAATGGCGGCTTCAGCATCGCCGGTCTCGCGCACTTCAACCATCAGCTGCGTCCAACCGCTGCCCGGGACGAGCAATTCTGCCGGGCGCTGGGTGAGCGGCTGAATGTGTCGTTTGTCGTCGGCAACGTGAATGTCGCCGACTATGCGGCGACGGAAAGACTGAGCATCGAGGAAGCCGCACGCCGCGCGCGTTATGCATTCCTGCATCGCTGCGCCGCGGACCTTGGCGCCGACCGCATTGCGTCCGGTCACACGCGCGACGATCAGGCTGAGACATTTCTCTTGAAGCTCATTCGAGGAGCTGGCTTGAGCGGCCTCGGCGGAATCTATCCGCGTCGCGGAATCCTCGTGCGGCCCCTGCTCGACGCGTCACGAAATGACCTTCGCGACTACCTCAGGACACGGGGCGAGTCGTGGGTCGAGGACGAAACCAACGCCGACGTGACCAACCCCCGCAATCGAATCCGGCACCGGGTTATCCCCGAGCTCGACGCGGCCTATGGCGGCCCCACCACCGTGTCGATCGCCCGCGCTGCCGGCCTGGCGCGTGAGGATGGGGCGTGGCTGGACGACCTGGCGGATAGGCGATACGACGAGCTCTCCATCGGCGACCGGGAAGGCCTGGCGTTCGACGCCGCGCAGCTCGCCGCTGAGCCCGAGCCCGTCCGGCGACGGATTCTGCTCAAAGCGTTGCGAGAAGTCGCTGATCTGCGCGAAGTCGCACTGGAGCATGTCGACGCGGCAGCCGACATTCTCAATGGGACCTCAGCAGGAGCGGACCTTCCGGCAGCCCGGCTGGAACTTCGTCGCGGAAAACTGGTCTTACTAAGAAAGCGGTGATGATACTCTTGGTCTTTGACCTGTTTTCGCCTGCTCTTCTTCCGCCTGAATGTGGAAGCTGCGAGTCTGGTGGGGCGAAGAGCCACACATTAAACCGGGCGAAAGGCGGGAACGTGGGGAGGGCAGTTTGAATTCAACTCTCAGGAGCCTCGTCTTCTGGATGGTGCTCGTCGTCATCGGTGCCCTGGTGTGGCACCTCTCGACGACGCTCCAGAAGCCGCCTAACTCCCTCACGTTCACCGACTTCATGGACAAGGTGAACAACGACGAAGTTGGCACCGTCACCGTCGCCCGCGACGAAGTCACAGGAACCTATAAGAACGGCGACGAGAAGGCCGGCTTCCGCGTCGTAGTCCCCCCGCAGTACGAGGCACTCTGGAAGACGCTGCTCGACAAGAAGGTCCCAGTCATCATCAAGCCGATGGCGGACAGTCCGTGGGCGGCGTTCTTCATCAGTTACGCACCAATCCTGCTCGCGATCGCCTTCATGCTCTTCATCATGCGGCAGATGCAGAGCGGCGGAAACAAGGCGCTGTCGTTCGGCAAGAGCAAGGCCAAGCTGTCGTCGAGCGCGCAAAAGAAGGTGACGTTCAAGGACGTCGCGGGCGTCGACGAGGCCAAGGACGAGCTGCAGGAGATCATCGACTTCCTGCGTGAACCGCAGAAGTTCCAGAAGCTTGGCGGCCGGATCCCGAAGGGCGTCCTGCTGATGGGACCTCCAGGGACAGGCAAGACGTTGATGGCGCGAGCCGTCGCCGGTGAGGCGAACGTCCCGTTCTTTTCGATCAGCGGTTCCGACTTCGTGGAGATGTTCGTCGGCGTCGGCGCCTCGCGCGTTCGCGACCTGTTCGAGCAGGGGAAGAAGAACGCGCCCTGTATTGTCTTCATCGACGAAATCGACGCCGTTGGACGTCATCGCGGCGCTGGGCTTGGCGGCGGTCATGACGAACGCGAGCAGACGCTGAATCAGCTGCTCGTCGAGATGGACGGGTTCGAGTCGAACGAGGGCGTCATCCTCGTGGCGGCCACCAACAGGCCGGACGTGCTCGATCCAGCGCTGCTGCGCCCTGGCCGCTTCGACCGCCGGATTGTCGTCAATCGTCCGGACGTGAAAGGCCGCGAGGGCATCCTCTCCGTTCACACGAAGAAGATCCCGATGTCGGAGGACGTCGACGTGGCCATTCTGGCTCGCGGCACGTCAGGCTTCTCCGGCGCGGATCTGGCCAATCTGGTCAACGAGGCCGCGCTCAACGCGGCACGCTATAACCAGAAGTCCGTCCGCATGCTCGACTTCGAGTTTGCGAAGGACAAGGTGCTGATGGGTGCCGAGCGGCGCTCGATGATCATCAGCGAAGGAGAGAAGAAGGTCACGGCGATTCACGAAGCCGGTCACGCGCTGCTGGCGGTGAAGCTGCCGCACGCCGACCCGATTCACAAGGTCACGATCATCCCGCGCGGCATGGCACTCGGCCTGACGCAGCAGCTGCCGATTGACGAGAAGCACAACTACTCGCGCGAGTATCTGGAAGATCAGATTGCGATTCTGCTTGGCGGCCGCATCGCGGAGGAGATCACGATCGGCAGCATCACCACGGGCGCGGGCAACGACCTGGAGCGCGCGACGGATCTGGCGCGGCGAATGGTCTGCGAGTGGGGCATGAGTCACGCCATGGGGCCGCTCACCTTTGGCAAGAAGGAAGAGCAGATTTTCCTGGGCCGCGAAATCTCTCAGCATCAGGACTACAGCGAGGACACGGCGCTGCGGATCGACCAGGAGGTCAAACGGTTCGTCACCGACAACTACCTGCGCGCGCAGTCCGTGCTGACCGAGCACAAGCAGCAGCTGATCGACATGGCAGACGCACTGCTGACGCGCGAGACGCTCGACGCCGAACAGGTGATGCGGATCTGTGCGGGACTGCCGCTCGACGAGCCGGTGGCTTCGGGGCCCGAGTCGATTCCCACACGCGAGGCAAAGCCGACCAAGGAACGTCCGAGCACCTCGATCGTGCCGCCGCTGACGCCACAGCGGCCACTGACGCAGGAGTGATCACGTAGTTCGAGGATTCAAATTGCAGAACGCGAACCCGTAACGGTTTGCACTCACGGGGTGAAGGCGCCATGCTTCTCACCCCGTTGTTTTGTACTCCGTCGTGTTTGCATTTTGAGTTTTGCGCACTGCATTGATAGTGTCGGCCAGTGCATCCGCGGCGTCGCTTCTCACTCCCGCTGCCTGACGGGCGGACGCTCGCACTGGGCGAGCGGACGTTGATTATGGGTGTCATCAACGTGACGCCCGACTCCTTTTCCGATGGTGGCCAGCTGCTGGATCCCGTGCGCGCGATCGATGCCGGGGTGCAGATGGTCGCCGACGGCGCGGATCTGCTCGACGTCGGCGGTGAATCGACCCGGCCCGGCGCCGAGGCACTCGGTGCAGGCGAGGAGCGTCGCCGCGTACTGCCCGTCATTGAGGGATTGTCGTCTCGCGTCACCGTACCCATTGCGGTGGATACCTATAAATCAGCAGTGGCAGAAGCCGCTCTTCGCGCTGGGGCCTCCATCGTGAACGATATCAGCGGCCTTCGCTACGAGCCCGATCTCGCGGCGGTCGTCGCCCGGAATCGCGCAGCCATGGTGCTGATGCACACGCGCGGGCGATCGCGGGACATGTACAAGGAAGCCGACTATCACGACGTTGTCGACGAAGTACTCGACGAGCTGCGCGAGAGCCTTGCCTTTGCTACCAGCGCCGGGGTTCCGCTGGAGCGCATCATTGTCGACCCGGGCCTCGGCTTTGCGAAGGAGCCGAGCCACTCCTACGAGGCGCTTGCGCGGCTCGACGAGTTCAGCGAGCTGGGACGGCCTCTGCTCGTCGGCCCATCGCGGAAACGGTTTCTGACGAAGGCGCTCGGTGGTGACGTGCCAGCCCCAGGACGGGATTGGGCGACAGCAGCGACGGTGACGGCAGCGGTGTTCGCCGGTGCACACATCGTGCGCGTACATGCCGTGCGTGAGATGGTCCAGGTCGCCAGGGTGAGCGATGAAATTCGGAAGTATCATCGCGGCTGATCGTGGATTCGCTCGCTGAACTCCTGCACCGGCCGACCATCTCATGGCGCGATCTGCTCGACATCGCGCTCGTCTCATTTCTCATTTACGAGCTGCTGCTGCTGATCCGTGGCACGCGAGCGGTGCAGATGGCGCTCAGCGGCGGTTTCCTCATCGGTCTGTTCTTTCTCTCCGACTGGCTCCAGCTCGAAACCGTCAACTGGTTGATCCGATATCTCGGCGCGTACGTGGTGGTGGCGATCATCGTGCTCTTCCAGTCCGACATCCGGCGTGCGCTGGCGCACTTCGGACGGGCACCGTTCTTCCGCTATTTCGAGCGCGCGACCAGTACCGATGAAACGCTCGAGGAGCTGGTGATCGCGGCGACGACACTCTCGGCCAGGAAGACCGGCGCGATCATCGTCGTCGAGCGGCAGATCGGACTTCGCAACTACATCGAAGGCGGCATTCCACTGGACGCGACCGTCACCTACGATCTGATGGCGACGATCTTCCAGCGGGAATCACCGCTGCACGATGGCGCGGCGATCGTGCAGGGGGACCGCGTTGCGGCTGCGGCGTGCTTCCTGCCCTTGTCCGTGAATCCGCGCGTCAGCCGGGAGCTGGGCACGCGTCATCGCGCCGCCATCGGACTCACCGAAGAAAATGACGCGGTTGCGATCGTGGTGTCGGAAGAGACCGGGATCATCTCGCTGGCGATTGCCGGTGATCTCGAGCGCAGTCTCACGGTGGACTCGCTGCGGATTCGACTTCGAGCTCTGCTCGGCGGCCGGAGAAGCCGCCGGTTGAAGTCGCTGCGGACCGGAGGAGCGTCAGTCTGATGGCCATCGTGGGTTTCCGGCACATCGGGCTGAAAGTCATGTCGATCGGGCTGGCAGCGCTGCTGTGGCTGGCGGTGGCAGGCGAGCAGATCGTCGAGCGCGCGCTGCGGATTCCGCTGGAGTTCATCAATATGCCGGCGCAGCTCGAACCGGTTGGCGAGCCGCCGGCCCTGGTCGATGTGAGGGTGCGCGGATCATCCGGACGGCTCAGCCGTATTGCCGCCGGCGAAGTCGTTGCCGTCGTCGATCTGCAGGGGGCCCGTCCGGGTCAACGGCTGTTCCATCTGTCGGCGGCGGACGTTCGCGTCCCGCCGTTCGGAGTGGAGATTCTGCAGGTCACACCGTCCACCTTGTACATGACATTCGAGCCGTCAGCATCGAAATCGGTTCCGATCATTCCGGAAGTGGAAGGCGATCCCGCGCAGGGTTTCGAAGTTGCAACCCGGACCGCGGAGCCGGGGATGGTGGACGTGGTCGGTCCGCAAAGCGCCGTGGCGGACGTCAAAGCGGCGATCACGGAGCCGGTCTCCGTCGCCGGGGCCTCCGCAACGATCGTGAAGACCGTCAGCATTGGCGTGGCCGATCCAAGTGTCCGCCTCAAAAGTGTTGATCTCGCACGGGTCACGGTGACCATCAGGCCGGCACGCACGCGCCGGTAGGGAGAGCAATGGGTCGGTTGTTTGGAACGGACGGTGTACGCGGGAAAGCGGGCGAGTATCCGCTCAATGTGACGACGGTGCGGAGGCTCGGCGCGGCGCTGGCGCGGGCGTTACGCCATGGCACCGAGCCTGTGCGATTCCTCGCCGGCCGCGATACGCGAGAGTCTGGTGGCTGGATCGAGCGGGAGCTCGCCGTCGGCATCGTCTCGCAAGGCGGCACGCTGACCAGTGCGGGCATCATCCCGACGCCCGCCGTCGCCTACCTGACGCCTCGAATGGGATATACCGCGGGGGTCGTGATTTCCGCGTCGCACAATCCATTCGAAGACAACGGCATCAAGGTGTTTTCAGGGGCCGGAGAGAAGTTTACCGAGACGCTCGAACAGCAGGTCGAAGCAATCGTGGCCGACGATTCGTGGACGATTCCTGATGTCGCGTCCGGCTCGAGCCGGACCGACGAGGCGGTCGAGCAGATCGACTACCGGTCTGCGTACGCCGGCCACCTGCTCGAGATCCTTCCGGCGCCTCTTCGCCAGAAGGATCTGCGAATCGTGGTGGATTGCGCGAACGGCGCAACGACGACGGTGGCGCCGCGCGTGTTCAAGGACCTCGGACTGCAGACGCTATGTATCGGTTGTGAGCCCAACGGACGCAATATCAACCTGGGATGTGGATCGACCGCGCCAGAACTGCTCGCACGGACTGTCGTGTCGGCAGGGTACGACCTCGGGATCGCGTACGATGGCGACGGCGATCGCGCTATTTTTATCGACGCTGCCGGCCGTGTCGTGGACGGCGACGCCGTGATGCTGATGTGCGCGAAGCAGATGAAGGCTGAAGGCCGGCTGAAGGGCGACGCAATCGTGGCCACGGTCATGAGCAACATCGGCCTCGAGATCGCGCTGCGCGAGTCAGGGATCGGGCTGGTCCGCTGCCAGGTCGGGGACAAGTACGTGATGGAAGAGATGCTGCGCCGGGGGTTCGTGCTCGGCGGCGAGCAATCAGGCCATGTGATCTTCTCCGACTATCTGTTCACTGGCGATGGCCTGGCCACGTCGCTCAATGTGCTGCGCACGATGGCGGCGACGGGGCGGGCACTCGCGGATCTGGCGTCCGATCTCACTACGTACCCGCAGGTCCTGTTGAATATCCGGGTCCACCAGAAAGTGGACTTGAAGACGATTCCCAAGGTCGCCGCCGTCATCGAACGCGTTGAGTCGCGGCTGGCTGGCCATGGCCGGCTGCTCGTGCGCTATTCAGGCACCGAACCTCTCCTGCGCGTGATGCTCGAGGGTCAGGACGCGCGCGAGATCCGCACCTGGGGAGAGGAGATCATCGACGCGGTGAGAGAGCACGTCGGCGCGGTGGTATAGGAAAGCCTCTGCATTCGATGATCAAGCTCTCGGTCAACATCAACAAGGTCGCGACGCTGCGCAATTCCCGTGGGGGTCCCGTGCCCTCGGTCCTCGACGCGACCCGCGTCTGCATTGAAGCGGGAGCGCCGGGCGTGACGGTACACCCGCGGGCCGACGCGAGGCATATCACCGAGCGCGACGTTCATGATGTGGCTGCGTTGCTGAAGGAGCTCGGCGGCAGGACCGAGTTCAACATCGAGGGTGACCCGCGTCCCGATTTGCTGACGCTGGTGCACACGCTGCGGCCGACGCAGTGCACGATCGTCCCGGTGCAGCCTGGCGAGATCACGAGCCAGGCCGGTTGGCCGCCAGAGACGCCGCATCAGGCCATCGCGTCGGTGGTCCGTGAGGTGCGCGCCGCCGGCATCCGGGTCAGCCTGTTCGTGGAAGCCGACGAAAAGCCGATCCGATGGGCGAAGGAGGTCGGTGCCGACCGCGTGGAGCTGTACACCGAACCGTTCGCGCGCGCGTTCGAGCGCAGTCCGGACGCGGCACAGGACTCGTTCCGCCGCTATGCCGCCGCGGCAGAGTTCGCCCATGCGCTGGGTCTCGGCATCAATGCCGGACATGACCTGGACCTTCAGAATTTGGTTCTGTTCAGAACGCTGCCGCACCTCGAGGAGGTGTCCATTGGTCATGCCCTGATCAGCCACGCGCTGTTCGTGGGCCTGGATCGCAGCGTCCGCGAGTATCTGAGCGTGCTCAGGCAGTAAGATCAACCCGATCCATGAAAGCTGAATCAGTAGCATTTGCGGTGGCGGGGATGTGTTTCGGCATCATCCTCGGCTGGTTGCTGGCGACGCAGGACGCGAATCGGCCGAACCCGTTTCTATCCACTCCGGCAACTGCCACCGCGCCCGCGGCGGCGCCCGCCGCTCCCACCCAGCGGCAGCCGCCGCCTCTTGACGAGGCGCGCGTCAAAGCGTTGCAGGCAGCGATCGAAAAGGATCCGAAGAACGCCGCCAACTACGCCCAGCTCGGCAATCTCTACTTCGATGCCGAGCAGTACCCAAGCGCGATCGACTCGTACCAGCGCTCACTGAAGCTCGATCCGAACGATCCGGACGTCAGCACCGACCTCGGCGTCAGCTACTACTACACGAACCGCACCGACGAGGCTCTGACGCAGTTCGAGCATTCGCTGAAGATGAATCCGAACCACACGAAGACGCTGTTGAACAAGGGAATCGTGCTGGCATTCGGCAAGGAGAATCTTCAGGCCGCGGCCGAGGAGTGGAAGAAAGTCGTGGCGCTTGCACCCGATTCTCCCGAGGGGCAGGCAGCACGCCGCGCGCTGGAAGGAGTGGCAGCCGCGCACGCGCGGCAGGGCACGACGAACCAGTGATCAAGCTTCTCCTCTATGCGATTCTCATTCTGGTCATCGCCCGTGCGTTCTGGCGCGTGGTCGATGGGATCCTCGATGGCGCACGGGGAAACGAGCGAGGCACGACGGCCGTGAAACTGGTTCGTGACCCGGTGTGCGGTACCTACGTCGCTCAGGGATCGGCGTTGTCATTGACGACCGGCGGCACGACACACTACTTCTGCTCCGAAGAGTGCCGCGCCAAGTATCGAGCCTCGTGACATGAGCACCCGCATCGAGGAACAGATCCGCGCCGATATCGTCGAAGCAGGTCGGCGCATGTACGAGCGCGGCTTCGTCGCCTCCAATGATGGCAACATCAGCGCCCGCCTCGACGCGAAGCGGCTCATGACGACGCCGAAGAGCGTGTCGAAGGGGTTCATGACCCCCGACATGATGGTGGTGGTCGACTACGAGGGCAACAAGGTGAGCGGCGATCGCGACGCGTCCTCCGAGTTGCCGATGCATCTGGAGATTTACCGCAATCGCCCGGACGCGAACGCTGTCGTGCATGCCCATCCGCCGACAGCGACCGGTTTCGCCGTTGCCGGCATTCCGCTCACGCGGGCGGTGCTCGCCGAAGTGATCACGACGCTTGGCAGCATCCCGCTTGCGGCGTACGGGACACCATCGACGGCGGAGCTGCCAGAAGCGGTTCGTAAGTACATCAAGGCGCACGACGGGATGCTGCTCGCCAATCATGGCGCCGTCACCTGCGGACCGTCGGTGCTGGCCGCCTACTACAAGATGGAAACGATCGAGCACTTCGCGAAGATCAGCCTCGTCGCACGCCTTCTCGGTCGCGAGCACCTGATCTCGCGCGAGGAGGTCGAGCGGTTGCAGGGGCTGCGCGGCTATTACGGCATCGCGGCGCCAGCGCCGTTGTGCACCGACCCCGACACGCCTCAGGATGCCGATCAGGTCCTTTGCCAGGTGCTCGAATCGCCCGAATCGTCTACCGAACGGCTCGTGCCTGACGACACCGGGGGCTTGCCACGACCGGTCGGCGACGCGCGAAGCGCACTGGCGGCGGCGAGCAGAGACGGAGAAATTCGGCTAACATACGGCGAACTTACGGCCCTGATTGCCGACGCGATAAAACATTTGAGAGATTGACGGACGCCGTCGTTCGTCCATGCAAGGAGACCTATGGGTGAGGCGCTCGGGATGATCGAGACGAAGGGCCTGGTCGCGATGATTGAGGCAGCTGACGCCATGGTCAAGGCGGCGAAGGTCACCCTCGTCGGATGGGAGAAGATCGGCGCCGGCTACGTCACTGCCATCGTCCGCGGCGACGTCGCAGCTGTGAAAGCGGCCACCGATGCTGGCGCTGCCGCGGCGCGTCGCGTCGGCGAGCTTGTCTCAGTACATGTCATCCCGCGTCCGCACGCGAACCTTGAAGACGCGCTGCCGATCGGAAAGGCCACGGCCGGCGCGAAGGCGTAGTTCTCGCAACCCCGGATCGTCAGACAGCCCCAAGGATGATTCTCGCGCGTGTCGTCGGGACCGTCGTCGCGACGCGGAAGGACCCGCGGCTGGTCAGCAGCAAACTGTTGATCGCGCGGCCCATGGACCCCCACGGAAAAGCTGAAGGTGCCTACCTCGTTGCCGTCGATACCGTCGACGCCGGCGTTGGCGAGACGGTCTTGATCGTCAGCGGCAGCTCTGCCCGCATGGCGTCCGGACTGAAGGATTGCCCCGTCGACGCCGCTATTGTCGGAATTGTGGACGCCGTGGAAGTCTCCCCGGGCGACTGATGCAGCTGGCCAGAGTCATCGGGGACGTCGTTGTCACGCGTAAGGACGAAAACCTCGCCAGTCGAACGCTGCTGATTCTTCAGCCAATCGGCGTCGATGGCGCCGCGGTCGGACGGACGCTTGTTGCCGTCGATGCGGTTGGCGCCGGCGTTGGTGAGACCGTGTTTTTTGTACGCGGCAGGGAAGCCAGCTTTCCGTTTCTGCCTGTCGAAGTGCCAGCCGACGCCGGCGTCGTCGGGATCGTCGACTACTGGGATACGCCGTCGTGACGCTCGCGCGTGTCGTCGGAACGGTCGTGGCCACGCAGAAGCACCCCAAGTTCGAAGGTGCCAAGCTGCTGCTCGTGCAGCCGGTGACACTCGAGGGTGAGCCGCGCGGTCCTGTGCTGCTGGCGGTTGATTCCGTGGGCGCCGGCGTGCACGAACAAGTGCTGCTGGTGATCGAGGGCCGTGCCGCGGCGGAGGCGGTTGGCCGTAAAGGAACACCGGTCGATGCCGCCATCGTTGGCATTGTCGACAGTGTGGATGTTGATGAACGAACAGGAACTACGCTCCATCGTGCGTGAGGCTATTGCCCGTCACCGTGCTGAGGGTAGTGGCACGCGCGCAACGCCAGTTCCCTCCGTACCGTTTACGGTCATCCGTCAGCATGCAAGTCATGCGCTGTTCGCCGTGCCCGCCGGTGCCGATTCGGACGGCCCTTGCGTGATTGAGCCGACGGTCGCATGCAACCACTGCGGTTATTGCAAATCGTACGGCCATTAGATCAACTGACAAGTGTCGAGTTGCAAGTAACAAGTAAGTTGTAAGTTACTTGTCAGTCGTGACTTGTCAGTTGTGATTTTTCATGTCCCGACCCAAGGTTCTGCTCACACGCCGGATTCCCTCGTCTGCCTCGGCGACGCTCGAGGCTTCCTGTGACGTTGATCGCAATGACGGCGCGCAGCTCTCGCCAGACCAGCTGAAGGCGCGGCTCAAGGACAAAGAAGGCGTCGTGTGTTTAATGACCGACGCGATGACGGCGGAGGTCATGGACGCCGCGCCACGCCTGAAGGTCATTGCCAACGTCGCGGTCGGTTACAACAACATCGACGTGCCGGCGGCGCAGGCACGCGGCATTGTCGTCACCAATACTCCTGACGTCCTGACCGAGGCCACCGCTGATCTGGCGTGGGCGCTGATCATGGACATCACGCGCCGGGTCACCGAGGGCGATCGACTGATCCGTCGCGGTGCCTGGAAGGGGTGGGCCCTCGATTTCATGCTCGGCAACGAGTTACGCGGCAAGACGCTCGGTATCATCGGCTTCGGACGTATCGGGCAAGCCGTGGCCGCGCGCGCCGTGCCGTTCGGGATGCGGGTGATTCACTCGGACGCGCAGACGGTGCCGGGCAGCGGAGCGATTCCAGTTGATCGGCTTCTGGCTACCGCGGACGTCGTCAGCATTCACTGTCCCCTGACTCCGGAGACGCGGCACATGATCAATCAGGCTGCGCTCGCCAGGATGAAGCGTTCCGCGTACCTGATCAACACCTCACGCGGCCCCGTAGTCGATGAGGCGGCGCTGGCGTGGGCGCTGAAGAACGGCATCATCTCGGGTGCGGGGCTCGACGTCTACGAAGAGGAACCGGCAGTCCATCCGGATCTGTTGACGCTCGAAAACGTCGTGCTGGCACCGCATCTCGGCAGTGCCACGACTGAAACGCGTACGGCGATGGCGGATCTCGCCGTGCGTAATGCCATTGCCGTCCTCACCGGCCAGTCGCCGCTGACCCCGGTCTCGTGACCCGCGCAGATCCAGGTCCGCGGCAGGTTGGCCGGATCATGCGCACCCTCGCACGCGAGATCCAGGGTTTGGAACTCCCCGCCGTTGAGAAGATCTCGGAAGCTCAGGCTGATGAGCCGTTCCAGATCCTCATCGCCACGCTGCTGTCTGCGCGCACCCAGGATGCGACGACCCACGCCGCCTCGACACGTCTGTTCAAACGGGCCCGGACCGCTCGAAGCCTGGCCAGGCTTCCGCTTGATGAAATCGAGCGGTTGATCTATCCGGTCAGCTTCTACCGCAACAAGGCGCGCCACGTGAAGGCATGCTGCGAGATGCTCACCACTCGTTTCGGCGGCCGGGTGCCACGGACGATGGAGGAGCTCGTGACGCTGCCCGGCGTTGGCCGCAAGACCGCCAATCTCGTCATGATTCTGGCGTTCAAGAGCCGCGACAACATTTGCGTCGACACGCACGTGCACCGCATCTCGAACCGGCTCGGCTGGGTGCAGACGAGGGTACCCGAGGAAACCGAGCAGGCGCTGTATCGAGCCACGGATCAGCGCTGGTGGCCGTTCATCAATCTGTATCTGGTGACCTGGGGACAGAACGTCTGTCGGCCGCTGTCGCCGCGGTGCGGCGTGTGTGCGATTGCGGCGGAGTGCCCGCGCATTGGCGTGCGAAGGTCCGGCTGAAGCCGGACACTACAGGTATATTGAAGCGACGGAGGATGAGCGCATGAAGCGGGTAATCGTGATCGCGCTGCTCGCGGTGATCGCCGGCGGTATCGAGCTCGGAGCGCAGGCGGCTCGCGGCCGCGCCCGGGGGCCTGCATCGCCGCTCCCGATTGTCGTGTTCGAGACGTCGAAGGGCAACTTCGAGATGGAGCTCTATCCGAACGAGGCGCCCAAGTCGGTCGAGCACATCCTCACGCTTGTGCGCCGCAACTTTTATAACGGTCTTCGCGTGCATCGATTTGAACCCGGATTCGTGGTTCAGTTCGGCGATCCGCAGACGCGTGACATGACCCGGAAGGCCTATTGGGGAAACGGTGGCAGCGGCCGCGCGGTCGGTGTGGCGGAGATAAGCCCTAAACGGCCCCACAAGCTGGGTACCGTCGCCCTTGCCCATGCCGGCGATCCGGCAACGACGGCCGACAGTCAGCTTTATGTCTGCGTGAACAGCGACCCGGGACGGTACTCGTATATGAACGGCAAGTACGCAGTGATTGGTCAGGTCGTGTCGGGAATGCCCGTCGTTCTGCAGCTGCGCGAGCTCGACGTCATTAAACGGGCAACCGTGAAGGAACCTGGGCGGGGCGCGAAGTAACAACCAGATTCGCGATCTCCGGGTAGCGCTCGACCAGCTCGAGCGGGTACTCGCCGTCAATCGGCTGGCCGACCTGCGCTTTCAGCATCACCGCGTTCACGACCGACTTCGACGAGAAGTGGTTATTCGTGTACAGGTAGGACTTCTTCACGAGCTCGTTGGCGGCCGTTGCAATTTCTGAGAACTCCCTGAGCTCCTCGGCCGAGTACACGTAGTTGTACCGGTCCTCACTCTTCTCGTGCCGCCACCAGGCCGCAGCGTTTCGGCCGTGGAGCCGCATGTAATAGAAGCTCTTCACGTTGGGCAGATAATTCTGCCGAATCGAGAACCTGAACTTGGGCTCGTCGATCTGGACCAACGCCGCACCGAACGCATTCAGCATTTCCAGCGTGTCGCTGAGGGAGTCGCTCCAGCTCCGATGGCGCAGTTCGACGGCGACGGGGTAGTCGGCGAACGCGCGCAGCAACTGCGCGAGATAGTCGCGTGTGACCGCGGCGTTCTTGAAGCTGGGCGGAAACTGCGCGAGCAACGCTCCGAACCGTCCGGCGTCGACGAGCGGGTCGATGCCGCTCCGGAACTCGTCGATGTCGCTCTGCGTCACCTGCGCCAGCAGATCGAGCAGTGCCCCCTCGCTGCCTGGCGCCCGCTTTAACGCGGCGTCTTTGAACATCGCCGGATGCGTGAATTTCTGGTACAGCTTCACGGAGAAATCGAAGCCAGGACGCGTACGCTCGACCCACGTGCGGCTGACTTCGGCGCGTGGCTGGCCGTAGAACGTCGAATTGACCTCGACGGTATCGAAGTGCTCCGCGTAGAACCGCAGTTCGTCGAAGTTGCGCGTGCCGTCGCGCTTCGAGCGGGTGGCAGGATAGAACAGGCCGTTCCATCTGCCCGATCCCGTCGGATAGCTCCACCCCGATGTGCCAATCAGAAGCGCCATGTCGTGGGACGGTCCCCGCCGAGACGGAAGCCATCGCCGGCGGACCCGTCGTTGATAATAAAGGGATTGGTCACGATCAACGAGATCTTCTACTCGGTACAGGGTGAATCCACCTACGCGGGGCGGCCGTGCGTGTTCGTGCGTTTGACGGCGTGCGACCTGCGTTGTTCGTGGTGCGACACCCCGTACGCCTTCTACGAGGGCACCAAGCGCTCGCTCGATGAGGTGGTGAACGAGGTCGAGCGGTACGACTGTCCGCTCGTCGAAATCACGGGCGGTGAGCCCCTGCTGCAGGAAGACGTCTACTCGCTGATGCAGACCCTCGCCGATCGTGGACGCACCGTGTTGCTCGAAACCGGAGGACACCGTCCGATCGATCGCGTGCCCGCGTCTGTCATCCGCATCGTCGACGTCAAATGCCCGGGCAGCGGCGAGTCCGAGAAGAATTGCTGGCAGAACCTCGACACACTCAGAGCGCACGACGAAGTGAAGTTCGTGATCGCCGATCGGGTGGACTACGACTTCGCGCGTGAGGTGATTGCCCGTCACGCGCTGGCTGGCCGCGTGGCCGCGATTCTCTTTTCCCCGGTCCACGG
>DASROF010000235.1:0-3636 GCA_035647075.1 Vicinamibacterales bacterium | reverse complement strand
CGCGAGAACGCGACGAGCGCAGCGGGTGACGGCGATGCCACCGGCTTGAACGCAGCGCCCGTGACGCCGCCGCGGACCCGACGGCGTCACGGGCGCTGCGGTCGACACGAGAACGGTGAGCACGATGAGACTTCGCATCATTCCCCAGGAGACGGAGCCGGACGTGGGACAGTCGCAGTCGCGCAACTGGTTGAAACTACGCCCCCGACAAGCGTCGATCAAGCATCGGCGCGAGGATCAGGGTAGTTGTCGCGTCGTTCGAACTTGAACCTCTCGAGGGCGAGAACTCGACGATGTGATGACCAGGCCCTGCTCCGTGGCCTTGGATCGCACGGAGGTTCGCGCGATCCTTCCACCGGGAGCTCATCGATGACCATCGACTTCGCCAGCGCTGTCGTTGTCTGCGCCTTGATCGCCTCCGTGATGCTCGTCCTGCAAGGCGGCCAGCGCCTGGTCCCCATGATCGCGTTCGTGGCATGTGCGATCGAGGCGTTGATCGTGTTCCGGGTGATCCAGCTGTCGTCGGCGAAGTTTCGCATCGACGTGGTCTTGCCGGCCGTCCTCGTCGTGACCGGCGGAATCTGCTGGTCGCGATCGACGGCGAAATCGGCGATCACCGCGGCAACCGTGATCGCGATCATCGGGCTGATCCAGCTGCTGATGGCGATCCACATGCTCCGGTGAACCCCCGGCGTCAGGCTGCTTTCTCGACGATCCTCCGCGGTCTACTTGCTCGGCTGGTGAACTGCTCAGTCTGCGACAACGCGGAACATCGGAACACCCGTGGTCGCGGCGCGTGGACAATGCCGCTGTTTGCAGCCTCCCGCGATGGGCCCGGCGCGTATCGTCGGATGAATCTGTTTGACGAAGCGAGGTATTATGAACAAGCAGTTGAAGACAAGACCCTCTGAAGCCCGTCAACCTGCCTTCGGCCGTAAGGCGATCTCGACGCTCACCTTCGCGCAGCTCGAGGAAGTGGTCGGCGGTGATGACGCACCTCCAGTGGACTCGGTGAAGAAATTCGAAGGCCCGAGCATGGAGGCTGACTAGCCACATCGCGTGGGCGTGGCAGTCGGCGGCCAGGCCGCCACTTACTTGGTCTTGCCGGGCCCCCAGAGCGCCCTGCCTGGTTTCGCGCCCGTATGCTCTCCGTCCTTGAGCACGTGCGCACCGTTGACAAACACATGTTTGACACCAACCGAGTACTGGTGCGGTTGCTCGAAGGTCGCACGGTCACCGATCGTCTCCGGGTCGAAGACCACGACATCGGCGAACATGCCGCGCTTCAGCAGGCCGCGATGGTCCAGCCCCAGGTTCATCGCAGGGAGGCCCGACATGCGCCGCACCGCCTCACTGACCGTGATGATCTTTTCTTCACGCACGTACTTGCCGAGTAGCCGAGCGAAATTGCCGTAGAACCGCGGGTGGGCCGAGGACTTGCGGAAGACTCCTTCCGGCGCCATGGAAGATCCGTCGGACCCGAACGACACCCAGGGCTGGCGGATCTGCTTCTTGATGTTGTCTTCACTCATCAGGAAGTAGATGGTTCCAATGCGTGAACGATCCTCCAGCACCAGATCCATGATCGTCTCGACAGGGTCCTTGCCTCGCATCCCGGCAACCTCGGCGAGCGTCTTTCCGCTGAGCGGCTTCAGTTTCTCTGACTTGAAGCCGAGGAGGAGGATCTTGTCAGGAGAACCAGAGAGCAGGTAAAGGTTCTCCCAGCTGTTTGTGGGAGTGCGAATCTCAGCAGCGATCTTGTTTCGGGTCGCTGGATCCTGCAGACGCTTGTAGGCCGCCTCCTGGCCACCATCAAACACCCACGGCGGCATCGCGGCATCGAGTCCCGTTCCACCCGCCGGGTACGTGTACATGTCGGCAGTGATCTTCACCCCCTTGCGCCGGGCGTCCTCGATCATCGCGATCGCCTGCTCCATCTTGGGCCAGTTGGATCGACCGGCCGCCTTCAGGTGATAGATCTCGGCTGGAAGGCCGGCCTCGCGGCTGATCCGTATGGTCTCCTGAATCGCCTCGATGAGCTGATTGCCTTCACTGCGCATGTGCGCAGAGTACTTGCCTTTGTACTTCGCGGCGACCTTGCATAGCTCGATCAACTCCTCTGTCTTGGCAAAGAACGCGGGCGGATAGATCAAGGCCGTGGTGATCCCGAGCGCGCCGGCTTCCATCTCGCGCCGAACGAGCTCGCGCATCTTTTCAAGTTGCTCGGGCGTCGGTGCCTTGTCCTCGAGTCCGATGACGTGCTCGCGAATCGTCGGGGCGCCGATGAACGACGCGACGTTCTGAGAAATGCCATGCTTCTCGAGCCAGGTCAGGTACTCGGCAAGCGTGGTCCACTGGATATCAAACTTCACATCGCCCTGATTGGCAATGATACGGCGCTTCATCTCCTCGTTGAGTGGCCCCATCGAGAATTCGCCAAATATCTGCGTGGTGATGCCTTGTTTGATCTCGCCCATGGAGCGACCGTCGACGATCAGGGACGCTTCCGAGTGGGACAGCATGTTGATGAAGCCGGGCGCGACGGCGAGACCTCTCGCATCGATGGTCGTCGTCGCGGTCGTCCCCTTGAGGTCGCCGATGGCGGCAACGCGGTCGCCCGAGATGCCGACGTCCACGTGCACCGGTGGGCTGCCCGTGCCATCGTACACATCGCCGCCTCGGATGATCACATCAAAGGCGATGGGCCGCGGCGCCGAACGCTGGCCCTGCGCTGCTGCCGTCGTGACCGGCAGCGCAATCATCAGCGCCGGAGCGAGTATCCTCGCCAGGCAAGTTGTTGCAGATGTACGCATCACGTACCTCCTGACGTCTTGTTGTCAATCAGCCTGTGCGCTTTGAATGTCATGCTCCAGCAGCTCGTCCACGATGGCGGCCGGACCCTCCATCAGCGGATCCACACAGGTCACCTTCGTGCGGAGTGCGACCTCCTCCAGGCATGCCTTGCGCTCGGCGGCGGGTACGAGCCTGGTGTTCAGGCATACGCCCACGCAGCGCAGCATGGGATTCGTGCGTCGCCCCATGGCCAGATGCATATCGATGCATTCGACGAGGTCGGGCAATGGGTAGAGACAACCGGCATGGGTGCGCCGTCCAGGTTCATGGCAGACCACGATCGCATCCGGCTGCGAGCCATGAAGCAATCCCAGGGTGACCGCAGCGTAGCCGGGATGGAACAGCGATCCCTGTCCCTCGATGACGTCCCAGTGGTCCGCATCGTTGTCGGGTGACAGGACCTCCGCCGCTCCGGCGGTGAAGTCGCAGACCACGGCGTCGATCGGCAAGCCCTCGCCTGCGATCATGATTCCGGTCTGCCCGGTGGCCCTGAACGTTGCCTTCACGCCTCGTCGCTGGAGCTCCCGTGTGATCGCGAGTGCTGAATACTTCTTGCCGACCGCGCAGTCGGTTCCCACCGTCAAGAGGCGCATGCCGGAGCGTTTGCGCCCGCTGCCGACGGGCAGATTCGGCGGGGGTACGCGCACGTCGACAAGTCTCGCGCCGCCGGAGGCCGCCGCCTCGGCCAGGCCGGGCACCGACGCAAGCCGTTGGTGCATGCCAGCCACGATGTCCAGGCCCGCGCGCGCGGCGTCCTGCAGCGCGGTCACCCACGTGCTCTGG
>DASROF010000234.1:0-22118 GCA_035647075.1 Vicinamibacterales bacterium | reverse complement strand
TCGGGGCCGAGGCCCTTGTTCAGATAGCCGATCAGCGTGGAGTACAGCTTCTGATAGATGTCGCGGTGGCGCAGGATCTCTTTGCCGGTCATCATGCGGCCGGTGGAGGGTATGACGCGGGTGTCGGGCTTGACGAGATCGGCGAGATGCTCCACGCCGCGGACGCGGCCACCCAGCCACGCACCGTTCTGATAGTCGAGCAGCGGCCACTCCTCCGCTGACACCACGCCACCAACGACCAGCAGGTTCAGCTTCGGAACGTGAACGTAGATGTCGCCGTCGGTGTGCGCGGCGGGCATGTAGCCGTAGTCGATCTGCTGGCCGGGGAACTCGATGGATCCGTCGAGACGCACGGTCTTGTTCGGCCGCGCAACCGCCGGCAATGCCGGCACGCGCCCGGTGACGCCGATCGCGTTGTAGACGGTGTTGCTCAGCATCTGCTTCGTCTTCTCGTGCGCGAGGATGACGCCGACCGCCTTGCCCACCGCTTCGTTGGCGCCGACCTGATCGGGGTGCCAGTGCGTGTTGATCAGCGTGTGGATGCGCGTGGTGCCGGTGGCTTTCTGGACTGCTGCAATCAGCTCCTGGGCATTGGCCGCACGGCCCCCGTCGATCATCAACGCACCCTCAGAACCTGGCAGCGCAACGACATTGCCGCCAGCGCCGTGGAAGAGCCATGCGCCGCCGAGATCGGTAGTGGCGATACGTGCGGCCTGGGCGTTCGCGAAACGCGAGGCGAGCAAGGCGCCGCCGAGTGCGGCAGCGCCTGACCGCAGAAAGGTTCGTCGGGCCAACATGGGTTGATCCTAGGGTCCGCCCGTCGCGATCGAGGGCTTGTAGACGGGTTCGTGAACTCGAGTCTCGCCGAGCGGCCAGATGTCGTCCCAGACGCCCTGCGGCGGACCAAGCACGGGCCACACCGGACTCTGCGCCATCAGCTTCGTCGCGCCGAGAGAGCGGAGAAGTTCGGCCTCCTCCTTGAATTGCGGTGTCTGCAGCGCCATGAACGGCATGAAGCCGCGCGACTGCGTGTAATCCAGCGCGGTCAGACCGTCCTGATCGACGGCGTTCATGTCGATCTTCATGGACGCGAGCAGCTTGATCACTTCCTTCTGCCGCTTGCGCACGGCGTAGTGCAGCGCGGTGCCGCCACGAATCTCCTGCGGGTGGTTGATCAGCGCGACCACGTTCACGTCGGTGCCGGCTTTCTGCAGGATCTTGATCAGCTCGATCGCCTGATTCTCCTGCGCACGGCCAGAGAGGACGGCGTGGATTGGCGTCTGCCGGTCGGCCATGTAGATGGTGGCGTCCGCGCCCTTCTCGAGCAGCAGCTTCACCATCTCCAGATCGTTATTGTTCGCGGCGCGGATGAGCGGCGTGGCGCCGCGGGTGTTCGTCGTCCCCGACAGGTTCGCCGGCTGGAAGAACAGCTGCTGGTTCGGATTGGCGCCCTTGTCGAGCAGCATCCTGACGATCGCGGTGCCGTTGGTCTTGTTGATCGGATCGATCGACGCGCGGCCGCCATCGAGCTTGGTGCGCGAGTTGAGCGCCAGGAACAGCGGGGCCTCGCCGAAGATGTCCCACTGATTGACGTCGGCGCCGGCGTCGATCAGCTGCTTCGCGAGGTCCCAGTTGGCGTTCAGGATCGCCACGAGCAGCGGCGACACGCCGTCGGGATCGGGCAGGTTGATGTCGGCGTTGTGCTTGAGCAGCACGTCCACGCACGCCATGCAGTTCTCGCGCGCCGCATAGAGCAGGGGCGACAGGCCGCCGCTGTCCAGGTTCTTCGGACGTCCCTCTGCTTGAATGTGACGCTGATAGTTGCGATCGGTGGAACGGGCGTTGACGTCCGCTCCCTTGGAGATGAGCAACTCCATCATCTCGGGATGGCGGCGTGCCGACGCCCACATCAACGCGGTCTGACCGCCCCACTTCTCCCTGGCATCGACCTTGGCGCCGGCCTTGACCAGCACCTGCGCGGCCTCGACGTTGCCCGTTCGCGCCACAGCGAGAAGCGCGGTCATGCCCTCGGGGTTCGGCGAGTCAGGATCCGCGCCCGCCTCGATCAACACCTTCAGGATCTCGGTGTTGGCCACTTCGGCGGCGAGGATCATCGGCGTGGCGCCGTAGTTGTTCGCCAGCTTCAGGTTGGCGCCCATGCGCAGGAGGCGCTTGACCGCCGGGACGTCACCTTTATACACGGCCCATTGCAACGGCGTGCTGCCGTCGTCGTTGCGCTTGTTCGGATCTTCCTTCTGCGAGGTGGTCCGGCTCGAGCCGGACACGACAGGTTTCGGAGCCGGTTTCGCGGGCTGGGCCTTCGTCGTCTGGTCCGCTGCAAGCGAGACCACCATCACGGTGGCGGCCGCGAGCGCCAGGATGAAACGGGTCTTCACGGCTATACCTCCGTGAATACGCCCTTGTTGTCGGCGAACTTCTCGTACTCCGCGCTCGGCACACCCGCGCGACTCAGCATCGTCACCAGGATGCTCGCGTGCGGCGTGTCCTGCGGGTAGTGAAGATGCTGGTTGCCCTTGACGCCGCCGCCCTTGCCGATCAGTGCCTGCGGCAGCGGGTCGTTGTTGTGCGCGTCGCTGTTCGCCATGTTGCTGCCGAACAGGATGAGCGAGTCGTCCAGCACCGATCTGTTGCCCTCGCGCATGTCGGCGAGACGCTTGACGAACTTCGCGAACAAGGCGGTGTGGTAGTTCTGGATCTTCCGCAGATTCGCGATCCGATCCGGAAAGCCGCCCCAGTGCGACGTCGGGTGGAACGCCTCGTGGACGTCCAGGTTCGGATACGTCCGCATGCTCGCTTCCTCGACCATCTTCATCGACGCGATCCGCGTGCGATTGGTCTGGAACGACAGCGCGATCATCTCGAACTGAATGCCGAGCAGTTCGCCGAAATCCTCGGGCGGGCCAAGCGGCGCACCCGGCAGATCGCCAAGCGACCTGGCGTTCTCTTCGAGCCTCTGCACGCGCTTCTCGATCTCGCGGACTGAATCGAGGTACTCGGTCACGCGAGCACGGTCCGCCACATCAAGCTTCTGAGTCAGCGAGGCGGTCGATTCACGCACGTAGTCGAGCAGGCTGCCTGTCGTGGTCAGGATCGCTTCGCGCTCTTCCTTGGTATCGCCCTGGCCGAACATCCCGTAGAACGCCTTGCGCGGATTGCTCTCCATCGGCAGCGCCTGCGTCGGCGTCCGGAACGAGATCATGCCGCCCGGCTCACCGCACAGTTCCAGCGACGGCAGCGGCGTGTTCTTGCCCAGGTGTTTCGCCGCGATCTGATCGACCGTCACGCCCGCGCCGGTCTTCGCGTTGCGCTGACGCGGGGCGACGCAGTTCAGCCATGTCTCCTCGATAATGCCGTGCGGACTGGAGCTCTCACCACCCTTGTTCCGCAAACCGCTGACGACGGTGACGTATTCGCGGAATGGCTCGAGCGGCTGGAGGATGAACGGGAAATCCGGGTTGCGTCCCACCGTCTTCGGCTGCCATTCGTCCTGGAGCGCGCCGTGCGGGAAATAAATGAAGCCCAGCCGCGGGCTCGGCGCCGCGGGAGTCTGTGCCCACGCAGTTCCTGCGGGGACCATGGCATCCAGCAGCGGAAGAGCGATGGTCGCACCGGCGCCCTTGAGAACGGTGCGCCGCGACAGGTGCTTCTTGAACAGGAACATGCTCAGACTCCTCGTTTCGAGGCGCCCCTAACAGGAGTGCCCTACGACTACGACCAAAAGGGTGCCCTACGACTCAGTTTGACGCGGTCTTCAGAACCCGCTCCGTCACGCCCTCGGCTTCTCTCTTCCGGAACGCGTCGCTCGTCACAATGCCAAGCACGATCGACTTAAAACGATAATCGTCGGCCGCCGCGTTCTTGACGATGCGGCGGACGGTCGGCATGTCGCGATAGTCGAGACTGCGGCCCAGGGCATACGTCATCACGTTTTCCGTGAGCGTCTGCACGAACTGATGATCCGGCCGCTCGGCCAGTGCGCGGCGCAGATCGTCCGGACCGTTGATGGTGGTGCCGTCCGGGAACTGCCCCGACGCATCGATCGGCTCACGCGTGTCTGGGTCGGTCGCGCGGTACTGCCCCACCGCGTTGAAATTTTCCAGCGCCAGACCGAGCGGATCCATCACGCCGTGGCAGGCGAAGCACGTCGGGCTCTTGCGATGCTGCTCGAGCCTGGCGCGCAGCGTCCGCGCCGGCTGTCCGCGTCCGTTTTCCGGCAGCGACGGCACGTCTTTCGGCGGCTCCGGCGGCGGCGCTCCCAGAAGGCGATCGAGGATCCACGCACCGCGCAACACGGGCGATGTGCGATTCGGATACGCCGTGAGCATCAGAATCGCGCCCTTGCCAAGCAATCCGTTGCGCATCGTGTTCGGCAGCGTGACCTGGCGGAAGTCGGGCCCCTTGACGGTCTCGATGCCGTAGAGCATCGCCAGCCGCTCGTTGAGGAACGTGTGATCCGCGGTCAGCAGCTCGTTCACATTGCGATCGCTACGCAGGATGCTGTCGATGAACAGCTGCAGCTCACGCTTCATCAGCGCGCGGGCGTCGAGCAGGCCGCTCGCGTGCGGGAACTGGCCACGGTCCGGTGTGATCTCGTCGAGCTTGGCGACGTGGAGCCACTGGAACGCGAAGTCCTCGCTGAGCGATTCCGCCTTCGGATCGGCGAGCATCCGCTTGACCTGCGCCGCCAGCACGTCGGGCTTACTGAGGCGCGCGCTGGTCGCGAGCGTCAGCAACTCGTCGTCCGGGATGCTGCTCCAGATGAAGAACGACAGACGCGAGGCCAGCTCGAGATCGCTGAGCGTGCGGGCCCTGCCGTTTTCGGCGGCCGCCTCCACGCGATACAGGAAATGCGGGCTCGCGAGGATCGCGCTCAGTGCGTCGCGGACACCCGCTTCAAAACCGCCTTTCACCGATGCGGCCTTGTAGAACCCCATCAGCGGCGCCACGTCGTCTTGCGTCACCGGACGACGGAAGGCGCGGCGGGCGAGGTTCTCAACGATCTTCGACGCACACGCGGCTTCCTGCGCCGGCGCTGCGGGCTGACAGATGAAGATCTTCGCGCGACTCGGCGACTGGCTCATGCCCGTCACCGTGAGCGGCCCTTTGATCTGCAGCGCGTGCACGGCCTGGATGCGTTCCTGTCCGCCCTCGAGCGCGCTCGTGCGCACACGCTCATCGCTTTCGGCAAAGCTGCGTTGCACGAAGGTCACGGCCAGCTTGTGCTGTCCTTGAATCGCCTTGAAGTGAATCTTCCGCAGCCGTCCGTTGATTTCTTCAACCGCCGGATCGAGCCGCTGGTCGATCGCCTTGTGGTCCGCCTCACCGCCGATGGTGGTGCGGTAGATCTCCTTGCCGTCGAGCAGCACGACCACCGTGTTCTCGAATTCCATCCGCGGCACTTCCCGCGCCATGGCCATGTCGCCGATGGTCAGCTCGTACTCGCCGTCCGCCGGGAAGTTGGGCTCGACCATCATCCCGCCGCGAGTGCCGAACGGCATGCCTTCGAGATGATGCTGCTGGCGGCCGGTTCCGGGAGCACCACTCGGCGGCAGCGAAATCACCATGTTGGCGACGTCGCCGAAGGTGGTCGTCGTCGGGGGCGCCTTGCGGTTGCCGATCGCATCCATCGCCACCGACCGGGCGGCGTAGATGTACTGGTCGATGAAGTTGGGCGAGACCTGCAGCGCCGTCGCGTTGTTGTCGAAGTTGCCCTTGACGTTGTCGTCGGGCAGCAGCTTCCTCGCATCGACGTCGAGGCCGATCAGATCGCGGACGGCGTTTTCGTACTCACGCCGATTGAGCCGGCGCAGCGGAACACGGCCCGGCGCGGCTTCGACGCTCGCGGCGTCAACTGCAGTTTCGAGTGATGAGACAAACGTGGCGACCGACTGCTTGTCTGGACGCCGCTGGCCGGCCGGCGGCATCAGGCCGCCGCGCAGTTTGCGGATCACTTTCTCCGCGATCTCGGCGTGTTGCCCGTCGTCCAGAGCGACGCCCTGAAGCACCAGGCCGCCCGCTTTTCCACGTTCGCTGTGGCAGCCGATGCAGTACTGGTTCACGAGCCCGGCCTGCGATGCGGCGGGCACCGCTCCAGTGGTCTGCGCGGTCGCAGATGCCGGCGCGGGCGCGGCTGATTGCGCCTGCCCTTCCGTGATGCGGCCCCCGGCCACCGCGAGATACAGCAGTACGGCGGCCGCCACCAGCGCGGTCCTTCTTCCTCGCCTCATCATCCAGTGCGAATTTTAGGCCCCGGGGGTGTACGAGATCAACGCTAAACGTTGTGCCCGTTGAACTTGGCTATGAAGAAATGCACCAGAAATTACGCGATTTCCTGCCTCACCCGCCGCGGAGACTTCCGGCGCGCGGCAATTTTGCCGCCGGCATAACGCCGATGAGCCGCAGGACAGACAACGTACATCAGGGGTCTTCAGGCGACGCAGTGACGTCTACTTCGGAGAGAACCGCGGCCGCGTCACCTGCTCCCGAAATAGAGGACGTTCGGGGCTTCCGATCGCGCCACGGCGATGTCCATCGCACCGTCTTTATCGACGTCGCCAACGGCAATGCCGTATGCCGTGCCCTTGTTGTCGCCAAACGTCGCCGGGTGGAAACGCCGGCCGTCTTCGTTGAAGTAGACGACAGAACGCGATTCGACATTGCCGACGATCACATCTACTTGGCCATCCCGATCGACGTCGGCGACGGCCAGCGCATAGGGCGTAGCGGTCCGTTCGAGAGGCTGGCGCCCTCCGAACGTTCCATCCCCCTGCTGCAGATAGACGGCAGGACCTGATCGTTCGTCCACAACGGCGAGGTCGAGGCGTCCGTCGCCATTGAAGTCTGCCGCGGCTGATATACGGATCGCCGCGGTGGCCGGACCGAATGGGACGCGCCGCGGGAAATTCGCCTGGCCATCGTTGAAGTAGACGTAACTCTGGCCGCCCTCGCGATGCGGCACAGCCAGGTCGACGCGCCCGTCGCGATCGAAATCGGCGGGCGTGATTGTGGTCGTCGATTCGCGCGTGACCGGCAGGCAGTTGGAGTCGAACTTCCCTGCCCCCCGATTGAGGCAGACGTAATTGAAGCCCTTGTCGTCGCCCGTACGGTTGGCAACCACGATGTCCGGCCGCGCGTCACCGTTCAAATCGGCTACCGCAATGTTCCGGGTGGGCCACCCGGACTTGCCGAAGATCGAGCCGGGAGTGAAATGGCCACGGCCGTCGTTCAAGTACACCCGCTTGGGATCCGGATCGTCGTTGCTGATCACCACATCGAGGTCTCGATCGCCATCAAGATCGACGAGCAGTCCGGCGTAAGTGCGATCAGCCGCGCCGAGGGGAACTGCGTGGAACTTCCGGTTCCCGTCATTCAGCAGCAGCTGATCGACGAGCGGCCAGTGGCGCCCTTTCGCCAGCATGACGTCCAGCCGGCCGTCTCCATTCATATCGCCAAAGCTGACGTTGGCGGACGTCTCGGACGTTTCCTCCAGCAGCAGCGCGGTGTCAAACCGCATTCGCGGCTGCTGCGCGGAGAACGCCACGACCGTGAGCGAGCCGATCGCAACGGCGACGCAGGCGCGGTGCAGGCCATTCATTACGGCACCGTGATCGTCAGTTCCGCGCCGTAGAGCATGGTGCGGTCATTGTCGCGCGCGGCCCAGGCCATGAGCGTGCGAACGCTCTTCTCGACTCGAGATTCGTGTACGGTGCGACCGTTCACGACAACGCGCACCGGGCTGGAGAAATCGACGACGTCCGGTGACAGCAGCAGCGTGAACGCGCTGACGCCCCGCGTCTCGGCCTCGAACGTGTTGCCCGTGCGCGTGATGTCCACGCGGCCCGACTGTCGCGACCGCGAGAAGAGCGCCAGTTCGCGACTGTTGTCGACCGAAAACTTGTTGACGTCCGGCAGCGGGCGATCGGACGACCGTTGCCCGAGGCGATCGATCACGAGCCAGCGGAACCGGTTATAGCGATCGGTGCGCTCGGTCGCCCATGAGATCCGTTCAGGATGCGCAACGCGCCGATGCGCGGCCAGAAACGCCTCGAACTTCGCGCGCTCGTCGGGCCACCAGCTCACGTCGTGGCCGGCTTCCGGATACACCTGAAAGTCCACCGCGATACCGCCGCGCCGGAACATTGCGATGAGCGGCGACACCGACGCCGCCGGATAGAGCGGATCCTTGCCGCCGTTGACGACATGTAGCGGACAGTTGGCGAGGTTGGAAGCAAAGAACTGGCCCTCGGCGCCGCTGTCCGGGTTGGCGAGGACGAGCGGCTGCCCGTTGAGCGGCAGACACGCGGCCCACGGCGTGGCGGCGCGCATGGCGAAGAAGTACACGCCAGTGCCACCATCCGAGATGCCGGTGATGTACGTGCGCGATTCGTCGACGTTGTACTCGCGCTTGACCCGATCGATGAGTTTCGTGATGTTGTCGACCTGACCCCACGTCCACCATTCCGAGCCGGACCAGGCGCGCGGATGAAGCACGAGCTCCCCCGCGCTTTGAATGCGATTGGTGAGCGGCCGCGCGGGCGGATCGCCCGGGCCTGGCGCCGCGCGCCCGACACCGCCATGCAGCGACACACGCAGCGGCCATCGCCGCGCCGGGTCGTAGTCCGCTGGAACCTCGAGGACGTTGTCGAGGGAGACGCCGCGATCGCTCGTCGGAAGCGTGATCCGTCCCGCTCGCGCTGACTGGTACGTAGGACCGGCCTTCAGGCGCGCGGCCATCTCATCGTACGGATCGACGGACGCCGGCCTTTGCGCGGTCAGGACAACGGCCGACGCCGCCAGCAGAATCGCTATCGGAATCAGGCGCATACGGGCATATCTTATGACCATGAGGCTCACGCGATGCGACTGATCCTGTACGCGGCCCTGGCCGTTGCCGCCGCGGCTGTCTCTGCGCAGACCATCGCCCCACTCCAGACACTGCCGGGCACCAATCGAGTGACCTACTTCATCGGCACCGGCGAGGTGCAGTCCGAATTCCGTTCCACCGATGTCGATTTGGCGAAATGGGCGCTGGGAGCTTGGGAAAAGGCGCTCGACGGGGCGCTGCACTTTGAACCAGCCGCGGAAGACGAGGCCCAGGTGCGCGTCTACTTCGTAGCGCCGAACTTCGGTCAGTACGGCGAGATGCGTCCGCTGCTGGTACGCGGCCGACGGGGCGCCGCGGTCTACATCCGGCCTGATACGAACGCCCTCGGCGACGACATCGCCGTACGCGCCAAGGCCGATCCGCTGTTCCGCGACACGATCGTCTATCTGACCTGCGTGCACGAACTCGGGCATGCGGTCGGCCTCGAGCACACCGCCGCGTACGCCGACATCATGTTCTTCTTCGGCTACGGCGGCGACATCCCCGGCTTTTTCAACCGGTACCGGACGCAGTTGAAAACCCGGGCCGACATCGCGCATGTCGCCGGCCTGTCCGCAGACGACATCCGCCGCGTGCGGGCGCTGTACGGAAAGAAGTAACTACCCACTACCCACTACCCACTACCAACTACCAACTACCAACTACCAAGTATGGACTTTCAAACAACTGTTTAATACAGTTGTTTCATGCGCCGCGTCGTTCGACTCGCTGTCCTCCTTCTCGTCATCGCTGCCGCCGCTGCCGGCTACTGGTATTCGCAGCAGACGCCGCCCTTCCTGACGTTGACTGGCGTCGTCACGACGAATGAAATCGTGGCCAGCTCGCAGATTGCGGGACGGATCGGCGAACTGCGCGTGGCCGAAGGCGATCGGGTCCACAAAGATCAGGTGCTGGCAGTGCTGCAGCCCGACGAACTGCGCGAAGAGCGCGCATTCTACGAGTACAGCGCGGCCGGGCTCGGCTCTCAAGTGCGCGAAGGCGAGGCGGCGCTGCGCCTGCAAGAGCGGCAGACACGCGATCAGATCGCGCAGGCAGAGGCGAATCTCGCGTCCACCGAGTCGCAACAGGCGGCGGTGAACGCCGAACTCGAGAACGCCCGCGTCACGCTCGCCCGCATGCAGCGGATGCTGAAGGACGGCATCGGCACCGCCGAGCAGCTCGATCAGGCCAGCACCACGCACGAGGTAGCGAAGTCGCGGGTGGCCGCGCTTGCCAAGCAGATTGACGCGCAAAAAGCCGCCGTCGCCCTCGCCCGCTCCAGTGCCGAGGAAATCGCCATCAAACGCAGCCAGCTCACCGGCCAGCGTCAGCAGGAAGCCGCCGCCGGCGCACAGCGCGCCAAGGCCGACGTGCGCCTGGCCTATACCGAAATCCACTCTCCGATCGACGGCATCGTCGATGTCCGCGCCGCGCATCAGGGAGAGGTCGTCGTGGCGGGCCAACCTGTGGTGACGCTCATCAACCCGGACGACCTGTGGGTTCGCGTCGACGTCGAGGAGACCTATATCGATCGCGTGAAGCTGGGCGACAAGCTGACCGTACGATTGCCGTCAGGCGATGAACGTGAAGGCACGGTCATCTTTCGCGGCGCGGATGCGGCCTTTGCCACGCAGCGCGACGTGAGCCGCACGAAACGTGACATCAAGACCTTCGAGATCAGGCTGCGCCTCGATAACTCCGATCGGCGCCTGGCCACCGGAATGACCACGTACGTAAAGCTGCCCGTCAAATGAGTATCGAGCCGAAGACAGGTCCGGCTGAAGCCGGACGCGACGGCGCTGGTTCGCCTGAAGCCGGACACCACGGCGCGGGGCCGGCGAAAGCCGAAGTCCACGATGGCTCGGTCGACGTGCGGAACATCGTCAAGCGCTTCGGCAATTTCACCGCGGTTGACGGCATCTCGTTCGCGGTCAAGCCGGGTGAGATCTTCGGCTTGCTCGGCCCGAACGGCGCCGGTAAATCCACGCTGATCCGCATGATGGTCACGCTGCTGCCGCCAACGTCCGGCACCGCGATCATCAACGGATTCGACGTGCGCCAACAGGCGGATCACGTCCGCCGTTCCATCGGCGTCATCCCCCAGGCGATGACCACCGACCTGGAGTTGAGCGTGGAAGAGAACCTGCTCATCTTCGCGAAGTTGTATGGCGTGTCGAAAGAGAAGCGCAACCGGTTGATACCAGAACTGCTGGCCGCGGTGGAGTTGAGCCAGTGGGCCGACAAACCGGTGAAGAACCTCTCGGGCGGCATGCGCCGGCGCGTCGAGATTGCCCGCGGCCTCGTGCACGAGCCGCGCGTGTTCTTCCTCGACGAGCCGACGACGGGCCTCGATCCGGTGTCGCGCACGGCCGTCTGGGAGATGCTGCAGAAGGTCAAAGGCGAACGCGACCTGACCGTGCTGCTCACCACCCACTACATGGACGAAGCCGACCGGCTGTGCGACCGGCTGGCGATCGTGGACCACGGCAAGCTCGTGGCGCTCGACACGCCGGCCGCGCTCAAGGCGTCCATTCCCGGCCGTTCGGCCGAGGACGTGACGCTCGACGATGTGTTCGTGCACTACACCGGCCGGGCGCTGCGCGATGCGCTGCAGGCGCCGTCGGCCATGGATAGTCCCTTCATGATTCGCAGGCCCTGACATGCGCAGAACGATGGCCATCGTCGAACGCGAAATGCGCCGCTTCCGGCGCAGCCCGCTGCTGATCGTGATGTCGATGATCTTCCCGCTCGCCCAGCTGGTGGTGCTCGGCTACGCCTTCGGCGGGAACGTCAAGCATCTGAAGCTGGCAGTGGTCGATCAAGACCACGGCGTGCCGGCTGTCCGGATCCGGGAACTCGCCAATGCGGTCTCCTCCGGCGCCCACACCGTCGATCTTCTGGACTACACGGACGGCGGCACCGCCCTGGTGGACCTGCGAAACGGCCAGGTCAACGGTGTCCTCATGATTCCGCCGGGCTTCTCTCGCCGGTCGCTGCAGGGCAACGACCCGCGGGTCGCGCTCGTCTCGGACAACACCGACAATTTCGTGTTTGCGTCACTCGGGGCGACGCTGAACAGCGTCGTCGCGGCGTTCAACGCACCGCCGACGCAATCACGAATCTCGACGGCGGCGGGGCTGGATGTCGTTGAGCTCTATCCGTACGTGCCCTACATCCAGTACTTGCTCCCCGGCTCCATCACGATGTCGATCTTCATGATGGTGATGATCGGCGGCGGGATCATCTACATCGACGACAAGGCGCGCGGCCTGCACGAGGGATATCTGGTCACCCCGGTCACGAAGCTCGAGCTGATCGCTGGATTCAATCTCTCCGGCACCCTCAAGGCGTTCATGGCCGGCGCCGTGATAACGATCGTCGGCTCGTACATTGCCGGTGTGCCGAACCCGCTCGAGCCTCTCCGCCTGCTGCGGACATTTCTCGTCGTCGTCACGACCGCGTTCGCGCTGATCAGTCTGATGTTCCTGCTGATGGTGCGCGTGAGTGACCCGCTCGCGCCGCGGGCGATGTTCGGCCTCTTGAACACGGTGCTGTACTTCCCGAGCGGCGCCGTCTATCCGCAGCAGGGATTCCCCGGCTGGATGCACGTGATCGCGAAAATCGATCCGTTCACCTACGCCGTGCATGCGTTCAAGAGCCTGCTCCTGAAGAACACCGGCTTCGACGCAATCGCCGGCGACCTGCTGTATCTCACGGTCTTCTCAGCCGTGGCGATGAGCGCCGCGACGCTCTTGTTCAAAAGAACGCTGTAGGTGCAGAGGGTGCGAAGGGGGCGAGGGGTGCGAGGTACAAAGGGTGCGGTCCCACCGCCGGCCGACCAGGACACGCGGGAGCGGCTGCTGACCGAGGCGGCGCAGCTGTTTGCGTCGCGCGGGCTCGCGCGCGTCACGGTGCGCGACATCTGCCGGGCGGCGCACGCGAACGTGGCCGCGATCAACTATCACTTTCACGGCAAGCGCGGGCTCTACGAAGCGGTCGTGCAATCGGCGATCGACAGCATGCAGACGACGACCGCCACGATCATCGAGGCCGGTCAGGGGCAGCCGCCGGAGCAGCGGCTCACGACGTTCATCGCCATCTTTCTGCAGCGCGTCACTGTGCCCGACAACTGGATTCACCAGTTGATGGTGCGCGAGCTGAACGAGCCGACGCCAGCGCTCGATCTCGTGGTTCGCCAGGTGATGGAGCCGAGGATGACGTACCTGGGCGGCGTCATCGCGGAGCTGCTGGGCTGCCGTCCCGACGATCCGCGCGTGCGGCGTTCGGTGACGAGCGTGCAGCTGCAGTGTCTGGCGGCCATCGACCGGCGGCTACCGCTTCACAGCGTTCCGACCACGCCAGCCGCCATCGCCGACCTCGCCGATCACATCGCGCGCTTTTCGATTGGCGGTATTACTGGCCTGCGTGCGCCTGCGCCGCGACGCTCCCCGACGCGGCCAGGAACTCGCCGCGCGCCACGAGCACGGCCTGCCCGCCGACCTTTACGTCCGTAATCGCGCCGGGCGTGCCGGTGATCGACATGTGGATGCGGCTGGCTCGACCCATCTTTACCCCCTGAGCGTTCGTCATCTGCCGCGCCTCGTCCGGTGAAACGAGACCGTACTCGACCAGATAACAGCCAAGAGGCCCGGCGGCGCTGCCGGTCGCGGGATCTTCAAGCACGCCGAGGCCCGTCGCGAACATCCGGCTGTACGTCGTGTCGGGCTGTAGGCGGACCTGGATCTCGGAAGTCCGGCTGAAGCCGGACACTGCATCGAGCGCAAACACCAGGATCGCTGGATGCGACCGCGACAGATCCGGCAGTTCCAGCATCGCAACGGAGTCGCCGGTCGCCCGATCGACCGCATCACGATCGCGAAGCGGCACAACCAGGTAGGGAACGCCGCACGAGATCTCCTGAATCGGCAGTTCCTCCACCAGATCCGCCGCCCGCAGTCCGATTGCCGCCGCGACCGCCTCACGATCGCGAACGACGCGGCTGAATGTCGGTGTCGCCTGGGTCATCCAGGCAAAGCGCGGGCGTTCGCCGTCCCACTCGATATCCACCGGCGTTGGACCGACGTTGAGACCAAACACAAACCGCCTGGTGCGGGATGGAATCACGCCCAGATGCGCGAGCGCGAACGTGCTGCCGATCGTCGGGTGTCCGGCCATCGGCATCTCAACGGCGGGTGTGAAGATGCGCATGCGGATATCGGTATCCGGCCGCTCGGCCGGCAGGATGAACGTCGACTCTGAGAAATTGATCTCACGGGCAATCGCCTGCATCTGCTCCGTGGTCAGACCGCGCGCGTCGGGAAAGACGGCAAGCTGGTTGCCGAGCAGCGGACGATCAGTAAAGACGTCGTAGAAGAGATACTCCATGACACTAAGTCTTCAATCGCAACCTGTTCCCGACGGCAAGCCCCACATGGTACGCCCCTTCCTGCTGCAGCCACACGTGACGGGCATGGTTGTCGGCGAGCTCCACGATCAGCGTTCGTTTGTCTTCGGGCAACGCGGCGGCGATCTGCTCAACAAGCTGCTCCTGCAGCTGGATATCTACCGGCGCGAACAGCTCGTCCTCGTGAATCGCCTGCAGCAGCTCCTCGTATTCCTCTTCGCACTGCTCCTCGGCGTCCGAAAACGACGGCACGCGGCGCAGCTTCCCATCGAGCTCGAGCTTCGCCGCGCACAGATTCGCCAGCTCCAGGAGTTCTTCTGAGGTAGGCATGGCGTGATTCTGACATGGCATCCCGAAGAGATGCCCTACGAACATTTACCCGTGTAATTACACCCGTTTACGCTCGAGGATTCCGGCTGCGCGTTCGGCTGCCTCACGCGCAAGGAAACCCATCTTGGGATGGCTGGATTCGAGATCGATCGGCATATCGCGCGACCGAAGCTCTTCAGATGTCGTTGGCCCGATCGAGGCGACGACCATCCGGCGCAGTCCCGCAAGCACGCGATCGGCGATCTGGAGTTCGTCAGCGATCTTCATCAGGTGAACCGCCTGCGTGGCGGTGGTGAACAGCACGACATCGAGATCGCCCGCCGCAACGGCACGTGCGGCCTTGCGCAGCGGCTCGATGTCTTCAGGCAGCGCCCACTGATAGACCGGCACCGGCGTCACGCGAGCGCCACGCGCCTCGAGGCCGGTCAGCAGATCGCGATTGGACGCGCCGTATTCCTGCACCGCGACGTTCAGTCCGTCGAGCGCCAGGTCCGACTTGCGCTCGTCGAGCGCGCCCAACAGCTCGCGCCAGGTATTGGGCTCCGGTGCCGTAAGAAAGACGGGCACCTCGACCTCTCGCATGACGGCAAGCGGCTTCGGTCCCCTGCAGACAACGACAGTCTCGCGCAGCGCGTCGATCAGGCGCTTCTTCGTGCCCTGCACGCGCTGGACGATATCGAGGAGCACGCGCGACCCGACACCGGTCAGCAGCACAACGACGTCGAACTCGCCGGCAATGAGATCGTCGATGAAGCGGACGGCTTCGGCGTTGGATTCGAGCGGGACCTCGCGCATCGAGGGAGCCACCATCGGCTCCCCTCCATACGAAGTGACGATCAGTCCCAGCTCACGCGCGCGCCGGCTCTCGAGAACGAGCACGCGCAGTCCGTTGAACGATGGATTCGCCAACTAGCCCGCCATCGTGCCGCCGCGGAGATACGCCTCCTCGCCGTGTTGCGTGACGCCGAGGCCAACCGTCTGCTCCTCAGTGGTCGCTCGCAACGGGCGTGCGAGACCGATGATCTTCAGGAGAGGCGTGGCCACCAGTATCCACGCGGTGTCAGCTTGATTCATGCGGGGAGGATAGCTGAAAACCATTCAGCTGGGATGCGACACCATTGTAGATTCTTCGAACGAAGCAACTTTCCTGTTCTTCGTTTCCCTGGATGCCGGATCCCGGATCCCCGATCCTGGATGCCCGCCCTTACGGCCTCAGCGCGTAGACGAACAAATTGTTACCGGCTGAAACAGCGACGTACTGCTTGCCGTTCACCGCATAGCTCATAGGGCCTGACGCGACCTGTCCGCCGACCATCGACTTCCAGAGCAGGGTCCCGGTCCTCGCGTCGAGTGCGAAGAAGTAGCCCTCACGGCCTCCGGCAAATACCAGATCGGTGGCGGTGGAAAGGATGCCCGAATCGGTGACGTCGAGCATCCGGAATTCCCACTTGCGCTCGCCGGTCTTCGGGTCGACAGCCTGAATCGTGCCGTAACCCTCCTGCGGCAGCCGGGTGTTCGTCGCCGCCCCCACCATTGGCGGCAGCGTCATCGTCGGAAACGTACCGGCGAAGAACTGACCTTCCGCAAACGACACGGCGTCCTTGCCAGGCGTCTTGCGATAGACGGAGTACGTGTCCGCCCACGTCGGGATGTAGAACAAACCGGTCCGCGGACTGAACGACGGCGAGTACCAGTTCGTGGCGCCCTGATTGTTCGGGTACACGAGCGTGCCTTCAGGAGTCGGCGAGAGCACTCGATTGGGTCGGCCCTTCGCGTCCCATCCGTTGACCCAGTTCACTTTGGTAAACGGCGCCGCCTTGAGGAACTGCCCATTCGTGCGATCCAGGACATAGAACACGCCGTTGCGATTCGCCTGCATCAGCACCTTGCGCGGTTGTCCGTTGAACTGAATGTCCGCGAGTACCGGAATCTGCGTGGCGTCGTAGTCGAACTCGTCGTGCGGTGTGTACTGGTAGTGCCACTTCAACTTCCCGGTGTCAGGATCGAGCGCGATCACGGAGTCGGTGTAGAGGTTGTCGCCGGGCCGCCCGTCGCCATTCCAGTCAGGGCCGGGGTTGCCGACACCCCAATACATCAGATTCAACTCGGGGTCATAGGAGCCGGTCGTCCAGATCGGCCCGCCGCCGCGCTTCCAGGCGTCGCCCGACCACGTCTCGCTGCCCGGCTCACCAGGCGCCGGCACGGTATAGAAGCGCCACAGCTCTTTGCCGGTCTTCGGATCGAGGGCGACGATGTAGCCGCGAATGCCGAACTCGCCGCCCGCGGGCCCGACGATCACCTTGTCCTTGACGACAAGCGGCGCAACGGTCAGTGCATAGCCGGCTTCTGGTCGATCGATTGCGACATTCCATTGGACCTCGCCGGTCTTCGCGTTGAGCGCCACGACCCGTCCATCGAGGGTTCCCAGGAAAAGCGAGTTGCCAAGGATCGCCACTCCCCGATTGACGCGGCCGCAACACGGACGAGCCTCCTGCGCGACGGTGTGGTTGTAGCGCCAGAACTGCCGTCCAGTAACGGCATCGAGCGCGACGACGTCGTTGGGTGGGCTGACGGTGTACATGATCCCGTCAACCACGATCGGTGTCGCTTCGAACTTGTCGGCGGCACCGAGCGAGCGGACCTGAAACACCCACTCGAGGTTCAGGTTCTTCACGTTCGCCGGCGTAATCTGGTCGAGCGTCGTGTAGCGCTGCCCGTTGTAGCTGCCCGAATAGGTCAACCAGTTCTGCGGCTCTTTCGCTGCAGCCTGGATGCGCGCCGACGTCACTGGCTGCTGCGCAGCCAGCGTGGCGACGGCAGCGGCAAGCGCGACCAGTACACTCCCGACTGTCAACTTCCAAGTCCCAAAACGCGAACGTGTCATTTCGAGCCCTTCAGTGTGAGCAGGTAGCTGACAACATCCGCGACTTCCTGCGGTGTGAGACGGCCCTGGGAGGACGGCATCGGCGACGGCAGGAAGCCGGCGTCCTTCAGATCCGACCTGAGAAACGACCGCAGGTTCTTCGCCTCGTCGTGCATCTGCACCGAGAAGGTGTCCTGGTTGAGCAACGTACCGCGAATCGGCGCGCCGGTCTTCGGCGTGACTTGAAACACGCGATACGCGGGAGTGATGTCCGCGTTCGGCTCGAGGATCGACTGCTCGAGCAGGGCCGGGTCCGGCGGGATCGGCCCGAATCCGAAGTCGCGGATCACACCCGCTTCGCTGAGATCGGGGCCGGTCGTGCCTCCTGCATGTTCGGCTTTGTGACAGGTCGCGCAGCCGCCTTTACCGGTGAAGATCGTCTTGCCGCGGGTCGCGTCTCCAGCGAGGCCGCTCGAGCGGCGGCCGGTGGTGATGGCGGCCGAGCCGGGCGTCACGCCAACCATCGACCGAAGGAAAGCCACGACGGACAGCGCCTGCGGCGTCGAGAACCGGTGCTGCGGCATCGACGTCCCTGGAATGCCGTTCTGAATCAGCTTCGCGATGTCGTCATCCGTGGTGGCGCGGCGGAATTGCTTGAACAGCTCGACGCCGACAACGCCGTTGCCGTCGTTGTTGTGGCAGCGCCCGCAGTTGTTCTGATACAGCATCCGCCCTTCGGCGATCTGCGCGTCCGTGTAGCCATGCTGCTGGGCAACGGGCGCCGCTGCGCTGAACAGTACGGTGACGAGGAAGCCGCCGGCAGACAAGACGAGGGTCTTACAACGTCGCATGCTCGACCATTCTAATAAACAAAAACTCCCAACCCGGAAGATCCGAGTTGGGAGTTTTTTAGTCCTTGGTGCCTGGGCCTTGGTTCTTAGTACCGGTCCCTGGTCCTGAGTCGCTGGTCCGCGTCTAGGCCCACTTGAAGCCTTGCTTCGAGAGCGGCAAGGTCCGGACGCGCACGCCGCTGGCAGCGTAAATCGCGTTGCCGACCGCCGAGAGAATCGGCGGCAGCGACGGCTCTCCGAGTCCGGTCGGCGGGTTGTTCGACTTCACCCAATGCGCCTCGATCACGGGCGGCGCCTGGTTCATGCGCAGCATCGGCACCTGGTTGAAGTTCTTCTGCACCACCTGGCCGCCCTCGATGGTGATCTCCTGCATCATGTGGCTGATGCCGTCGATCACACCGCCCTGTACCAGGTTCTCGGCGTGGAGCGGGTTGATCACCTGGCTGCCGATGTCGCCAGCCACCCACACCTTCTCCACCTTGATGCGCTTCTGCGGATCGACGGTCACCTGAGCAACTTCGGCGAAGTAGCCCTGATGGCTGAACTGGAATGAGATCCCCATTCCGGTCCCCTTGGGCAGCTTGGTCTTGCCCCACCCTGATTTCTCGGCGACGAGCTTCAGCACTTCGGTCATCCGCTTCGCGTTGAAGCCATCGCCGCCGCGCTCCGGTGCCGGGATGATCTCGTTCGCGAGGAGATCGAGCTTGAACTGATACGGATCCTTCCCCGCCGCCACCGCGAGCTCATCGATGAACGACTGGAAGACGAACGACCAGGCATTGGTCCCCGGAGCGCGCAGGGCGCCCGTCGGCACGCCGAGCGGCATTGCCGACTCGACGAACTCGAAATTCGGAACGAACCGCGCGGGGAACTGGACGCCGCTGATGTTCGCCGAAGACGCATAGCGAATGCCGCCATTGGGATTCGGCTCGCCATACGTGACGAAGTGATTCTTCCACGCCACCAGCTTGCCGTTGGCGTCCACGCCGCCCTTCAGATAATGGAATCCGCCGGGGCGATAGAAGTCGTGAGGCATGTCGTCCTCACGCGTCCACAGCAGCTTGACGGGCGCCGGGCTGACAACTTTGGCGATGGCCGCTGCTTCGCCCACGTAATCGTTTGTCAGGCGTCGGCCGAACCCACCACCGGTTTTCATCAAGTGAAGCGTCACACTGGCCGGCGGCACGCCCGCAACGCGCGCGCCCAACGTCAGGCCGCCCGCGGGAATCTGGCTTGGCGCCCACACTTCCAGCTTGCCGTCCTTGAGCTGCGCCGCGCAGTTCTGCGGCTCGAGCGGCATATGCGCGATAAACGGGTACGAGTAGGCAGCCTCGACAACCTTGGTCGCGCCCTTCAGCGCGGCTTCGGCGTCGCCGTCCTTCCGCAGCGTGTTCATCGGCGCGGCCTTGCTCAACTCGTCGGCCTTCGTCTGGAAGCCGACGCTGCTCTGCGCGCTGGTCGGATGGTCGGACCATGTGACTTGCAACTGCTTCCGCGCTGCGTTCGCCTGATACCAGCTGTCGGCGACGATCGCCACACCGGGCAGGACCTCCTGCAGGTTGGTGCCGCCTTCGACGATGAATGCGTGACGGACGCCGGGAAGCGTCTTGAGCTGATCGAGGTTCGCGCTGGCCACCTTGGCACCGAACACCGGCGCCTTCTGGAAGACCGCGTAGAGCATTCCCGGCAGCGTGAAATCGATGCTGAAGATCGGCTTGCCGGTGGTGACGGCCGCGGTGTCCACACCCTTTCGCGGCGTGCCGATGATCTTGTAGTCCTTCGGATCCTTGAGCGGCACGGTGTTGAGCGCCGGCACCGGCAGCTTCGCAGCGTCCGCCGCCAGCTCGGCGTATGCAGCCGACTTCTTGCTCGCCGCATGCATCACCTTGCCCTTGTCCGTGGTCAGCTCGGTCTGCGGCACGCTCCACTTCTGCGCAGCCGATGCGAGCAGCGTCTGCCGAACGGCGGCGCCGACCTGACGCAGCGGCGTCCAGTTCTGCGGCGTCGAGAAGCTGCCGGCCGCGAGCTGCTGCCCATACTTCGCCTGATCCGCGTCGGCCTGCTCGACGACGACGCTGGTCCAATCCACGTCGAGCTCGTCGGCAATGATCATCGGCAGCATGTTCTTCACGCCCTGGCCGACTTCAGGGTTCTTGTTGATGATGGTGACCTTACCGTCGGGCATGAACTTGATGAAGGCATTCGCCTGCATCTGCGGTGCGCCGCCGGGAGGGCCCTGAGCGAACAGGTCGCCGTCGATGTTGAAGGCGACAACCATGCCGCCGCCGGCGAGCGCAGTGATCTTGATGAAGGAGCGGCGATTGAGCGGTGCTTTCGTCATGGCTCCTCCTTATTCCGCCGCGCCGCGCGCGGACGCGGTCTGCGTGTCGCGCACCGGTCCGTTGGCCGCGCGGTGGATGGCGGCACGGATGCGCGTATACGTTCCGCAGCGGCACAGATTGCCGCTCATCGCGGTGTTGATGTCGGCATCCGTCGGCTTCGGTGTCTTGGCGAGCAGCGCCGCGGCCGACATGATCTGGCCGGCCTGGCAGTAACCGCACTGCGGGACGTCGATGTCCTGCCACGCGATCTGCAGCGGGTGATTCCCGTTGGCCGATAGCCCTTCGATCGTCGTGATCGCGGCGGTGCCGATCGTCGAGACCGGCGTGGAGCAGGAGCGGATCGCGACGCCGGCGCGATGCACGGTGCACGCGCCGCACTGCGCGATGCCGCAGCCAAACTTGGTGCCCTTCAGATTGAGGACATCTCTCAGCACCCACAGGAGCGGCATGTCACCGGGGACATCCACTGTGGTGGCTTTCCCGTTCACGGTCAGAGTGAATGGCATAAGCGTTAAGTCTCAGTAGTTAAGGGAGATCGCCCGCAGGGCGACCGGCTTATTAGACGCGGATGGAAGACCAAAAGCAAGAGAACTCCCCACACCCAACTTCCAACTGCTAAAAGAGAAACCGGCGCCGATAATGAGAAGTAGCAACCATGCGCCGACTTCTGATTCTTGTCGCTCTTATTACGGCGTTTACCCGGGTTGCGCTTACCCAGACCAACCAGCCGCCGGCTGAGCCGGCGCAGCCGTTCGACGTCTGGCTCGCCGACTTGATCCACGAAGCCAACGCAAAGGGCTTTAACGACACGCTCCTGCAGGACACGCTGGTCGGAATCGAGCCACTCCCCCGCGTCATTCAGGCAGACCGCAGTCAGGCCGAGCTGAATCCAGGCCTTGGTCGCTACCTGTCCACCCGGCTGACCAGGACAAACATCACCCGCGGCCGCGAGCAGGCGAAGGAACACCGCGCGCTGCTCTCACGCATCGAGAAGGAGTACGGCGTTCAGCGCCGGTTCATCCTGGCGATCTGGGCGATGGAGAGTCGGTACGGCCGTATCACCGGCCGCGAGCCGATCTTCCGGGCCCTGGCGACGCTGGCGTGGGAACCGCGACGCGCCGACTACTTCCGCGGCGAACTGTTCAATGCGCTGACGATGGTCCAGCGGAAGGACATCGAGGCGAAGACGATGACCGGCTCGTGGGCGGGCGCGATGGGCCAGACGCAGTTCATGCCGTCGAGCTATCTGAAATACGCCGTCGACTTCGACAAGGACGGCCGCCGCGACATCTGGGGCAATGTCGCCGATGCGCTCGCCTCGACGGCCAACTACCTGCGTACGTCCGGCTGGGCGGCCAACGCGCCGTGGGGCTTCGAGGTCATCCTGCCGCCCGACTTCGATCACGCGTGGTCGGCGCCGGGTCGCTCGCAGACGCTGTCACAG
>DASROF010000233.1:0-2875 GCA_035647075.1 Vicinamibacterales bacterium | reverse complement strand
GGCACTCATGATTTTGATATCGGAGGCCTCGACCGTCCATGTTCCCACCGTGGACGGATCCGCCGCGCCAGCCCCAATCGTGATCACGATGTGGCTATGAGGGTTCTGCCATCGGTAGTCCTTCACAACTCCCCGATACGTGAGGTTCTTGCCCATGTCGAACATTGCGCGGGAATGATGGGCGAGGGTAGGGGTCGCGAACAACAAGACTCCGATCGGTACTGCGAGCGCCAGCAACGCGCGGCACCGGCCAACGCCAGATCGATGTGGTGTTCTTGTCATATTCTGCCTTGAGAAATGAGCCCAACCCAAGACCGAAGCATCCTGGTCCATCTTAGCCCGGATAAAAAGGCTACACCCCGCCTGCGCGCGGGATAGCGAGGCGAGCGCGCGACAAAGGTGGGCGCGGTCCCTCAGGCGGGTTCACGCGGTCATGGTGCGGATCCGAATTGTCGCGGAGTGCCGGCGAGTCCGTCGGGTTGGGATGCCGGTAAAGAACCAGCCGGACGAGCAGAAACACACACTCCACTCCCGAAACGACAGCAGCAAAGAGAGCCGTAAACATCACCGCGTAGAAAGCGATCTCTACCCAGCCTTCTACTGCCACAGCGAACAACGCGTAGCCGGAGCCCATGATCAGCAAGGCGGTGGCAAGGAAAATCGACTTCAGGCCCAGCATCGCCCACCGCTTCAATGCGTGCCGCAGCACACGTCGGTCTGCACCTCGTCGGGGAACGGATGGACCTATCGGGCGGGAAAGAAACCGCATGACTGGTCCGTTCTTGCGTCTGAAGTAAAACAGCAGCCTGGCGACGATGAGGGAGGGGAGATACAGCGTCAGAAAGGCGAGAACTACAAGCGCGGGAATGAGCAGTATCCCGGAGACGAAATCAGTCAAGTATCCGGCCAGATCGGTCATGGGTCACTCTGTCCTGGTGTCTTACCTGCCCACCAGAGGTAAGGACGATGACCAACATATTCCGGCCGCCACTTCGAACTGAAGGAGCGTGTGCGCACGCCGGAAGCACTGACACAGCTGCTATGAGCTTCGAGCTGTAACGGCCGTGGTATGGTGGCGCGCGATGATCAGGCAGATCGCGCCCCAGTTCTTCACAACGGAAATGGCTGCGACGCGCATATTACAAGGACAAACTCGGCTTCGACTGTGTCGGCACCTGGGATGACCCGTCGGTCTACGCCATCGTCGCGCGCGACGAGCACAGAATCCATTTCCGCCGTGCCGACCAACCCACGCCCCATCCCGACAAGTACGCCGACGAGCTTCTCGACGCCTATCTGTTCATCGAGGACGCGGACGCGCTATACGCCGAATATGTCACGCGCGGAATCGAGTTCACCCGAGCGCTTGGCGATACGCCGTGGCACTCGCGAGAATTCGTCGTGAAAGACTGCGACGGTCGCCTCCTCGCTTTTGGCGCACAACTGCGTTAGCCAGTCAGGGATTTCCGGGGTCTCAGCTATGCCAGTTCCAGATTGGGTGGATGTGTCCGTGCCGCTCCGAAACGGACTCGTGTCGTGGCCAGGTGATCCGTCGTTTCGACTGAAGCGAGTATTCGATCAGGCACGAGGGGATGTCTGTACGTTCTCCACGCTCTCGATGAGCGCGCATGCGGGGACACATATCGACGCGCCCTTACACTTTCTGCGGCGCGGCCGCTCCGTTGACCGCTGGCCGATCGACGCAACTGTCGGTCCCGCACGAATCATCGCGATTCGAAACCCGCGCGTCATCGACGTCGAGGAACTTCGGCCGCACCGGATCCGCAAGGGCGAACGGGTGCTCTTCAAGACTCGAAACTCAGCGCGCGGCCGGCCCGGAGTGTTCTTCAAGGATTACGTGGCTGTCTCCCCTGAGGGAGCACGCCATCTCGGCGCTCGCGGTGTTCGAGCGGTTGGAATCGACGGACCATCGATCGGTCCGCTCGAGCGAGGCGACCAGACACATCGCATCCTGCTCGGTGCGGGGATCTGGATAGTCGAATGGCTTGATTTGCGGCGCACGCCAGCCGGCTTGTACGACTTGATTTGCCTGCCGCTGTGCATTGTCGGGGGCGATGGTGCCCCGGCGCGGGCTGTTCTCAGGTCTCGCGCTGCGCGGTAGCGTGTGCAGCGCTCATGGGAACCAGCAGGCTCCTTCGAGGAACGATGCTGGTGTCGCATCTTCCGCCCTGAACAGCCCTTCGGCGCCTCGGAAGGCCCGGCGATGGAGCAGATCTATGACGCCGATCCCTGCCTGCGTTAGGATCTGGCCTCCAAGGAGTGGTGATGAAACGAGTTCTCTTTCTCGCGTCGCTCATGACATTTGCCTCGGCAGGAGCGTTCGTCGTGGCTCAGCAGACGTCCACTGTGCCTCAGCCGCGCGCTGAAGCGCTACCGGCGCCTGCTACTGCAGCACCAAAAGTGAGCCGCACGGTTCCAAAGCCTGAGGGCGTGACGCCGACGGTACCCGCTGGATTCACGGTAACGACGTACGCGGAGCTGCTGGCGCCGCGCATGATGGTCTATGCGCCGAACGGCGATCTGTTCGTCAGCTCTCCAAACGCCAACACGATCGTCGTGCTCAGGGACGCGAACAACGACGGCACGTTCGAGGCGTGCAGCGTGTTTGCTGCCGGGCCTGCGCCGGGAGCCGGCCGCGGCGGACGCGGTGCGCCGCCACCGCCGCCGGTCGCCGTACCTCCCGGATGTTCAGGACCGCTGACGAATCCAAATACACCGCCAGCACCCGCTGTTCAGGCAACGCCCGCGCCTCCGGCGCCACCGCGACAGGGCGGAGCCGCACCAGGCGCAGGCGCCGCAGCGGGCGGCGGGCGAGCTGGGGGTGGTTTGCAGGCTGGACCTGGCGGGCCGCCCC
>DASROF010000232.1:0-10152 GCA_035647075.1 Vicinamibacterales bacterium | reverse complement strand
GTGCGATCGATTACCGGACGACGGGGGTTCGTCGCCATCAAATCGGCGAACCCTTTCATGTCGATCCCGCGCGCCACGATTCGGCCCGCGCCTCCGGGCAGAACCCCACACGGCCCCGATTTGTCTGCCGCTTCAGTGGCGCGCGAGAAGCCGATCGATCCGACTGACCCGTCGCAGGCCGCGTCGCTCCTTTTCAGCTTCGGTCCAGGCCGTCCGTTCGTCGCGGCGAGCAGCGCCAGCGCATCCATGTCACGGGCTTCGCGATGGACGGTGAGCTTGAAGTGCTCGGCAAGCAGCGGCTGCAGCATCCGCTGAAGCGAGGGAACCGTCGCGGGCTTCGACGCCTTCGCCAGGACATCGACCCGCTGCGTTTTCGCTCACGCGGGCATGTCCACGATGAGCGACGGCAGTTGAACGTCGTACGCTTCCTGAGTTTCGAAGTCCAGGCCGTTGTCACGGCTCTGGGCCCTGAGTCCCAGAACCGCCACCGAGGCGAGAACGAGTGCGAGCGCGCGCGCGCTCACAGCCCTTCCTCCTGTGTCCTCGTGCCTCATCCCTTGACCAGCCCTTAGGCCTTGGGCCTGATTCCTGAGGCCTGATTCCTGAGGCCTGTCGTTACGGGTTCTTACAGGTGAAGTTCAACGCGTCGTTGGTCGTCCCCTTGCCGTTGTAGACGGCGACCTGCGGATACGCGCACAGCGGCCGCGAAACCTCGATGCGGTTGTTGTTGATGCGAACGGCATCGATCCGGTCCGGAGCGACGCCAGCCTCGCGCCAGCGCTCGAGCGCCGCCATCCAGTTGATCTGGTTCGGTCCGACGCCGCCGCCGCAGTGATTCATGCCAGGCGCCATGAACAGCCGGATGAAGTCGTCCTGCTTGCCGCCCATCTTCTTCTGCACGCTGGTGTAGTAGTCGATGGCGTTGCCGGGCGAGATCGCGGTGTCGTTCCAGCCGTGGTACATCAGCAGCTTGCCGCCGCGAGCCTTGAACTTGCTCAGGTCGGGATTCACGGCGTTGACGATCGAGCCGACTTTCTCGTCGACGATCGGCAGGTCTTTGTCGAGATCGAACGTCTTCCAGTCCCAGTTCGCGTTGTTGTACGCCACCTGGAACGACCCGACCGAAATCGGCGGCGCAGTCTGGCCGCCGACGTACCCGGCAAAGCCGGGTGCGCCACCGAGCTCAGCACCTGGCACCTTACCGGGGAATACGACCTGCCCCGATTTGGTTTTTGCCGGCGAGTACGCCCGCTTCATTGCGCTGACCTGCGACCCGGTGAGGCAATTCTCCGCGTCGCCGGCCTTGCACTGGAGCGACGCAACGTCGAACGTGCACTTCATCGGATCGTTGAGCACACCGTCGGCCACGCCATCCTTCGCGTCGCACGCATTGATCATGGCCTTGTTGACCAGGTCCAGCTTCGCCGGTGGAACCGCGCTCGCCGTGTCTTTCAACACGGGCACGGACGTGGCCAGATCCCAGCTATGGAGATGCGTCTGGTAGTTCGCCGGCGCGCCCGCGAGGATCGCGTCGAAGTCCTCGGGATAGCGCTGCGCCGACATCAGCCCCTGACGTCCGCCAGTCGAGCAGCCGTTCCAGTACGAGAGCCGGGGGCCACGCTCGTAGTATTTCGTGATCGTCGATTTCGCAGCGACCACCGTTTCGTGCACGGCGCGATAGGCGAAGTCGGTGAGTTTTTCAGGATGGTCGATCGCAAACAGCGCGTTGCCGCCCTTGTGACCGGTGTCGGTTGACGCGGTCGCGTAGCCTTCACTCACTGCGGTCGCCATCGCGGCGTAACTGATCACGCCGGCCCACCCGCCATTGCCCACCATCTGAAACTTCCCGTTCCAGCTCGCCGACTCCGGCATCCAGATCTCGATGTCGATCACCGAGTCCGACGAGGGCTTCAGCGTCGCCGCCACACGGCAATGCGCCGGTAGCACCGGACCGGCGGGAGCGGCAGGGGCACCGCCACCAGCACCGCGACCACCGCCAGCCGCACCACGTCCAGCTGCGGCAGCGCCGTCACCACGGCCGAGGCCTCGACCCGCATCACCCCGGCCCGCGGCCGGCGCGACGGGGCCTCCGGGTGGCCCACCCGGAGCTGGCGCCACGTACGGCCCTGCGGCGACGAGTTGCGCGGAGGTGATTGTGGTGTTCGGAAGCGAGAGCGTGCGAAGCGATTCGCACGGGGCGGCCTGCTGCAGCGCGGCCAGGAGTCCCAGCGCGGTTACTGTAATCATGGCCGGGTATTGTAGCGCTGCTGGTCGGTGCGATGTCTCTAATTACTCGGTGCGAAGGCCCTTGCGATAGTCGGTTCAAGGAACCTTCGCAGTCGGTGCAATTTCTTCGCGCTCCTGGCGTTGGTTCTGACGGAATCTTCGTGGTCTTCGTGGTTTCAGTTGTCCGACGGCTTTTCGATCTTGTCGATGACGATGACCTCGACGGGCGCGGTCACCGAATCCAGCTTCAATCCAAGCTGCTCCTGGATCGCCGTAAACAACCCCGGGAACTTCGCGTCCGCGGGCGGCGGTGGCACCTGGATCCCCATGCCGTGGAACTGGGATTCATCAGGCGTCCAGTTGAGCGTGAAGTCGAAGCGACCCTGCAGCCCGGTCCGATCGACCACCGGCCGATCGAGCACCGCGTTTTGCATCATGTTGGTGAAGTCTCCCATCGTCGCATTGACGACGCCGAGCTGTCCGAGACCTCTGAAGCCGAGACCGGGCAGCCCGTTCGGATTGCTGTCGTTCTTCGCCAACTTTGCGCCGCTGCCTCCGGTGAGCGCGTACGCCGGCAAGTCCCGCTTCTCACGATGGAAGGTAAGTTTGAGGCGCTCCGTCAGGAGATTGCTAATCATCCCGCGGATCTGTTTGTCGTTGGGCGAGCCCTCCGCCACGGGCCGCCCGACGATGTCGTAGTTCTCCGATTGCGCCCATGAGGGCAGGCCAATTACCTGACGGTCGTTGAGGCCATATGCGAACTGGATCAGAAAGGACGCGGGGGTGTTGATGGTGATGACCTCACGACCTCGCATCGTGAGGCCCCGGCCCTGCCGGCCTGGCTCACTCAGCTTGATCGTGGCGACCTCGAACTGCAATGGGGCGTCCGCAGCCATGACCTTCGGCGGCGCTGGCAGCGCCCATGCGGTCTCCTTGTTCGTACGCTCGAGCGTCAGCGGAATCGATCCAGGCCCCTGCGTAAACGTGCCCACGATTGAGTTGCCATCCGCGCTGACCTTGCCCTCGAACGAAATCCCGGCCGGGGCGACCACCAGCCTGACATTCCCGCCCGAGACCGTCGGCGTCGCGCCGATAGCCATCGGCGACTGATCGATGCTGTACATCGTTGCGGTGAGGGTGTTGCCCTGCCCGCTTGCCGCAAACACGAAGACGAGCCGCAGCTTCCCGTCGAGCGTGCCCTGCCACTGGCCAACCAGATTCTGGGTCTGCGCGGCGACCGCGCCCACCAGGCACAACAGCCCAACAACGATCCGTAACAACATCTTCATCGGCATCTCCCGCAGGAATTACGGCGGCAACCACGATTGGGTTTCACGAGGTTAATTCTCCCACCACCGGCGGGTATGGCGTGGGGGTTTTGCGAGCAGGAAGTGCGGACTGTCGAGCGACAGGTTGCGATTGAAATGGGGGTCGGCGCTCAACAAATCGGCCCACCGGTCTTTCATGATTTGCGATTCGAGCAGAAACCCCGGGCGAACCTGCCCGGACATATCGTCCCTCCCGCGACTGGCTCCTTCGAAGTGGTACAGCTCCGCGAACGGGGTCCAGACGTTTCGCAGTCCGCGTGACTGCAGCCGCAGGCAGAAATCGACATCGTTGTACGCCACCGCCAGTGTTTCGTCGAATCCGCCAGCGTCTGCGAAGACCGACTTCCGCACGACCAGACAGGCTGCCGTCACTGCCGACATCGCCTGCGCGAGAACAGCCCGGCCATAGTAGCCAGGCGCCCCTTTCGGGAGCCCCAGGTGCGCATGCCCTGCGACACCACCGAGACCGACAATGACGCCCGCGTGCTGCACCACGTTGTTCGGATAGTAGAGCATCGCCCCGACCGCGCCGACACCGCTCTGAATCGCCAGGCCGACCATTTCCTCGAGCCAGTCCGCGGAGATGACTTCGGTGTCGTTGTTGAGGAAGCAGAGCACGCTTCCTCGCGCGCCGGCCGCCGCCAGGTTGTTGAGCCTCGAAAAGTTGAAGGGTTCGTCGACGCGCAGGATCGAGAAGCGGGAATCCCGCCGGAGTTCGTCGAAATACGTGCGGGTGTCCTCGGCGGTGCTGCCGTTGTCGACGACCACCACGTCGTAACTCCCGTATGTCGAGCGCGACGTCACGCTGCGCACGCACCGGGACAGCACGTCGATGCGATCCCGCGTCGGAATGATGATGGTGACGTGTGGGCGAGGCTGCGGCAGCGAATAGCGTATTCGCTGGTGATAGTTCAGGCGCGGCGCCGGTTCACAGCTCGCGTGCACGCCAGTGCGGTCGAGATGTTCCTGAACGGCACGGCGCGTAGCCGCGTAGGCGTACGTTTTCTCTCCCACCGCCCGCGCGGCCGATCCTTTGACGGCTCGCCAGTGATACAGGACGTGCGGAACGTGGCGGATCCGTTCTGGCCGGGTCTGCTCGATGACGCGCAAGGCGAGGTCGTGATCCTGGCTGCCCTCGAAGCCCTCGCGAAATCCGCCGACACGCCGCACGAGGGCAGAGCGATAGACGCCAAGATGGTTGATGAAGTTCTGGCCAAAAAACAGCTCCGGATTCCAATCGGGCTTGAAGTACGGGCCGTATCGTCTGCCGCGATCGTCGAGGCGATCCTCGTCGCTGTAGACGATATCAGCGTCCGGATGATGGTTCAGCTCATGCGCCACCGCCGCCAGCGCGTGAATCGGCAGTGTATCGTCGTGATCGAGCAGGACGATGAATTCACCAGAGGCCAGCTCCAACGCGCTGTTCGACGCCGCAGACATGTGGCCGTTGACGGTGCGGAAGTGCACCTTGATCCGGGAATCCAACGACTGGGCGTGGCGAAGTACCTCGCCCACCCGGACATCGGTTGAGCAGTCATCGGCAATGCACAGCTCCCAGTCCTCGTACAGCTGCGCTCGCACCGAGTCGATTGCCGCCCGCAACAGTTTCGCATCGGTGTTGTAGACCGGCATGAGGATAGAAAAAAGCGGCCTGTACGCCAGCCGGGCGTTTGCGTCACGAATCGCTTCGACATCCCGCTGACTGAGTCGGTCGTACCGACGCACCCATCGCCGATAGAGGGGTCCCTCGAGGCGCCGGTGGATCGCTGGCAGGAGGTCACCGGTGACGTGCCCGCCCTCAACCGCGAGCGCATGAGTGCCGGCATTCAGCGATCGCAGCAGTCCCAGCGGGCCCGAATCGCGGAGGATGCGGCCAGCGTCTGCGAGGGCGCGCGCCATCTCGCGCGGACGTGGTGGACGAGCCCACCACCGGGTCAGCAGCACGCGCAGCGCGATCAAACGCACGAACACGACCTCGCGCGCGCGGATCGTCAATCTCTCGAGATTCGGTGCTGACCTCTGCGCCACCCTCGACTACGCCCCGACGTGCCTGCGCCCGTGATGCCACTGCTCGATCAGTAGCGCGATCGGTCCGACGATGAAGAGGGCATAAAACGGCGCGTAGACGACCTCGTTCAGCCGCAGCACGGTCTCCAGGGCCGCCACGAGAAAGACCACCACACACTGGCCCTTCACCGACTTCACTGTGGTCTTGGGGTCCGTCACCATGAAGAACGTGAAGAGCTGGTACATCGGCCCGGTGATCGGCGCCACGTTGGTGACCCAGGGGGTCGCGGTCCACCAGGCTCGAAAGACCGAGAAGAGCAGGAACGACAGCACGTACGTCACCGAGATGTGCACGCGTCCGACACGCCAGACGATCACGGTGCCCAGTATCCAGATCACCGCCATCGGCGCGACGACGTTGCCCCACTGCACGCTGAGCACGGCGACCGTTGCCGGCGCGAGAAAGACGACGGCGCTCACACCGAAGTTCGTCGGATTCCACAGGTGGCGGCCGCGCACACGGAGGACGTACTTCGACGTGATCGAGATGAGGCTCGTCAGGAAGTACGGCCAGTAAAAGGGTGAGCGCACCAGGATGCCGGCGCTGATCCCGCTGATATAGGCGCTGGCCGGATGCGGCCAGACCCCGTACGTCGCACGACCCATGATCATTTCCGCGCCGATTGCCGTGATGATGGCGAGGGCCGTGCGCTCCCATCCTTCGAGGATCCCGAACGACAGGTGCGCCGTCACCAGAATCGACGTGATCAGCAGCGGCGGCAGCAGGCGATTATCGATGCCGAGCAATCGCTTCCGCGGAGCGATGACGTGTTCTCGTCGCAAGGCGCCCGGCTCAGCGGCCATCGCCTGCTCCCGTCGTGTCCGCCTTTAGGCGGACCTCCTCCTTCACCTTATGCAGCTGGTCGATGGCCGGATGTTCGATCGTCTGCGTGGCGCCTGACGGCCAACGGATGACGACGCGGTCTACTGACGTGATGGCGCCGAGGCCGTAATGGACGCGGCGCTGGTTCTGCGCGCTGAACCCGGACGCGGCCGAGATCTCCTGCGCCTGCACCTTGCCGTTCCAATGCAGTTCGACGCGCGAACCGATCGGCGACCGATGCGTCTGGCTCGGGCTGAAGCCGGACACTACGGCAGGCTCGAGCTCAAACTGGATCCAGTGCCGGCCTGGCTGGACGGTGTTGCGGTACACCAGCAGGGGGCCGCGCTGATTCGCCACCAGGACGTCGAGCACGCCGCGGTTCCCGAGATCGGCGAGTGCAACGGCGCGTCCGTCAAACGTGTCGGTCGCGCCCACGACCTGCGCAACGTCCGTCAACTGGCCGGCACCGTCGTTCACCCACACGCGCTTCCGCTCGTACCCTGAAAAGCTGCGGCCCTTCATCGGCGGCCAGTTCTTCGCATCACCGATGATGGTGCTGTGGCCACCGGCGATCACGCCGAAGTCGTACCAATAGCTGCTGCGCTCACCCGCCGACACGTAGCCATTGGTCAAATAGATGTCTTGAGTGCCGTCGTTATTCAGATCGCCGAACTGCGCGCCCCAGCTCCATCCGCCCAGATCGATCCCCAGCGCCGTGGCCATATTCTCGAACGTGCCGGCATCTCGCCTGGACTTCGGCACCCACAAATCATTTCCCTGCAGCAGGTTGCCTGGCTCGGTAATGTTGGTCTTGTAAATCGCGAGTCGCCCGTCGTTGAAGATGTCGCCCACAGACGCGTTCATCCCGCTCTTCGGGGTCATCCCGACGCCGGCCGTCGCCGCCACGTCCTCGAACCGCTTACCAGCGCGGTTGGCGAAGAGTTCCGAGACGCCGTAGTCGTTCGCGAAAAAGAGATCGGGATAGCCGGTGCCGAGCAGATCCGCGGCGATCACCGCGAGCGTCCAGCGATGGCTGCGGATACCCGTCGACTCGGTCCGATCCTCGAAGGTGCCGTCGCCACGATTGCGCAGGAGATACTTGCGCCCGCCGTTGGTCGCGTACTCGAAGCTCTCCGGCATGATCTTCGTCGTCTCGAGCTTCCAGAGATTGACGTCGTCTGGCCAGTAGCCGGCGATGAAGAGATCGAGGAATCCGTCCCGGTCGTAATCGAGCCAGGTCGCGCTGTTGGCGTTGACCCGGGCGGGAAGACCCGCCCGCTCGCCGACCGCGACGAACGAGCGACCTTCCACGTTGCGAAAGAGCTCCGGCCGACCGTATCGGTACAGCAGCAGGTCTTCCCAGCCGTCGTTGTCGAAGTCGCCCCAGACCGAGCCCATCGACACGCCGGTCTCGCGCCGGTTGACGTCGGCGAGGCCGACGGCCTGCGCCACATCGGTAAACGTGTTGTTCCCGTTGTTGCGATAGAGGCGATTGAAGCTGCCTTCGCCGCTGTTCGTGACGTAGAAGTCCTGCCAGCCGTCGCGATCGAAGTCCGCGACGGTCACGGACGCGCCCATCGCCGCGACCTGCGGCATGATGTGCTCCAGACGTGAATCGAACGTCGGCGCCTGGTGGGTGAAGTCGACGCCCATCGCTTTCGCAGACTCCTGCAAGCGGAATCCAAAACGCGAATCCCCGCCACCCTCGTCGTCTGCCACGAGGGGACGGCCTTCGGCCTGACGGTTCAACGCGTAGACGGCAGTCAGCGACGCGATCAGGACGATCGTCCAGGCGATCCACGCGATTCGCTGTCTAAGGGGTAAGGGCATTCACCGGTCTTTCCAGAGTTCAGGTATATCAGTTCGGCGATCCCGCTCGTCGGCGCGGAAAAATCGCGCTTCCGGCCGGTGATGAAGGCCTTCGTTTATCTTCCTTGCTAGTTGTTGCAGTGTCGCCAGGCGGTAAGCCTCCAGCGCGATTTTACCGACTTCGGTGATCGCGCCGCCTCGAGGGATCGCCTCACTGACCTACCTGAACTTGAAACGAAGTTCTTGTCATCCTTCGTGCTCTTCGTGACCTTCGTGGTTAATTCTGTTTGGCCGGTACCAACCCACGCAGAAACCTCCGCGGCGTCACATATCGCGTGTGATACCGCTGCCAGTCGTCACGATGACGCTGGTAGACCGGATCGTCTTCCAGCACGAGGCTCGTGATCCCGGCGCCGTAGTTCGGGTGATCGTGCGATGGCAGTGGCAGGACGGTATCCGAGTAACCGGTGTTGTAGTCGCCGTCCTTTTCCCAGCCGTCTCCGATCAGGACGAAGTCGCGTCGCCAGCCAGCGTCGGGTGGCCGCGCTTCCGCAAACTGCAGCCGCATTTCGTCGCCGGCATTCATGATCACGTACCGGTCGTCGACCGTGTCGATGAGCTCGCGAACGTCGCCGAACCGCGTGTGATATCCCGTCAGGTCGCGCCAGCGTGGTGACGTCGAGGCGACGCGATCGTAGTGGGGCGTTTCGGGCGCGTCACCGCGCACAGATTCCGTCTGTGAGAACCCGCGGTATCGCAGCTCCGCACTCGACGCCGGGATCTTCGTGGTGCGAACCGGCGACGCGGCGTGCGAGCCAATCTGCAGCGAGTCCCAGTAGATCTCGAGATTGGTCCGGAGCCGAATCCGCTGTGCGCCGGCTGCGGCCTTCAAGTCGATCACCATCGTCTTGTTCTTCCCAGCCGGGAAGCCCAGATCGCGATTCACGACCCGCCAGGATCCGTCGGGGTTCTGCGCTTCGAGCGACAACCCGTGGGGCACGATGCCGGCCTGCGCGATCGCCACGTTGATACTGCTGTCGGTCGGATAGATCCAGCCGGTCGCGATCAGCACTGCGTCAGGACCGATCGCCGGGGTTTCGACCTCGACGAAGTGATCCTCGGCGATTCCCTGATAGCGGCCGCGCTTGAACGTGGACAGGTACTTTCCATCGCGCGCCGCGACTGTGCCCGTCACGTCGGCGCCACCGTTGTCCCACGCACGTGTCACCGCGCGAAGGCCCTGCACCGCCTGGACGGTCAGCGCCGGCGGCGAGGCCGGTGAGAATCGCTCATCCACGAACACCTCGGTGCCCTGGGGATGGTCCACGGCCATCAGCGAGACGTGGTCGAAGAAGTGCGTCTCCCACAGCTCCGCGGTGATGCGGACGTCATAACGTCCATCGCGTGGAATCAGCTGGTCACCGCGCAGTCGCACCCAGTCTTCCGTCTGCGTTACGCCCGCGGTGTCCTGGGCGTTGATGCGCAGGCCCAGCGGCGACCGCCACAGGAAGTCGGTGACGAAGACCATCCGCGTGCCGTCCCACGTGAACAGCCACGGGCAGGATCCTTTCAGCCGCTGCTCCGCTACCATCGAATCGTCCACAGAGGTCCCGAACTCCGCCTGCGGGATGCCGTTCGGCCAGACAATGCGCGCGACGTCGATGGACGGGTGCGTGCCCAGCCCGATGTGGACCGGTCCGCCGGTCAGCCGCTGCTTCTGAAACAGCAGACCCGCGCGCGCTTCGATGTACCCGCCGACGCCGAACGAATTGATGCGTTGGTCGCCGGCGGTCTGCTGCGCACGCGGACGAATCTGCTTCCAGTGATAGGTCGCGGTGCCCTTGTTGAGGAGTCTGCTGGCCTGCCGCCGTCCGTTTGCAGCGGTCGCACCATCAGCAC
>DASROF010000231.1:0-17541 GCA_035647075.1 Vicinamibacterales bacterium | reverse complement strand
CGCCCACCCCGACGATGAATCGCTGGGGACGGGCGGGACGCTGGCCAAATACGCCGCGGAAGGAGTGGAGACGTACGTGATCATCGCCACGCGCGGCGAGCGTGGCCGCTTTCTCGAGGGGGTCCAACGGCCGGATTCGGCGATCGTTGGCGCCACGAGGGAAGCGGAGCTCGACGCGGCCGTCAGAGAACTGGGCGTGCATGAGACGACGCTCCTCGGATTGCCGGACGGCGGACTCGACGCGGTCGATCCGGCACGAGTGCAGAACGTTATCGCTGAACACCTGCGGCGCGTCAGGCCGCAGGTGGTGATTACCTTCGGTCCCGAAGGCGCATACGGTCATCCCGATCACATCGCCATCTCGCAGTTCACGACGGCCGCCGTCGTCCGCGCCGCAGACAGCGACTATGCGGTATCGAAGCTCTATTACATCGCGTGGAGCAGCGCGACGTGGGCCGCGTATCAGGCGGCGCTGAAGAAGCTGACCACGACCGTCGACGGTGTCGAGCGGCAAGTCGTCCCGACGCCCGAGTGGGAAGTCACCACGCGCATCGACACGAGCACGGTGTGGCCCATCGTCTGGCGCGCGGTTCAGTGTCATCGCACGCAGATGAGCATCTTCAAGAATCTCGGCACGCTGCCACCAGAGCACCATCGCTCGCTGTGGGGAGTCAACGAGTATTACCGCGCGTTCAGCCTCGTCAACGGCGGCCGAAGGCGCGAGTCCGATATCTTCGAGGGATTGCGGTGATGCCGACGAAGGACGTCGAGATCGCACGTCGACACGCGCCACTCGATATGAGCGCGTCCACGTTTCGTACGGCCGGCCACGTGCTGATCGACAGGATCGCGGACTGGCTGCAACAGCTTCCCGATGGGCCGGTGATGCACGACGAATCACCTGCTGCCGTCCGCGACGTGCTCGGCGCCGGCCGCGGACTGCCTGAGCACGGCAGCGATCCGAACGCGCTGCTCGACGAAGCCGCACAGCTCCTCTTTCAGCATTCGCTCTTCAACGGTCATCCGCGATTCCTCGGTTACATCACGTCGAGTCCCGCGCCGATCGGCGCGCTGGGCGAGCTGCTGGCGGCGGCCGTCAACCAGAACGTCGGCGCCAGGCGCCAGGCGCCGATGGCGACGGAGATCGAGGCGCAGACCGTCCGTTGGATCGCGGAGCTGATTGGGTTTCCCGCCGACGGCGATGGACTGCTCGTCAGCGGCGGCACGATGGCGAACTTCGTCTGCTTCCTCGCCGCACGCGCAGCAAAGGCGCCAGACGCGCGGGCGGTGGGATTACGGGAGACCGGTTCGCCGCTGCGCGTCTACGCGTCAACTGAGACGCACACCTGGATTCACAAGGCGGCCGACATGTTCGGCCTCGGGACGGACGCCATCCGCTGGATCGACGTCGACACCGAACAGCGGATGGATGTCGCGGCGCTCGAGCGTCAGATCGTCGCCGATCGAGCGAGCGGCGCGTTGCCGTTCCTGGTCGTGGGCACCGCCGGCACCGTCGGCACCGGCGTCGTCGATCCGCTGTCGGAGATCGCCGCAGTCTGCCGGCGCCACGACATCTGGTTCCACGTGGACGGTGCGTACGGAGCGCTCGCGGCGCGCGTGCCGGGCACGCCGGGCAGCCTGCGCGCGCTGAGCGAGGCGGACTCGGTGGCCGTCGATCCGCACAAGTGGCTCTACGCGCCCGTCGAAGCCGGATGCGCGCTTGTGCGACGACGGGGCGATCTGCGCCGTACGTTCTCGTATCACCCGAGCTACTACCACTTCGACGACCAGGTCACGAACTACTACGATTACGGCCCGCAGAACTCGCGCGGATTCCGTGCGCTGAAGGTGTGGCTGGCGCTGCGTCAGGTGGGATGGTCGGGCTATCAGCAGATGATCGGCGAAGACATTCGCCTCTCGCAGCGTCTCCAGATGCGGGTCACGGAACACCCGGACTTCGAGGCGTTGACGCAGCACCTCAGCATTACGACGTTCCGCTACGTGCCTGCCGACCTGCAGCACACGACGGGCACGGACGATCGCGAATCGTATCTCGCGCGCCTGAATCAGGAGTTGCTGTCACGCGTGGAGCGCAGCGGCGAGGCGTTCCTCTCGAATGCGATGGTCAATGGCCGCTTCGCCCTGCGCGCCTGCATCGTCAACTTCCGCACGTCGGAGTCGGATATCGATGCGTTGGTTCCGCTCCTCGCGAGGATTGGCAATGACGTCCACCAGACTCTTGCCCTGCACCCGACGTCTCGGGATTGATTACCTCGATCACCGGGCGGCAAAGGGCGTCTGGCACCTTCTTCCGGCTTTCGCTCCAGAAGGCGCCAGGCCGCCGTACTGCCGCCGCGAGATCACTATCATGAGCGCACTGGTGTCGGTGAGACGAATCCCGACACCACTGCGCTTCTCTACAGCCATATCGATCCTCAGGTTCGCAATGCGCTTTTAGGGTCTAGAATCAGCCACCATGCGCACCCGACTACTCGTTCTGATGGCCGCGATGCTTCCCGTCTCCGGAATGAACGCCCAGGCGCCGGCACGAACGCTTCCGCCGGACATCCATCCGGTCACGCTGTCGCGACTGCCTCCAGTCACGCCGGCCGATCTGGATGAGGAAGGCCAGAAGTTGCTGGCCGCGCGCGGCAATGTCACCCTTGGACCGGGACCAACACACGTCACGATTTACAGTCCGAAGGTTGCCGAAGGCTTCGGCACGGTCGGTCGCGCGCTCGGGGTACCACGCGGCGACGGCTTCCGCTTCGGCGTCCGCGCCTTTCAGCTGATCGTCCTGATTACGGCACGAGAGATCGATCAGCAGTACGAGTGGACGGCACACGAACCCGCGGGGCTGAAGGCCGGACTCGAGCAGAACGTCATCGATGTGGTGAAGTTCAACCGCGACGTCAAGGGGCTGGCTCCGAAAGACGCGCTGCTGATCACGTTCGGCCGGGGGCTGTTCCGCGATCACAAGGTCAGCAGCGAGACGTTCGCGCAGATGGTGAAAGAGTTCGGACGGCAGGGAACCATTGAGGTGATGGCGCTGATGGCCGACTACTTCACCGTCGGCTTCATGATGAACGCCGCGGATCAGCAGCTGCCCGCCGATCGTCAGCCGCTGCTGCCACCGCTCGCGCGCACGCGGTAGCCGCCCAGCAGTGGCCCGCCGAGTCGGTCTCGAGAGATGCTGGTCGGCATACTGTCGGTGAGGCCGGTGGCAAGAGTGACCGATGCATGAAGATCGAGGCCTGCTTCGCGAGCTGATCGGAGACGGACGACCAGCGCTATCACTGACCGCTGTCGCGCTGTTGCTCTCCGGAGTGTTCGCGATCTTTCTGTCGTTCAGACGAGAGTTTCTTCCTCACGATGTGAGTTACCTGGGCATGTCGGCCGCTGAATTGTGCCGACTCGCGGATTGCCGAGTTGTGCGCTTCATGTTTCACGACCGCGTCGCATTCGGAGGCACGCTCATCGCCATCGCGGTGCTGTATTTTTGGCTCGCAGCCTTTCCCTTGCGTCAGGGAGCGGCGTGGGCATGGTGGGCTTTCGTCGCGAGCGGAGCGCTGGGGTTCGCGAGCTTTCTGGCGTACCTCGGCTACGGTTACCTCGACATGTGGCATGGCACCGCGACAATGGCCCTGTTACCGACCTTCACGCTAGGGCTGCTGTACTCTCGACGACTCGCAACCGCGCCGGCCACGCCGTGGATCCGAACCGAGGAAATGAGAGCCGCTGCGTTGCCGTTGCGGCTCGGCCGATGGGGACTGTTGGCGACCGGCCTGGGCATCGGGCTCGCAGGACTCGTGATTCTCTATCTCGGCTCCACAGAAGTCTTTGTCGTTGAAGATCTCGGCTTCATGGGCGTCACCCGTCAGATGCTGGATGACGTCAACCCACGTCTCGTTCCACTCATCGCCCACGACCGGGCCGGTTTCGGTGGTGGCCTGGCCACGATCGGTGTCCTGCTGACTGTGTGTGCGGTGTACTCGCGGCCGAGTCGTTCGTTTCATGAAGCGGTGGCAATCGCGGGAGTAGCCGGGTTCGGGTGCGCGATCGGGATTCATTATGTGGAAGGGTATGTGAATCCCTTCCATCTTGCTCCAGCGTTCGCAGGTGCGGCGTTGTTCGGAGTCAGTTTGGGATGCGAAATCATCGCCTCACGCACAGGTAAGTCGAGCGGCCTAACGGCCCCTGCCCACTAACCGAACTCGCCGCGGCTTTCCTGCCTCTTAGCTTGTAGAGGGGGGCAACGTCTATGAGCCGGCACTTCCTACCCATCCTGGGCCTGCTGCTGATGGCAGCGACGACTGCATCGACACAGCAAGCCGAATGGAAGGATTCCTCGCCGCATGCGACGAAGTTCGTCACGGTCGAAGACGGAGTGCAGCTGGAGGTCCTGGACTGGGGCGGCTCCGGCCCAGCGCTCGTTCTGTTGGCCGGGCTCGGGGGGACGGCGCACCACTTCGATGACCTTGCCCCATCGCTGACCCCTCGGCACCGCGTGATCGCCGTGACACGGCGCGGCCACCGGGGATCATCGGCAGTCGCGAGTGGCTACGGATTCGGGCGGCTGGCTGAAGATGTCCTGCGCGTCATCGATGCTGTGGGTATCAGCAACCCGGTCATCATCGGACACTCATTCGCGGGCGAAGAGATGCACGTCCTGGGCGCGCGCCACTCCGCAAGGATCAGGGGCCTGCTGTACGTGGATGCGGCATTCGATCGTGGAGACGACGCAGACAACGAAGCGTTTAATGCCGTGGCGCGAACGGTGCCTGCTGCGCCCAGTCCGCAGACGGGTGACCTGGCGTCCTTCTCTGCTCTACGCGCATATCTGGAGAAATACGGCGGCGGTGGACCTGAGGGGTACTTGCGGACTCGCTACCGCGCGAATCCAGACGGAAGCGTCGCTGGCTTGTGGGCTCCGGACCTTCCGATCCGGCAGGCGATGACGAAAGAGATGCAGTCCGCATATAAGCCATACAACCCGGAACGCATCCGTGTGCCTGCGCTGGCCATCTATGCTGTGCCGAAATCGGCTGACGACTTCATGCGGCGAGGAAGTTCCGACAGGCTGGCGTTCCCGGAACTCGTCACCAGAGCCGCTGACGATCCGGCCCTTCGCGAACGTGTCGAGAAGCTGTACCTCTTGACCCGTGACCGCGTGCGCAATCACGAGAGATGGTTCGAGGCGTTTGCGGAGCGAGGCCGTGTGGTGGAGCTCTCAGGCACGCACGATCTGCTCGTCAGCAGTCCCCGCGACGTCCTCGATCAGGTCGAGGCCTTCGTGTCGGCGCTGCCCCGCTGAACCAGATTCGGGCACATCAAGGCCAACGCTTCTGCGGCGGCAGCGGGCAACCCGACGATCTTCACATCGCTCCCGGCGCCGAGCACTTCAGTGAGCATCGCCTTGGTGATGCCAACCCATCCTCCCGGCGCCTGATAACTGAGGACGCACCTCCCTTCTCGCCTATCGCTCAAGAGCTGTGCCTCGTCGTACGTATCGGCCTTGTGCGCAGCCACGAGCTGCGTATCTGACGAGTGGATATACCGGACCGGAAGATCAGGAATCTGCGATGCCTTCGAATCCTGGACCAGGGATTCGGGATTCGGGGTCGGGGCCGCTATGAACAGCCGGCCTGTCCGAACACCCACGTTTGCGTCACCATCGGACGCGCGTCTGCGCAGCGCCTGATCGAGCCGATCGAACACGTCTTCGGCAAACTGCTGGGGATAGTCGAACAGCTGGATCACTTCCTGTTTGAGGTGCGGCAGCTTCCGCCAGCCGCTCACCCATGCGAGCGTGTCGGCGTCCCCACCGACAAAAACATCTTCCAGACCAAAACGCAGCACCGCGTCGGCCTGCAGGGTTTTGAGCGCCATGTGTTCCAGGAGATCGGTGGAGAACCCATACAGAACCCCGTATGGGGAGTAGGCGCCGGCAACCGGCCGGAAGTGCGGACAATCCTCCGACAACGGCCTCGCGACCCGGCCGATCCGTGCTTCGTATTCCTCGAGCAGCCGAACGTGTCGCGTGCCCATCGGCGTATACAGAACGTGCCCATCGCGATCGGTCGTGATGAAGAGGTGCTCGATCATGCTGTAGGCACCTAACAGGTCGACGCGATTCACGAACAACTCCGGATCCGGAGAAATACCCTGACAAATGGCATCGGCCAGTTCGAGCCTCTTTTGACGATCGCCGTTGTGCCAGGCGTCTTCGTACGCCTCGAGCAGCGGCACGAGTTCCTGAATCAGCAGGGCGAAATCGAGGGCATTGGAGGTGCGGGTCGTCAGAACCACACTGTGCTCATTCAGAGACACAGCCTTTCTCAGGGAGTGGTAGCGAATCTGCGACCGTAAGTGCCCGGCAGACATGCGAACGCTAGCTTTGTGGATTTCAATCCGGTCGCCTGTCGAAAAGCTCGCTGCAATTTTTTCCGCGACGTCGAAGTAGGCGCCCAGGTCATCCGTCGCGGGACTCTGCGCCAACGGAATCAGCCATCGCGCATCCCGCGCGAATACCGGCTGATCTGCCGGTGATGTTGTCCAGAGCTGATCGAGCACGCCGTGAATCTGCGACAGTCGATCGCCGGCGCTGCTCGTCCCGTCATCCCACAAGCGCAGACTCAACAGCTCGAGGCACCTGATCACATAGAGGTTGAAGAGCGTGTGCGCGTAGCGCACGCGACCATTGCGGCCCGGCCAACGCGTCTGCTGCCACAAATGAAAGCCACGGATCATCATCTCGGCCGGATCGACCAGGCCGTTATGCAGTCCAGGAATGTCGCGCGGCTTGAATCCGCTCGCCCACTGCGCTTCCTCCAACTGACCGCGAAGATGCGCCTGTCTCTCGGTGGCGCCAATGAAGAAGCAGTCCTCGAAGTGACGGGACAGCACTGAACCGTCCTGCAGGTACTCGATCGGCTTGCGCTGCGCGTTCAACAGCCCCTGTATCCGCTCGACGATGTCGGAGCGATGGGCCAGAAAGAATTGAAGAAGCTCGATGTGTGCCTGAAACGGCTCCTGGCCAGGAAGCATGCGGCCATTTTATGAGCAGCCCCGCCCCAATCGCCGACGGCTGAGCCCTGCGATTGGAGCTCAGTAGTGTTGGTGTTCCGAATCCCGACTCCTGTGGCCGGACCGCGCTGCGAAGGCGAGTACGATCGCTGGCCGCCTGCGGGAATCGGGTGGAGCGAGTCTTGTGCGGTGAGTTCCGTCAATGCGTTCTCCGCTGGCGACCCGGAAGAGGGCACGAAATGTTTGGTGTAACTCGCGGCGTTTGACGCAGATATGACTCCTGGAACCCAGATATGACCTGTAAACGTTAGATACAGCGCGCGGTCCGTACGCAAGAACGCCCGCGGGCTCAATGCCCACGGGCGTTTCTTCTTCGCGTCTTCGTGCCGAGGACTTCGTGTCCTTCGTGCTTAGAAGTCTAGGGTCATCGAGAGCCGCATGAACCGCGGGGTGACGAGCTGCGTGATGTTCCCCCAGTTGTTGACTTCCACTTCCGGCGTCGCCGGATTGTCGGCGGCCCACGAACCGTCGGCGAGACGGGTCGCCGTGTAGGTCATCTCGTAATTCGTCGCCGCGTCGCTGTTGAAGATGTTGTAGACGTCGACGCCCAGGCTCAGACGCTTCCCGGCGAAGCGGATGTTCTTCCGCATCGTCACGTCCCAGTTGTTGGTTCGCTCGCCGTACATGTCGCCGGTGTCGAGCAGATTGATCGTCTGCGTCGGGGTGGCGGCAGCACCATTGAACCCTCCGCCAGTGCGGTTGGCGCTGGTCGGCTCCCACACCACCACTGTCGGCGGGATGGTCAAGTTGGCAGCGATCGCATTACCGGGCCTCGACTGGAAGGTGACGCCCAGGAGCACATCCACCCACGGAACGGTATAGCTACCGCTGCCGCGCGCGTTCATCTGGAACGGGTTGTCGATCACGCAACCGCCTTTATAGAGGTTGCCTTCACGCCCCTTGACGTTCGGCGTGTCGCCGTCCACGCGGCAGGTGTTCCGGAGCGACCTCCCCGTGCTCGTGCCTCCCGAGATCCGGATGCCGTAGGGGCCACGGTAGACGAAGTTGGTGTCCACCCCGTTCCAGGTGTAGTTGAGGATGTTCTGAATCGTCGTCACGTTCCCCGAGCCGGGCTGCTGTCCGGGGAGCTTCTGGTTGGCCAGTCCCTTGATGACGTATCCGCCGCCGTTCGGGAGCCGTGAATCGGTGGGAATCTTCACGCTGTAGAAGTCGTGGTTCACCGCCACGAAGTTCATGAGGTTGTCGAAGCACTGATTCGGGTCGGCACCCAGGAAGTAGTCGCACCCCAGACCGACCGTGTCCGAGTCGGTGAGGTTCTTGTATTTCCGCCAGTTGTACGTCACCTCTCCCGAGAGCCGCGGCAGAATCTCGTGCTGGACTCCAATACCGAACTGCCACTCGCTGCGACGTACACCCGATCCGGCCAAAAGGTTCTGACCCGACGCGGCGCAGTAATCCCTGTGCAGCTGCGAGGAATTCTCGGTGCGGCCGCAGAACGAGTTCGCCGTGAAGAGCTGTGTCGAGGTCGGCGGACGCCCGAACGTGGCGAACGCCGTGCTCGGCTGGCCGTTTGCCTGAAGCATGGTGCCGCACACGTCACCAGTCGGACCGGTGTTCGGCGCCGGGTTGAAGAGATCGCAATCCACGAGCCGGTTGCCGTTGACGTCATCCCACGCGCGGGTCAGCTGATTCGTCGAGCGGCGCGCCGAATTGTTGTCGGTGTACAACCCGCCAAAGCCCGCGGCCTGCAGGTACTTCCCCATGTTCCACTTGACGGAGGTCTTGCCGGTGCCGAACACGTCCCACGCGGCGGCCCATCGCGGCGTGACATCGTTGTATTTCACGCCGTCGGCTGCCGTCGAGCACCACTGGTTCGTGCCGTCTGCCTGAACCGGTACGAACTTGTCTGGCCCGATGCAGGTCGCGCCGTACCCACTCCAGGCGTGGTCGTAGCGGATGGCGCCGCTGAGGGTGAGCCGTTTCAGCGTCCACTGATCCTGCAGGTAGAGCGCCGCGAACCCGACGTGCTCCTTGGCGGTTCCGAGGCCCGTATTCATGTCCAACCCGATCGGCCGCGGACGCCGGAGCGTGTTGGTCGGGTCGGTGCTTCCGTAGTACAGCGTCATGTTGCCGCAGGGGAAAGGATTGGCGGCGGTTGGCGTCGTTGTGAGACACGTCGCGTCCGGCGTCCCGTAGTGGTAGGAGAGCCGCGCATCGTTGACCACGTTGGTCGTGCCCTCCCCGAAGTAGGCGCTCTCGAAGCCAAGCTTGGCGTTGTGCGAACCGGTGACGTAGGACGCGGTCGCTTTGGTCCGGTACGTGTCGTCGTCGAGCTTCTGAATGCCGCTGGCGTTGTTGAAGCCCTCGTTGAGCGAGCCCGAGACCATCGTGTTGAAGATGCTGCAGTTGCCCGCGGCGCCCCCGGGGTTGGCATTGACGTTGTCGGTAATGGTGGTGTTCACCTTCGTGGCGGTCGAGTCCATGCCGGTTGTCGAACCCGCTTCGCAGATCCGCGGAATCTCAGGGCGATTCGTGTACTCGCGGTGGCTGGTCGAGTCCTGGATCGTGTTCACGGCGGTGATGCCGGCCTCGAGCAGGATCTTGTTGGTGAACGGGTTCGTCCACGACGCGGAGCGCAGGCGGTTCGGCCGGTTCTGCAGCGAGAAATAGCTCTCGGGAGAATCGACAATATTGATCATGCCCTTGCAGGGGTTCGTGCACGCGTCCTGCTCGTCCCAGGCCAGGTTGAACTTGTTCTTCTGGGTGAGCTGCAGGGTGAAGCGCCCGGAGATGTTCTTCTGTTCGCTGGTATACGTCAGCCAGTAGTCCTTGCTGCCATCGCCGCGGAGCGGGAGGTAATTCGCCGCGAACTTGCCCTCATTGAGGTTCGCGAACCCGCCCACGGTGCCGCCATTGGGATACTTCTTGTCGGCGCGCGTGCGCGCTTGCGTGAAGAACCAGAGTTTGTCCCGCTTGATGGGGCCGCCGAAGGAACCGTTGACGTCGAAGTCGTGGACCGTGTCCTGCGTGGCCGGCGTTTCCGACAGCCGCGTGCCGCGGTTGCGGTCAAAGAATCTGTTGTCGAGGTAGCTCGTGAAGTAAGAGCCGGCGAACCGGTTTCCACCGCTGCGCGGCACGATGGTGATCGACGCGCCGCCGGTCTCCGACTCACCCAGCGCTCCCGAGAGCGTGAACGTCAGTTCCGCAACGTTGGCGGTGTCGAAGGAGATGCCGTTGGTCGCACCGGTGTTGAGATTGATGCCCTGCGGCGCGGCGCCGCGGTTGATGGTCATACCGTCCACGACGATGCGGCCCTGGTTCTGGCCATCGGCGTCGTTTGCGGAGGTGTGCGAGTTGAAGGCAGGGGCGATCCCGTTGCAGAACGCTCCGACGCCGCCAGTACACGTTCCCTGGTTCGTCGTGACCGCGGGCACCAGGTTGAGAAGGCCTCCCAGGTCGCGCTCGGTCGGGAGGTTGGCAATCTCATCGCCTTTGAAGACGTACTGCACGCGCGCGTTCTGAACGTCCACCGCCGGCGATTCGGCGACGACCGCCACGTGTTCGCTGACGTTGCCGACGGCAAGCTGAACGTTGACGTTCGCCGTGAAGTCAGACGTCAACTGAACGTTGGCGCGTTCAACCGTGCTGAACCCTGTCAGCGTGAAGGTGACTTTATAAGTGCCGGTCGGCAGGGCGGTGATCTGATAACGCCCGTTGTCATCGCTGACGGTCGATCGGACCTTTTCAATGAGGGCCGGACTGGTGACTTCAACGGTCACCCCCGGAACGACGGCGTTGGACGAGTCGCGCACAACACCTGCGATCGTTTGTGCGTAAGCTGCGGCGGGCGCCAACAGGACTGCTACGACGAGGAGCAGTGGCCTTATTAATCCACGCATCACGGACCTCCACTGGGAGTGAGAAGCGACGTTGCCCCCGCGTTACCTTGGGCTCGTGGCGGACTTGTATGCCAGTTCGGCTGTAGTGTCAATCTACTATTGCGAGGGGGAACGCCCTATCGGCTCGATCGGCGGCGAAAATCTTCCAGCCGCAACCGCTCGTAGGTCTCGCGCGCCAGCGCGCTCTCCCTGGTGCGTCCCAACCGGGCAAGGACGTCCGCCAGTCGACCGTGCACATCGGCGACGCCATTCAACTCAGCCGCCTTGACGAAATACTGGAGGCTTTCCGCAAGCCGGCCGGCTTTGACGAGCGCCTCCGCCAGGTCCAGATAGTTCTGCGCCACATCGGGTTGAAGCGCGATCACTCGTTCCCGGACTTCGATGGCCTGGCGGTGTTGCCCTGCGGCAGTCTTCATCGCGGCGTCGTTCCTGGCCGCTTCGATATCGAGTGCCCGCTGCTCGCGTGCGACGGCTTCTGCGCGTTGTCGCTCGAACTCCGCCAGATGCCGCTGCGCGTCGGCTCGCCTCGATGTCCGTGTCAGTGCCTGCACAAGCGCATATCGCGCTTCGCGCAGGTCGGGTTGCAGCGACACCGCACGCTCCAAGGCTGCGACGGCGTCCTCGTCCCGACGATCGGCCATGAGACTGCGCCCGAGCTCGACGAACGTGAGCGGATCGTCCGGGTCGAGCCACGCGGCGATCGCGAGCTCGGCAAACGCGTCCTCCTGACGGTCCTGCTTCGTATAGAGGTCCGCCAGGTCGCGATGGGCAGCAGCGTCGTTGAGGTTCGCTCGCGCACGGCGCTCGCCCGCGGCGGTGGCCCGCGCCAGGTCCAATTGCCGCCAGGCAGAAGTCGCGACCGCCTGTTGCACCACGTCCCGTCCCGAGGTGGGTGTCAGTCGTTCGGCCTCGGTGTACTGCGCGAGCGCGTCTTCAATGCGGTCGAGTTTCACCAGGACAGCGGCAAGTCTCCACCGCAACCGTCCCGATCCCGGTACCGCCGTGATGGCTTTTTCGAGCGTGCGCGCGGCATCGACGAGGTTTCCTGCATCGGCCTGCGTATTGGCGAACGCGCTCCACGACCGCTCGTCATCGGGACGGATCCGGAGAGCAGCCTCGAACTGCTCGACACTCGTGCGGGTATCACCAGCAATTGCAGCCGCGGTTGCGAGCATGCGGTGCGCTTCCGAGGAACGCGGAGACGCCATCACAACCTTCTCGAACGCCACGATTGCGGCCCGCAAATTGCCGCGCCGCAGCGCATCTGCCGCCTGCCGGAAACCGTCGGTTTGAGACGCCGGGTCGACGATCAGAGGGTCATTCGCGGCGGCCTGTCGCAGAACCGCGACGGCTTCACTGAGTTCGGCGTGCAGCGCACGCGCGAAACCGTCGGCATAGCGAGCCAGCGGAAAGACAACGGCGCCGCCGGATTCGTTCAGGGAGAAGACTGGATCGAGGAACGGCGATCGCTGCGAGCGGCCGCCGCGGAGCACGCTCTGGATCGTGCGCAACAGCGTTTCATGGGCGCGGGGGCGATCCGCCCCGTCGATCGTCGATCGCGCTAACGCCAGGTAAGCCGTGATCGGGTTGTCAGGGTCGAGCCGCCACCCCTGGTGAAACGCGGCGGCAGCAAGGTCGGCGTTGCCGTTGGCCTCGAGCGCGAGCGCGCGGAAGAACGGCAGCGACGACTGCTGGGGTGCGAGCTGGCTTGCGGCCTCGAACTCACTGATCGCATCCGCGAGCCGACCGCGCTCCAGGTACAAGGAGCCCAGCGTTTCGTGAGCGCGCGCCGCGTCAGCGGGATTTGCGCCTTCGAGCCGACTGCGAACGTTCTGTTCGGTTTCGCGAATCGATCGATCCCAGTTTGCCACCGCATCTGACAGCTCCGTGAGCCTGCGGGCAATGTCGGCGCCCTCGTCACCATAGGTGCCGTCGAGCGCGAGGCGCAGATCTGCGAGCCCGCGAACGACCGGCGCGCGTTGCGCGGCCGCCTGGCGCGGACAGACAAGCGCTGCGATGACCAGCGCCAGGACCAGTCTGGTATCAGCGCGCGAACGGCACACGCTGCGTCTCCCCCTGACCTTCACGAACGGTGATGATGTGATTGACTGGCAAGTTCTCCATCACATCAACCCGTCCGTCTGGCCACGCGATCTCGAGACGATCGACCTTGGTTGCGCTACCGAGTCCCACGTGGACGCGCATGTCGTGCTGCGTAAGATAGCTGGAGCCGCTGCTGACCTGATCGACGTACGTTCGCCCGCCGGCGATCAGCGTGAGCCGCGCGCCGATGCCGTCGCGGTTCGACTTCGGACCGCTTGCGGTGAGCGACGTCGAACCGATCATCCGCACGAGGAGTGCGTTGTTGCGATTGCCTCCCTCATTCAGCAGCAGCTGCACGGGCCCGCCGTTGCTGGTGATCAGCAAATCAAGGTCGCCATCGTTGTCGATGTCACCTTTGGCCAGCGCGCGGCCCACCGTTTCCCTGGCAAATGCCGGGCCGGCCTGCTTGCCCACGTTCACGAATCGATCGCCGGTGTTCCGCAGCAACAGGCTCGGCTGCGCATGCTTCGCGCCTTTCCGGAACTCCGCGATGTTGTCCACCACGTTGCCGTTGACGATGGCGAGGTCGCGTCTGCCGTCGTTGTCGTAGTCAAGAAACGCGACGCCGAATCCCACGTAGGGAAGCGTTGCCGGCCCGAGGCCGCTCTCGAGCGTGACGTCGGTAAACACGCCGCCGCCCAGATTCCGAAACAGGCTGTGCATCTCGAACTCGTGGTTCGTGACCACCAGATCGAGCCGGCCGTCTCCGTCGTAATCGCCAAACGCCGTACCCATGCCGGCTCGCGGCTTGGCATCAGCGGCCAGCGACACGCCAGCAGGGAGTCCGACTTCCTCGAAGGCCCCGGTTCCAGTGTTTCGAAACAGAAAGTTCGGCTTGCCGTCGTTCGCCACGAAGACATCGGGCCAGCCGTCATCGTTGATGTCGGTGACCGCGACGCCAAGACCGTTGCCTCGCAAGGTCGCGATTCCCGCCTGCGCGCTGATGTCCACGAACGTGCCCTTGCCGGTGTTGCGATAGAGCACGTTCGGCGACGGATCGTAGGCGAGCGGGTGACAGTAGCCGCGCAGCATCACCGGACTGCGCCTGCCGCAGAATTTGTTGTTGGTCTTCTCGGCCTGAACGTAATTGGTGACAAAGAGATCGAGCAATCCGTCGCGGTCCACGTCGACGAAGGCGCAGCTCGTGCTCCACAACGCCGTCCCCGCACCACCGGCGCGAGGAACTTCGGCAAAGCGGCCGTGACCCAGGTTCCGGTACAGCGTGTTGGGGCCGTAGTTGGTGACGTACAGATCGACGGCGCCGTCGTTGTCGTAGTCGCCAGCGCAAGCGCCCATGCCGTACTCGTGATGGCGGATGCCGGACAGAGCCGTGACGTCCTCGAACGTTCCATTGTGCCGATTGCGGAACAGACGGTGGCGGGCGCTCGCCGCGACTTTGGGATCGGCGATCGATCCGCCGTCCACGATGAAGATGTCCACCCAGCCGTCATCGTCAAAGTCGAAGAACAGGCCGCCGGACCCCATGATCTCCGCGAAATACTTCTCAGCGCTCGCGCCGTTCACGTGTGTGACGTTCACTCCGGCAGCGGCGGCGATGTCGCGGAACGAGACGTTCGCGACTTGCGCGAACGTCCCAACGTCCGACTTCCAACCTCCAACTTCCAACAAGAAGACGACGATGGCCGCACAGACGCGAAAATGTCCGGAGGCACGTCTTCGTTTGGGACTGGGGAGTTGGGAATTGGGAATTAACACCTGGTCAGCTACGGCATCGACCCATCGGTCGAGAGCACAATCTGCGCGCCGGGGTGATTCAACAAGGACAAGGAAAAGTTCTGCATCGGGCCTTTGGCCCCGGCCGGGCGTTCGAACACGACCCGGTGCTGCGTCATCTGCTTGATATAGCGCAACGTGATCTCGCGGGCCAGGTCGGGCAGGATCGTCGAGCTCAGCGCACTCGTCGCCGAACCGGTAATCGGCACGTAGCGCCCACCCGTCAATTCCTGTACGGCCTTCGCAACTTGTGCGTTCTGTCCTTCACCGCTGTTACCGGCGGCGGGCAGCCCGCCCGGCTGCGCCGCGCCAAAGCCGGGGGCGACCATGATCAGGTTGGTCCACACACGGTGTTTGCGCAGCGAGGTGACCATCTTGACGTTGGCCTCGCGCCGGACCTCGCTTCCGTCCTGCTGCGTGGTGGCGATCGAAACGAGGACCGGCAGGTACGGCGGCAGCTCTGTTTCGACGCCCTGGAATTCTCTGTCGAGACGTTCGGCGAACTCGCCGAGCGCATCACTGAAGCGTCCCAGTCCGTCATCGATCGTAATCAGGTTGACCCCCTTCTCGATCTGCACCCGGTCTGTCGTCTCGCGGAGCAACCAGCGTGGATTGGGTGCCGTGGCGATGAGCGATACGGCGATTCCCGCCGGCAGGCCGGCAAAGAACTTCTTCAGTCCCGTACGGTAATGCACGAGCGCATCGCTCGTGCGGGGGCCGTTGTCGACGAGGACCGTGACTCTGAGCGGCCAGCCGAAGCGCTCGACGCTCACAACCGTGCTTGGCCCGAGGTTCTCTTTGATCGCAATGTCGGACGGCTGAACGTCGAGCACCGGTTTGCCCTTGCCGTCAACGGCGAGCAGATAGATGGCAGATGCCTCCTGACCATACATCGCGGCGCACATGGTCACGAGACCGGCCACGAGTGTGGCGGTGCGGACGAGCAGCCATCGGCGACGAACCAGACCCTGCATCATGGCCGTCGAGATTCGGCTAGAACCGGCCGTCGGGGCTGACGCTGCCTTCGGCGCCGGGGCGCGTCAGCTTCAGACCGAGGTTGTTCAGTGCCCCCGTCGCACCGCCGGGACGATCGATGATCGCGCGGAACTGATTGGCCTGCTTCGTGTGGGACACGGCGATCTCTTTGCCCCACTCGGGAAGCAGCGTCGCCAGCCGCGTGAACTGAACGACGGCTTCGAACTTACCACCGCTCGCCTTGACGATCGGCGTCGCGATGAGCGCCTGCCGGCCCTGCGTCATGTTGGCGACCGAATCAGTATTGGTGGGCGTCGTGGTCATCATGATCACCGAGACGCGCGCGCCCCGCGTCCGCAACGTGTTCAGCGCCTTCTGGATCGTATCGGGCTGCACATTTTCGAGCTCGGGGGTCGAGCTGGACACCATCAGCAGCAGAGGCGCGTAGGTCAGCTTCTTGTCCTTGAAGTCCTTCTCGATGCGGTCCGCGTACTCGACCAGAACTTCGCTGAACTTTGCAACGGCGTTCGACTCGGGGCCAAAGCGTGCAATCCCCTGCGTCAGCTGCGCGCGATCGGTCGTCGGGCGCACGAACATCTGCGGCTGGGACATGGTGATCAGCGTCACTTCCAGGTCCTGCGGCAGTGCCTGGACCATCCCGGTGAGTCCCTCGCGCAACGACGTCAGGGCCGGCTGGCTGTCTTTGCCGTTGTCGATGGCGATCGTCAGCTTGATCGGAAGCTGATGGCGATCGAGGGTCACCACTTTTCCGGGGACGCCGCTTTCCGTGTAGACAATTTCGTCGGGCTTCAGATCGGTCACTGCGGCGCCGCTTCCGTCAACCGCCGAGATGAAGACCAGCAGCTGATTCGGTTTCACCTGCTGCGCATACATGACGCCGGACGCAACAAGTGTGATGACGAGGAGGATGCGTGCCAGCGAGCGGGGCCGTGCCATGAGTCACCTCCGAAGGCGATTCGCCGGCCAAGTCTATACCCGCCAACGACAAACGCGCCACGAAGGGCACAAGGAAATAGCCAGGGAATGAGACTCGGAGGTAAAGGGCGAGCTCAAAAAGAGCAAAGGCTCCCTCGAATGTGCCGATCAGTCGCCTTTGACCGGCTGCCAGGACTTATCCGGGTTGAAGCGCGTCATCTTCGCAAAGGCGTCCGCCGTGGCTGCGCCGAAGTCCTTCTGATACACGACGCCATCCTGGCTCACGATGAACGTCTTCACACCGCTGACGCCGTACTCGGCCGGAGCGGCCACCAGTGCAAAGCCGCCGATCATCGCGCCCTTGATGACGTAGTCCAGCTGTCCGAGAGGCGCCGCGGGACCTTGCCCGGTGAGGACCTTGAAGTAGTAGCCGTGATACGGCTCGCCCTTGGAGTAGCCCTGCGCAATCGCGCTGGCGATGTGTTCACCCACCGGTCCGTCCCAGGTGCCATCAGCCTTCTGCCACGCGAGGCCGTCCTGCTTTCCGGATGTGCCAATGATCCGTTGCGCGTACTGGTTGACGTCGTAGCCTTCACGCGGCTTCAGCGCGTACTCGTTCTGCGCCTCCACATACCCGCGGCTAATCGCGATCGCATCCAGCTCGTTGGCGCCAATACGCCGGTTCAGAATCTCCTGCCGGCCGGCCGCTGGTGAAGCGGGGCGGGAAGTGGATGTTCGATACAGCGGCCGGCCGGCAGGAGATTCTGAACCGGCGTATTGGCGCCAACGAGCTGGATGCGATCGCGATTAGCCGCGGGTATGTGGAGGCGCAGAACGAGTACGCGCT
>DASROF010000230.1:0-3490 GCA_035647075.1 Vicinamibacterales bacterium | reverse complement strand
CCGGCCGGATCGTGCTTGATGACCGCATTGAGATACGCATCGAGAGTCGTTCGCAAACACGCCCGATCGCAGGGCAGGCCAGCGGCGGACGCCGGGGTCGCCAGCGCGCACGCCATCACGGTCGCGAAAAGCGTGACGCTGATCACTCCGGTTATTCGCATGGCGCGAATCTTATCAATCCCGGGTCATGGCATAGTAGGCCGTCCAACTGTGAGAGGGACCATGCAGCACCCAACGCGCGGTGACCGGACAGTCGGCCGCCGGGACTGGCTTCGGACCGTGGCAGGCCTCCTGTCGGGAGCCGGACTGATTCGCCTGACGGGCGGGGGACCACTTGGCGCATTCCAACAGGCGGCTGCCGGTGCACGCGGTGGCGGTCCCAATCCGCTGCCCGACAAGACGACGCTCATCCTGCTCGGCACTCAGGGTGGCCCCGGCGTCGGAGTGGGGCGTCAGCAGACAGCCAGCGTGGTGATCGCGGGAGGGGAGCCCTATCTGGTTGACTGCGGCTACGGTGCAGTGCGTGGTCTGGTGCAAGCAGGCCTCCGCGTGGGACAAATCTCCAACGTGTTCGTGAGTCACCTGCACAACGACCACACTGCGGACCTCGCCGCGCTGCTGTCAATGAAGTGGACCGGTGGCCAGGCCAATCCAGCGTCAACCACAGTCTGGGGACCGCCGGGGACAAAGAGGATGGTAGAGGGCGCCATCACGTTCTTCAGCGGTGACAACGAAATCCGAATCGTTGACGAAGGCCGCACGGTGAAGGCCGAGACGATCTTCAAGGGCCAGGATCTTGCCGCCGCAAAGGTGACGCAGGTTTACAAGGACGAGCGCGTCACCGTCCAGGCGGTCGAGAACACGCACTTCCCCGATCGGGCCAAGGAGAAGATGTCGCATCGTTCCTTTGCCTATCGCTTCAATGCGCCCGATCGGTCGATCGTCATCTCAGGGGATACCGCGTACTCGCCAGGCCTCGTCGAACTCGCGCGCGGCGCCGACGTATTTGTCTGTGAAGCAATGACGATGGCGATGCAGAAGCAGCTCGCGGGCCGTCTGGGCGCAGCCGGTGGCGAGAGTATCAACCGTCACGTGCTGGAGACCCATTCCACGACCGAGGACGTCGGGCGGATGGCCGCGGAAGCGAAGGTCAAGAGCGTGGTGTTGTATCACCTGCTGGGTGTGCCGGCGGCCGGCCGCGCCGGTGGACCGCCCGCCCTCACGCCTGAGGATGCCTTCATTCCCGACGTCAAGAAACACTTCGACGGCCCGGTGATCGTCGGCAACGATCAGATGCGGATCTGAACCAATGGCTTCAAAGACACCGACCTGGGTCTGGGTTGTTTTCGGCATCCTGGGCTTTTGCGCGCTGATCTTCATCGCCCTCGTCGGTGGCAGCATCTTCATGTTCCGGCAGCACGTGCATACGGACGCCGTGCCGAAGCAGACCGCACAGCAGGAGTTCGATCGTCAGCGGAATCGGTTTGCCGGGCAGAGGCCGCTCGTTCAGGTCACGAAAACCCCAGACGATAACGACAATGTGGTCGTACACCGGCCGCCCGCAAGCGCCACACGGCGTGCCGACCTGCAGGCGATCAAGGCCCTCACCTACGATGAGCGCAACGGCCGGCTCATCACCATCGACGTGCCCGTCTGGCTCGCGCGTTGGGCGCTCTCGCATCAAGGCGGGTCTTCTGGCCACCGTCGGATGACGTTCGGGGACGGCACCGTCGAATTCGAGTCGGGCGATCTCACCTTTGAGGACATCGAGCGCAATGGTCCCGGCCTCATTCTCGACGCCGTTGGCGAGCGGGGTGCGCAAGTCCTAGTCTGGGCTGAGTAACACGTCTGCTACTTGAGTCCCATGGTCGCCGCCAGGGCGATTGCCGCCAGGCTGAAGACGAACAGAATGGCGCAGATGGGGACGCAGAAGCGCACCCACCGGTCGTAGCTGACGCCGGCCAACGCGAGGACCGCCAGCAGCGCGCCATCCGTCGGCATGATTTGCCCCGCAATGCCGGGCCCGTATTGATAGGCGAGCACCGTCACCTGCCGCGACAGCCCGAGCAGGTCCGACAGCGGCACCAGGATCGGCATCGTCAGCACCGCGCGACCGGAGCTGCTCGGCACCGGGAAGGTGATGACCGTCTGCACCAGGCTCATGCCGATGGCGAACAGGCTGGTCGGCAGCTGCGCCAGCGGCGTGACCATGGCGTGAATGATGGTGTCGACGACGTGACCCTGGTCGAGGACGACGAAGATCGCGCGGGCGACGCCGATCAACATCGCGGCAAAGGCCATCGAGCGGAAGCCTTCGACGAACGCCTGTGACGTGCCTGTGACGCGAAGGCCGCCGAGCAGCCCGGCGGCCACGCCCATCAGCAGGAAAAGCGCGGACATCTCGTCGAATCCCCACGAGTAGCGCACCGCGCCGAAGACGTACAGCGCAAACGTCGCGATCACCGCCAGCAGCGTGACCACGTGACGCAGCGGCAGCGAACTGTCCGTCGGGCCCGCTTCGATCACCGGTGGACGTCGATGACGTCTTGCATGCCGCACGGTTCCCCAGATCCAGAAGCCGAGCGCCGGGATCATCACCGCCATCCGGAACCACAAGCCGGAGAGCAGCGGCAGCTCCGCCAGCTTCTGAGCGATGCCCACGCTGAACGGATTGAGCGGGCCGAACGTGCTTCCGATTCCCGCTGCGCCGATGCTCATCGACACGACGGTCAGCGCATCGAATCCCACGCGCCTGGCGAGCAGGAGCAGGACCGGGACGAGCGCAATGATCTCTTCCCACATCCCTTCCACCGCGCCGCCCGTGGCAAACGCGATCGAGACGATCGGGATGATCAGCTCAGTACGGTTGGAGAGCCGGTGGGCGAGCCACTGCACGCCCTGTCTGAAGGCGCCTGTCGCGTCGATGACGCTGAATGCGCCGCCGACAAGAAAGACCAGGAAGATGACCGAGGAGGCATCGGCCATTCCCTTGGGAACAGCCATCAGCGTGGCGAAGGGTCCGACGGGTGTGTTCGGGACGTCGTGAAACGACCCTGGCACAACAACGTTACGCCCCGTCGTCTTGTCGGGGCGCCGTTCGTACTCGCCGGCCGGAAGGATATAGCTGAGAGACGAAGCGATGACCACACACCCCAGAAGCAGGGCGAGTGGATGCGGCATGTGCCAACGGAACAAGTCGACTCCCAACCTCCAAATCCCAATTCCCAGTCGTTGGGAGTTGGAAAGTGGTAACGGGGATTCTACTTATCCGCGCGGATGCCCGCGATCTACGGCCAGTACACGGCACGCTCGGTCCTCGTCGAAGGTCGTTCGGTGCGGTGAACATACGGTGCGCACGGCCAGACCGATCGACCTTGGCTCGGTTCCCGTGCGGCACGGACTTGCGATGTCGCCGTTCATCGAGACGCGGCATTCACAGGGGTCGGCGACGTCAGCGGGCTGGTGGCGGGGCGCTGGTCGGGGGTGTCGT
>DASROF010000229.1:0-24515 GCA_035647075.1 Vicinamibacterales bacterium | reverse complement strand
AGATCAAGCAGTGCCTGCGACGGGGAACGCCTGCCAGCGTCGATGCAGTTGCTGCATCAGCGCCTGGTAGTCCGCTTCGCCGCGGATTGACTCGAGCAGCGGGTCGAGCGTCGACAGAATCGGATAGTTGATGAACCCCTGGCCCATCGCTCGCGTCAGCCAGCGCACCGCAGCGTCGCGATGACCGATCAGGGCGTAGCCGTCTGCGAGCATCCAGGCGAGATACTCGACCCACCGAGCGGACTGCTCCAGCAGCGGAGTGACGTGCCTGACCGCCGCATCCGCATCTCCCTGCAGCGCCCGCGCCAGAAACCCGCTCAGCGACCCATACGGCGAGTTCCCCTGGGCCGTCGCCACGTCGTCGAGGATGCGCACCGCTTCTTCCCGCCCGCCAAGCATCGCGAGAAGGAAGCCGACGTAGGTGCCGGCGGGACTACCGCGCTCCGACAATTCGAGCGCCCGTCGCAGCGACGATTCGGCCTGCGCGATTCGCCCGCCGGCGAGGTGGTGGTACCCCACCTGGCTCCAGTTCAGCGGGTTGAGCGGATCGATTTTGAACACCGTGTCTCGGATCGATTGGCAGAACGCCGTGTGCTCCTGACCTGCCGCTTGCAGGTGGCGCATCAGTTCCCGCGCCACCGAGGCATCGCCCGGCTTCAACGCGTGCGCGCTGCGCATATCGCGCACGGCGCCCTCAATGTCGCCCCGCTTCGCTGCCACGAGACCGTTCAGAAGGACGCCGAGGAAGTTGTGCGGATCCTGTCCGCGGGCCCTGGCGCCGAATGATGCCGCCTCTTCGAGGTAGCGTTCCTCGGGCCGGATCGAGAAGTTGAGGTAATACCACGACACGAGACCGCGGGTCGCGAGCAGCAGTGCGTTCTCTCCGATGATTGCCAGCCCGGCATCCGCCAGCTTTTCGGCTCGGTCGAGCGACGCTGGCGTGAATTGAAACATCTCGTGCTGCGCGCGCAGGTAACAGTCATAGGCCGCCGGACTGTCGATGGGGCGCTCGGCTACCGCACGAGACTCGGTGTCGGTGAGCTTCACCTGCAGCGCCTTGACGATCCTTCGCGAGATTTCCTCCTGGATCGCGAACACGTCCTCGATGCTTCCGGAGTACTTCTCCGCCCACACGTGGGAGTCAGTTTCGGCGTCGATGAGCTGTGCGGTGACGCGCAGACTCGAGCCGGCGCGGCGGACACTGCCCTCGAGCGCGTAGCGGACATTCAGTTCCCGTGCGATCGTCTTGAGATCCTTGTCGGTCGCTTTGAAGCGCATCGCCGACGTCCGCGAAATCACGCGCAGCGCACTGATACTGGACAGGTCGGCAATCACTTCTTCAGTGAGACCGTCGGCAAAGAACTCGTTCTCGGGATCCGGACTCAAGTTGCCGAACGGCAGGACGACGAGTCCCTTCGCGGGCACTTTGGTTGTCGCCGCACCTGCCGTCCGCAAAGCCTCGGCAAACGCCTCGGCGGTGGCGAATCGATCTCCGGGATCGCGCGCCAGCGCCTTCGCCACCGCCTCGTCAACGGCCGCGGGAATCTCGGGCGCCGACGCACGGAGCCGCGGCGCCGCTTCGGTCAGCCGCCGCCTCGCGACATCCACGGCGGTGCCACCTCGAAATGGCGGTGAACCGGCCAGTGCCTCGAAGAGCAGGCAGCCGAGGCTGTAGATGTCACTTCGGCCATCGACGCCGGCATCGCCCACCGTCTGCTCCGGACTCATGTACGAGGGTGTGCCGACGATCATGCCGGTCCGCGTCAATCCCACGTCGCCAGCAACGCTCGCGACATGGGCGATGCCGAAGTCGGCGACGAGCGCGTGTCCCGCCTGCAGCAGCACATTCTCGGGCTTGATGTCGCGGTGGACGATCCCCTTGCGGTGGGCAAAGGCCAGCGCATCGGCGACACCGTTCACGATCCGCAACGCCTCGGCGAGCGGCAGCCGTCGCTGGTCCGACATGCGTGCACGCAGGGTCTGCCCTTCGACATAGGGCATCACGTAGTAGGCCAGGCCGTCGGCAACGCCGGAATCATAGAGCGCGAGGATGTGCGGATGGGTGAGGCTGGCAGTCAGCTCGATCTCGCGAAGAAATCGATCATGACCCAATGCCGCTGACAACGCCGGATCGAGCACCTTGATCGCGACCTGCCGGCGGTGCTTCGGATCGTCCGCCAGATAGACCGTGGCCATCCCACCGCGACCGATCTCACGCAGCACGCGATAACGATCCGCCAGGGCGGTCGTCAGCTGTTGCAACTGTGTGTCGCTCATGGGCCGGCGTCAGTGTAACCGGGCTCGACCGCGCGAAAGATTTGCACGCAGCGATGTGGCGGCACGGATCAGGCGACTGGCATACGTGCTGCTCATGATTCGGTGGAGGACCGGCACGGGAGCATTTCGACGACGCTCAACATCTACACGCACGTCGTCGACGCGTCGCACCGAGCCGCAGTAACCGCGGTCGAAGACAGCTTGTTCGGCGTAATGCTCCGAAATGCTCCGAAGACGGCGGATGCGCTCGAAAACGGATCGCCTGTAAGTGCAGTGTTAACTAGCTCTCGGATTGGAGGCGCCGCCCGGATTTGAACCGGGGATGGAGGTTTTGCAGACCTCTGCCTTACCACTTGGCGACGGCGCCGGCTGGAACTGATCTACTGAAACAGGAGTCGTCCGCCCGCGTCTATGCGCAGCGGCAACAGCGACAGCGCGCCTGATGGCGCGGGTCCGGCTGAAGCCGGACACTACGATCGATCGACGGCAGGGGCATCATTGCCTATCAGCAGTCCGCCAGCATTCGTGAGCGGAAGTTGGAGCGGGAAACGGGATTCGAACCCGCGACTTCGACCTTGGCAAGGTCGCACTCTACCACTGAGTTATTCCCGCCCGCGACGAAACCTTAGCGTACCACGCGCGTTTACAGCCAATCAACCCAGCCGGCTCACTTGGAATTTCGGAGTTGGAAGTGTCAATCCGTCTTCCCGTCCTTCGCCGTCATCGGTTCCAGCAGCTTCTGCAGATCCGGGTTCAGCGGCCCTTCAGGTGGACGCCGCCCTCCATACGGCCGTTCCGTATGCGGCTGCGCGCACGGCGAATCACGGAAGCCCCCGCCGATGCAGCGGCGGACGGCAGCCGGTGTCCCGTCTGCACGCACCATGACGGAATACGGCGCCTCGGTGCACTGCACCTCCCACGCTTCCCAGCTCGGAGCAGGATCTGTGTCACGCAGAAAACCGGTGTCGCGCAGAAACGCCCGACCGACGATCGCGCCGCACGTTTCTCCAGCGGATGTGATGACCTTCCGCAGCGCACGTCTCTGCGGCGTCGTCAGGTCTTGCGGCCCCCGCCCCGCCCCTGGCGAATCGCCGCCCAGAATCAGCGGCGAACGCGGTTCGGATGACCCGCATGCCACGGCGCCGAGGCAGCAGACGATCAGGGCCGTCTGCCCAAAAACCCTCATCTTCTGCCAGATCGTAGCACCCGGGCGCCACTCCGGGGCTTTGCGCTTGTGACGAATCGATCCCATGGGCTAACTTGTGACGGTTGAGATAGCGCCCCGTGGGCCGCAACACGAGGTGCCCGAAATGACGCGGCAGAACGGAAGGTTCATTGTGCGTGGATCGATGAAGTGGGTCGGTGCGACCCTGTTGTGCCTCGTGATCGTCGGGTACGCCCGTCCGGCCTCGGCGCAAGGCACCCCGAAGGCGGAGGTGTCCGGGGGCTACAGCTGGTTTACCGCGAAAGCCTCTGGCGATGAGTCCTGGGAAAAGTTCCCGAAGGGCTGGTACGCCGACGTGGCCGGTAATGTCAGCGACACCCTGAGCATCGTTGGTCAGGTCACCGGAAACTACAAGACCTTCGAAGACGAGAGCTTCAGGCTGAAGATTCACACCTACATGTTCGGCGTGCGCGGCAGCTCCCCCGGCCGCATCAGGGGGTTTGGTCAGTTTCTCGTTGGCGGGGCAAATCTCAAGGCCACCACGACGGACGACTCGTTCAGCGCGTCGGAAACCGATCTCGCGATCCAGTTGGGCGGCGGCGTCAACGTGTTGGGCAGCGGCGGCGTTGGGCTGCGCCTGGGCGTGGACTACGTCCGGGTCATGGCGAAGAATGACGGCCTCGTCCTCGAGGGTGACGACGTCAACGGGTTCCGAATCAACATCGGCGTGACCTTCGGCATCGGCAGCCGCTAGTAACCAAGGTGACCTTCGGGTCATCTCAGCGAAAGCCGGCTCTACCCGCCGGCTTTCGCCTCTCTTGGGCCCCTTTCGCCAGCCAAATCAAACAATTTCGTGAGGTTATGCTTGAGCTCGGCGAACCGTTGGGCTAAGGTTACAGCCGGATCGTCCCGCGGGCCGCGACGCGGACGATGCCATCAGGTACGCGCGGCAGAACGGAAGGTGGATGTGCGTGGATCTATGAAGTGGCTCGGAATGGTGGGCCTCATTTGTCTGGTGGTCACCGGATTTTCGACTCCGGCCTCAGCCCAGAGCGTGAAGAAGGTCGAGGTCGCGGGCGGTTGGAACTACATGGCGATCAAGGACAACCAGGATGAAGACTGGGTGCACTTCAGCAAAGGCTGGTTCGCCGAAGTCGCCGGTAACCTGAACAGCACGTGGAGCGTCGTGGGCGCGGTGATCGGCGCCAAGAAGACCATCACTGATTTCGAAGGCGACGTCGACATCACGGCATTCCCGTACGTCTTCGGTATCCGCGCCTCCTCGAGAAAGAACCCGAAGGCAACCCCGTTTGCCCACTTCCTTGCGGGCGCGACGAACTTCAAGGGGGAACAAGGGACCTTCAGCGCCACAGACACATTGCTCACCTGGGTCGTGGGCGGTGGCGCGAACGTTAAGATCAACGACGCGGTTGCCGCGCGCGTCGGCGGCGACTACATCCGCATCAAGGGCAAAGACCAAAGCGAGCTCATCACGGACGCTCTGCAGGGCCTTCGCATCACGGCTGGCGTCTCCGTCGGGTTCGGCGGGAAGTAGCCACTTTCACGATCAGGGGCTGACGATCGTCGGCCCCTGTTTCTCCCAAACAGGTCCGCCTGAAGGCGGACACGACGATCACCCAGCCAGGTTCGCCTGAAGACGGACGCGACGAACTACGCTCGCGCGTCGCGGAGCACCTGCGCGGCTTCCTCCGGGGACGTCGGGTTGAGATAAAACCCGGTCGCCCATTCAAACCCCGCCACCGTCGTCAACGTCGGAATGATCTCCACATGCCAGTGATAGAAGTCCGCGGCTGCGGGCTCGTGCAGCGGCGCGCTGTGGATGAGCAGGTTGTAAGGGGGCGTCCGCAGCGACCGGTTCATGCGGCGCAGGATCTCGCCCAGCAGCCGTCCGAGCGCGGCGTACTCATGGCGCGGCGCGTCCTCGAACGTCGCCTGGTGCCGCTTCGGCAGAATCCACGTCTCGAATGGAAAGCGCGGCGCATACGGCGCCAGAGCCACCATGTCTGCGTTCTCGGCGATCACACGCCGGTTCTCCTGCGTTTCCTGGCGGACGATGTCGCAGAACACGCAGCGCTCTTTGGCCGCATAGTGCACGCGGGCGCCGTCGACTTCGTCCCGCACTTCGCGCGGCACGATCGGCAGCGCGATCAACTGCGAGTGTGAGTGATCGAGGTGCGCACCGGCGACCTTGCCGTGATTCTTGAAGATGATGATGTAGCGAAAGCGGCGGTCCTGTTTCAGGTCCTGCACCCGCTCGCGGAACGCCCACAGCACTCCCTCCACATCGCCCTCGCCCATCGTCGCGAGTGACTCCTCGTGCCGTGGCGTCTCGATAATGACCTCGTGGGCGCCGATGCCGTTCATCTTGTCGAACAGCCCTTCACCCTGGCGATCGAGCGTGCCTTCCACCCGCAGCACGGGAAACTGGTTCGGCACCACGCGCAGGCTCCAGCCGGGGCCGTTCGGTGCGCTGCCGTTCCTGTGCGCCAGCAGCTCGCGCGGCGTCATCTCTTCATGTCCTTCGCAGAAGGGACAGCCGTCGGCAGTACTCGATGTCACGGACTCGAGGCGGAAATCGGTTGGGCGCTTGCGCCGCTCGGTGGAGATGATGACCCAGCGGCCGGTGACCGGATCCTTACGGAGTTCGCTCATGCGTAAGACCGCGACGCTCGCGACGAGTCAAAACGGCGATTCGAATGCATGCTGATAGATCTCAATCCTTGGAGGCTTACCGTCGAACACGTCGACGGTGACCACATCAAAACGGCACGGGCGGTTTTCGAGCCGGTGGCGCGCCACATAGTCCATCGCCATCAGCGACACCTTACGCTGCTTCCAGGCTGTAACCGCCGCCGCCGCTCCGCCGAACTCATCGCCTGCACGCGACTTTACTTCCACGAACACGGTCGTGTCGCCGTCGCGGGCGACAACGTCGATTTCGCCAATTCGTGTGCGGTAGCGCGTCGCAATAATTGCGTACCCGCGCTGCTTCAGCGCCGCGCAGGCCAGATTCTCCCCCAGTTTTCCCAGAGATTGTCGGAGGTCTTCGGCCATGCCGGTCCAGAGAGGCATGGAGCGGGCCATGTCAGGTCCGGCTGAAGCCGGACACGACATCGGAGAGGGCCTCGTCGAGAATACGCACCGCGGTATCGGCCTGATCCCTGGTCAGTACCAACGGCGGCGACAGGCGGATCGCATTCCGGCCGGCGCCCAGCACGAGCAGTCCCCGTCTGAAACATTCGAGCACCACGCGATCGCGTTCGGTGACCGCACGCTCCTTCGTCTGACGATCGCGCACCAGCTCGATCCCGATCATCAAGCCACGGCCGCGGACGTCGCCAATCAGCTGGTGCTTCTTCATCAGCTCCTTCACTGCCGCGAGGAGATGCCCGCCAACGTCGGCCGCGTTCTTCATCAGCTGCTCGCGAATCAACGTAATCGTCGCGAGCGACGCGGCGCAAGCCACCGGGTTGCCGCCAAACGTACTCGCATGCGCGCCGGCCGGCCAGGCCATGAGCGCGGAACGCGCGATGACGACACCGAGCGGCAAGCCCGAGGCAATGCCCTTCGCCGTGGCCACCATGTCCGGCTGAACGCCGGCGTGCTCGATCGCAAACCACTTCCCTGTCCGGCCCATACCGGACTGCACCTCATCAACCACCAGCAGCATCCCGTGGCGGGACGTCAGTTCGCGCAGGCGCTCGTGAAAGACGTTGGGCGGCACCACGTAGCCACCCTCACCCTGAATCGGCTCGACGACGATGGCCGCCACCTCATCGGGCGAGACTACGTGCACGAGCGTCTGCTCTTCGAGAAACCGCAGACATTCGGCCGCGCAGGTATCGGGGGTGGCGTTGACCGGACAGCGGTAGCAGTTGGCGTACGGCACGTGAAACACGCCCGGCACCAGCGGTGAGAAGCCTTTGCGTTGCGCCAGCTTACTGGCCGTCAGCGACAACGAACCCATCGAGCGGCCGTGGAAGGCGCCGAAGAAGGCAATCAGGTTCTGACGCTTCGTGTGATAGCGCGCCAGCTTGATCGCCGCTTCCATCGCTTCAGTGCCGGAGTTGCCGAAGAACGTCCGGTGCGGTCCGGGCATCGGCGCGATCGCCGACAGCTCCTCTGCCAGCCGCACCTGCGGCTCGTAGTAGAAGTCGGTGCCCGACATGTGCAGGAACTTGCCGGCCTGCTCGACGATCGCGGCCACGACGTCTGGATGAGAATGGCCGGTGGAGGTGACGGCGATCCCGGCGGTGCAGTCGAGAAAGACGTTGCCGTCCACATCCTCGACGAATGCCCCCTCGCCACGGGAGATGACCAGCGGGTAGTCGCGGGTGTAGGACGGAGAGACGACTTTGGCGTCGCGTTCGATGATCGCCTGCGCCTTCGGACCCGGGAGCGCGGTCTTCAGCGAGGGGCCAGTCACTTCTTCTTCCAGCGTGTGCCGGAGGGATTGTCCTCGAGCAGGATGCCGCGCTCGGCCAGTTCATGGCGGATCCGATCGGCTTCCGCAAAATCTCTGCGCTGCCGCGCAGCCTTGCGCTCGGCAATCAGGCGCTCGATTTCCTCCTTCGGCACGGGCGGCTCGGCATCCTCAGCCCGGCGCAGGCTGATCACGCCGAGCACCCTGTCGAAGTGCTCGAACGCCTCGCGAACGACGGCCGCGTCTGCCACGCTCACCTGCCCGGCGTCGATCGCGGCGTTCACGTCGCGAATGAGGTCGAAGATGGCGGCCAGTCCTGCGGCGGTGTTGAGGTCGCTTTCGAGCGCGGCCTTGAACTTCTCCCGTGCGGTCATGACCAGCTGGTCCACTGGTACGGAGTGTCCGGCTTCAGCCGGGCCTGCGTAGTGTCCGCCTTGAGGCGGACCTCCAGCAAGGTGATCCAGTCGCGTCAGGAAGTCGACCATCCGCCGCAGCGACTCCTCCGCCTGATCCATCCCGACCCAGGTGAAGTTCAGTTGCTTGCGGTAATGGGACGACAGCAGCAGATACCGCAGCGACGAGGCGCGGTGGTCGCGCGCGAGCACGTCGGGAATGCAGTAGACGTTACCGAGCGACTTCGACATCTTCTCGTTCTCAACGAACAGATGCTCGACGTGCACCCAGAAACGCGAGAACGTCTGCTTCGTCGCGCCTTCGGCCTGCGCGATCTCGTTCTCGTGGTGCGGAAAGATCAGATCGACGCCCCCGGCGTGAATGTCGATCGGCGGCCCGTCCAGCAGTCGCAGCGCCATCGCCGAGCACTCGATGTGCCAGCCGGGACGGCCGGGGCCGGTCCCCACATCCCAGGTCGGCTCCCCGTCTTTCGTCGCCTTCCACAACACGAAATCGCGGGCATCGTCTTTCGAGTATTCGTCCACATCGACGCGGGCACCGGCATGAAGGCCTTCGTGATCGAGGCGGGCGAGCTGTCCGTAACTCGGGAGCGACGTGATCTTGAAATAGATGGACCCGTCGCGCCGGTAGGTGTGACCGTTCCGCTCGAGGGCGAGGATCATCTCGCCCATCGCGCGCATGTTCTCTTCGTCCGTCGCGCGCGGTAACTCCTCTGGTTGCTCGATCCCGAGACGGTCGGAGTCATCACGGAACGCATCGATCCAGATCTGGGTGTAGTCGCGGAGCGGCGTGCCGGCCTTCTGCGCGCCCGCGATCGTCTTGTCGTCGACATCCGTGTAGTTGACGACGCCCCTGATCTCGTAGCCGCAGAGATACTTCAGCGTCCGGCGCAGGACGTCGATGCAGACGAACGTGCGGAAATTGCCGATGTGACCGCGCGCGTACACAGTAAGCCCGCAGGCGTACATCCGCACGACGTTGTCGCGCACGGGAGCGAACGGCTCTTCCTGCCGTGTCAGGGTGTTATAAAGCCGGAGCATCGCTAGGTTGGAGTGTGGGGTCCGGCTTCAGCCGGATTCTCCAGTGTCAACCGTCGGCCCGCGCAGATCACCTGTATCGGCGGTCCGAGCTCCACGGTAATGGTCATGCTGCCAGCGCTCGCATGGTGACCCGCGGTCTCGGTCAGCAGCGCCGCCGCCTCATCGGCGAAATCGCGGGCGCGTTGTTCGTCCCAGCCCGCCTGGCGAGCCGCCTGCGCCACCACGTCGCGAAGGGCTGTCACGTGGTGCGCCTCGGCCGGAAACGAAAGGTTCAGCAGAAATCCCACGCCGTTCACACTACACCGACAGCCGGCTGAACAGCCGCTCCGCCCGGCGCTGATCCGCTTCGATCTGCGCCCGCAGCGCATCCACGTCGTCAAATCGCCGCTCATCGCGAAGGCGTAACACGAATCCAAGCCTCACATCGCGTCCGTAGAGATCGCCCGAATAGCCAAGCACATGCGTCTCAATTGTCGTTGTGGTTTCATCGAACGTCGGTCGAGTACCGATGTTGGTCAAGCCGGCATGCACGATTCCGTCAATCGTCATCGTAGTCGCATACACCCCGTGCGGCGGCAGCAGCTCGTTCTCCGTGGTCATATTCGCGGTGGGGAACCCGATCTCGCGACCGCGGTGACTGCCTTCTACCACAGTCCCGTCGATGTAATAGGGGTGGCCCAGGAGCGCACCCGCTTCGTCCAGGCGGCCTTCGGATACCAGGCGGCGGATTCGCGTGCTGCTCACGACGAAGTCCTTATAACGCACCGGATCAATTTTATCGGCACGAAATCCGTAGCGCTGCCCCAGCGTGCGCAGACTGGTGAAGTTGCCACTTCGATCGTGCCCGAAGAGAAAGTTGGCCCCCACCCACACTTCCGACACGCGGAGCCATTCGACGAGCACCGTCCGGACGAACGTCTCGGGATCCCACTGCGACAGCTCCCTGGTAAAGCGCACCACGGCGACACACTGGATGCCAGCGCGGTGCAGGGCTTCCAGGCGCTGCGCCTTGGTCATCAGCAACGGTGGGGCTTTGTCCGGACGGACGATGCGTGGCGGATGCGGGTCGAAGGTCATCGCCATCGGAGAGCCGCCGTGTTCGGCCGCGCCGCGCTTCACGCGATCGATGATCTTCTGGTGTCCGCGGTGCATGCCGTCGAAGTTGCCAAGCGCCAGCACCGGATGCGCGAGCCCCGCGGGCCGCGCGTCGTCGGGGAAGTGAATCGTCTGCATTCACTCCACGTCGACGGACACGTCGAGCACGAGCCCATCATAAGCCAGTTCGACGCCGGCGGGCAGTCGCGCGGTGGTGGCGGTGTGGCCAAGGTCGTGCGACATGTGCGTCATGTACGCACGATGCGGCTTGATCCGGGCGACGACCTCCAGCGCTTCGTCGACCGTGAAATGCGTCGTATGCGGCTTGTCGCGCAGGGCGTCGATGACGAGCGTCTCGACACCATCCACAAGACTCCAGGCTGCATCGTCGAGACGATTGCAATCCGTGAGGTACGCAAACGTGCCGAAGCGAAAGCCGAGAATACGTGCGTCGCCGTGCCACACCGGCACCGGCACCACGGCCACGTCACGAACCGCGAACGGTCCTTCGATGGTGTGGGGATCGATGTTCGGGATGCCACCGCCCTTCCGCGGCAACCCGTCGAAGGCGTAATGAAACGTGCGTCGGACGCTCTCCCAGGTGTCGGCGGCCGCATAGCAGGCGATGGGCCCACCCTGGATCCAGTTGAACCGGCGGATGTCATCGAGGCCGAGGATGTGATCGGCGTGGCTGTGCGTGAAGAGAATGGCGTCGATGCGCTCGATGTTCGCCGTGAGCGCCTGCTGACGGAAGTCCGGCGTCGTGTCGATCAGGATTGACGCGTGGCCGGGCACATCAACGTAGATCGACGGCCGAAGGCGCTTGTCACGAGGGTCGGCGGAGCGACACACGCTGCACGTGCACCCGATCATCGGCACGCCGGAAGAGGTCCCGGTGCCGAGGAACGTGACCCGTCCCGCCCGGTGCATCAGGGAAGGATGATCCGCGACGGCTCCGGTGCCGCTCCCTGCTTGCTGGCCTCGACGTAGCGAAGGCGCAGTTCGTACAGGATCTGTTCCATGAACTGGCGCTCCTCGGCGGTGAGGTTCCCGCGCGTCTTCTCCTCGAGCAGCGACAGGATGTCGATCATCTGCTGTGCGGCCGGAAGATTCGCCGGAATGGTCTCGCCCGACACCGGGTCGGGAACGTCGCCAAAGTGCACGGCCGCCGTGTGGGCAAGCGAGAGGACAAAACCGAGGAACGTGACGGCTGACTCAGCCTGGTCCTGCGAGTGGTCGTCTGACATTCAGATCATCTTAAATCGAGATTCGGCTCGCGGGTGCCAGGGGGAACGAATCGCGCAAGCATCACCAGTCCCGGGATACCGGACATCATCGTCAACAGGAAGAAGGACGGCCAGCCGACGGCGTTGACGGTGAACCCGGTGATCGGCCCGGCGACAACTCGCGGCAAGGCGAACAAGCTCGAGAACAGCGCGTACTGCGTTGCCGAGAAACGCTTTTCCGTGAGCCGCAGCAAGAGCACGCCGAACGCGCCCATCCCCAGACCGGACGTGAAGACCTCGAAGCCGGTCGCGCCATACATCGCCAGCACGTTGGGTCGGCCCAGCACCGCGAGCAGGAAGTATCCGGCGTTCGACAGAATCTGCAGAACGCCGAAGATCCAGAGTGCGCGGCCAAGACCCGCGAGCGTCGTGACGAACCCGCCGGCGAACGTGCCGAGGATGGTCAGTCCCACCGACAGCGTCGCGAGCGCGATGCCGCGTTGGACAGCGTCGTACCCCATGTCGATAAGAAACGGACGTGTGAGCGACTGCGTGAGCTGATCGCCAAGCTTGTAGAGGACGACGAACGCGAGGATCTCGACGGCGCGATGCCGTCGGAACATCCCGGCAAGCGGTAGCCAGACCGCCTCACGAAGCGTCGGAGGCGGCGTCGGTTGCACCTCGGGCTCAGGCGACCGCCACGTGAGCACCACCATCAGCACGAATCCGAGCGCCAGTAGCGCGTTAACAGCGGGCCAGCCACTCTGGGCGGCCAGCGTAATCGCGGCACCGCCCGAGACGAGCATCGCCGCGCGATAGAACGCCAGCCGCGCGCCGACCGCCGCCCCCTGCTCTTCCTTCCGCAGCACCTCCACCGCGTAGGCATCGATGGCGATGTCCTGCGACGCAGAGGCGATCGCAATCGCAAACGCCAGCGCACCAACCACCCAGATCGCCTCGGGCCGTCTGCCGACGCCGGCCAGCAGCAGCACGAGGACGGCGAGCGCGATCTGCGACACCGCCATCCAGCCGCGGCGTCGTCCCCAGAACGGCGGTACGTAGCGGTCCATGAGCGGCGACCAGATCACCTTGAACGACCACGGCGCCTGCGCCAGCGTCAGCAGCCCGACGACGCGGATGTCGACGCCGATGTCCCGCATCCAATCGGGAATGGCGTACCACACGAGGCCGAGCGGGAGACCGGAGGCGAACGAGAGGAGCGAGACCGAGAGCGTGCGCGGCGAGCGAAGCGCGGCGAGCAGTTCACTCGTCCCGGTTCTCTGTTCCGGGTTCATGTTCATGCTCGGTTCAACTTCGAAGTTCGAACGTCCGCGTCGGCATTCGCGTTCTGCGCCAGGCTCCCCATCGTTTTGCGTCACCGAACCCCGAACACGAACTGGGAAGCGAGAATCTGGAAGTGTGAACTGTTTTCAGCGGGTTGGCCCGAGCCGCGTCAGCGTCGGGCGATTTTATCGTGAGAAGCGTAGGTATAATCACGCGGCGCAAGGAGCTTCACGTGAAAAACAGGCTGCAGTGGTTGTCCGTCGTAGCGATCGTCGTCGGCGCGGCGTGGACCGTCACCGGCAAGGACGACAAGAATCACGACTGGCCGGCGTACTCTGGCGACAAGGCCAGCACCAAGTACTCCCCGCTCGATCAGATCAACAAAGACACCGTCGGGAAGCTGCAGATCGTGTGGCGCCAATCGGGCGTACCCGAGGAGCTCAAAGCGGCGTATCCGGGCGCGAACGCGCCGGGCAACTGGCAGAACACGCCCCTGATGGTCGACGGCCTGCTCTATATGAGCAGCGGCGTCGGCACCGTCGTCGCCCTCGACGCCGCGACAGGAAAGGTCGTGTGGTTCGACGTTCCGCCGAGCGTGGACGGGAAGGGTCCCGCGCGCGGCGGCTCGTCGCGTAGCGTGGCGTACTGGGCAAACGGTAACGACTCCCGGATCTTCACGATGAGCGGCGCGAACCTCATCGCGCTGAACGCGAAGACCGGCAAGCGCTACCCGGACTGGGGCACGAACGGTGCGATCGATCTGACGAAGGTCGGCTACGACCGCGGTGGCGTCACCGGCTATCGCAACAGCAGCGGTCCGATTGTTGTCAGAGATGTGATCGTGGTCGGCGGCGTGCCTGCGCCGGCAACCGACTATCTCAGCGAGCGCGTCAAGGCGACGAAAGAAGCACCGCCGGACGACATCCGCGGGTTCGACGCCAAAACTGGCAAGCTTCTCTGGACGTTCCACGTCGTGCCGCGGCCCGGCGAATTCGGCGAAGAGACGTGGCTGAACGGATCGGCGGCGTACTCAGGCAACAGCGGCGTGTGGTCGCTCCTGAGCGCGGACGAAGAGCTCGGCTACGTCTACCTCCCGCTCGAAGAAGCGACCGGTGATTACTTCGGCGGCACCAGGCCCGGCAACAACCTCTTCGCCGAAAGCATCCTGTGCCTCGACGCGAAGACCGGCAAGCGCGTGTGGCATTTCCAGACGCTGCATCACGGCATCTGGGACTATGACCTCCCTGCTGCGCCAATTCTCGGTGACATCAAAGTCAATGGCCGCACGGTAAAAGCCATCGCGCAGGTGTCGAAGCAGGCGTATGTCTACGTCCTCGATCGCGTCACCGGCAAGCCGATCTGGCCGATCGAAGAGCGACCGGTCCCGAAGGGCGAGGTGCCCGGCGAATGGTATTCGCCGACGCAGCCGATTCCAACGAAACCGCCAGCATTCGATCAGCAGGGGGTTACGGACAAGGATCTGATCGACTACACGCCCGAGCTGAAGGCGGAAGCCAGGAAGATCGTCGACGAGTACAACTACGGTCCGCTGTTCACGCCTGCGGAGGTCGTCGGCACGCCGAAGGGCAAGAAAGGCACGATCTATCTGCCGGGCACCAACGGCGGCGCCGACTGGGGTGGCGCGGCGTTCGATCCCGAAACGGGTGTTCTCTACGTCCCGTCCACGCACATGCCCGACATCGTCGGGCTCGTGCACTCGGAAAACACCGAGTCGAACATGCCGTGGGTCAAGCGTCAGTGGGCGAAGATGCTCGGGCCGCAGGGCCTGCCCGATCCGTTCAAGCCGCCGTACGCGCGGCTCACGGCGATCGATCTGAACAAGGGCGAGATCCTCTGGCAGGTCGCCAACGGCGACGGCCTGAGAAATCACCCGGCGTTCAAGGGGCTGAACCTGCCGCCGATTGGCACGCCTGGCCGCAACGCGGCGATCGTCACCAAGACCCTCGTCTTCATGGGCGAAGGCAGCGATTCAGGTGTGGGCGTGCCCGCAGGCTTTGGCGGCAAGATGTTCCGCGCGTTCGACAAGAAGACCGGCAAGATCGTCTGGGAAAAAGAGCTGCCTGCCGGCGTCAGCAACTCGCCGATGACCTACATGGTCAACGGCAAGCAGTACGTGCTGGTCGCGGTGTCCGGCCGTCAGTTCCCCGGCGAATACGTCGCGTTGGCGCTCCCGTAAAGCCCGCTGGCAGGACTGTCCGGACCGTGAGGGAGCTTTTCCCCGACCGTGAGGGTTGGTACCATGCCTCTCTTCATCGTCCGACATCAGCATGCAGCCGACGGTTGTCCGGCGCAGGACCCGTTCATGGGGGCCTCGCTGCTGAATCACCTGAGTCGCCCGAACGTCAGGAAATTCGGACTGCAGATTCAGGGTGAGGCCGTCGTGCAGGGCGAGCACACGATGTACTTGATCGTCGAGGCCGTGGACGAGAACCGCCTGCGCGAATTCATGCGGCCGTTCCAGATGGCCGGGAGCCTCGACATCTATCCCGCATCAACGTGCGTGCGTGCCGTCGCAAGCGGTGGCTGCGCGGCGCCCACGCCGGCTGCCACAGACGTGCCCACGCTGGATCCCGAAGAGGCCTGCCAGCACGCCATCGACGCCGGCATGGTCATGCATCGGGCACACCCGCTCAACTGCGAGACCTCGCTTGCGGCGCTCGTCGGCGGCGTCGTCATGCCGAACGCACGCTTCTACATGCGCAACAACTTCCGGATGCCCGATCTCGACGCCGAGGCGTTCCGGCTCACGATTGGTGGCCTCGTTGAACGGTCGCAGAGCTTCACCATCCGTGATCTCCAGAACATGAGATCGAAAACACAGGTCGTCACCCTGGAGTGTGCCGGCAACGGCCGGGCATTGTTCGATCGGCCCACCGAGGGTGAGAAATGGGGGTTGGGCGCTGTCAGCACTGCGGAATGGACCGGGGTGCCGCTGGTTGAGATCCTCGACCGCGCCGGTATCCGACAGGACGCGAAGGAGGTGCTGTTTCGGGGCGCCGACGGCGGCATTGTGGACGGCCTGCCTGAAGCGATGCGATTCGAGCGCAGTCTTGGGATTGACGATGCACGTGACAGCGATGTGCTGCTGGCCTACGCGATGAACGGCGAGCCGCTGCCCATCGAACATGGATATCCGCTGCGTCTCGTCGTTCCGCGCTGGTACGCCGTCGCGTCGGTCAAGTGGTTGAGCGAGATCGAGATCATCGACCGGACGTTCACCGGCCATTACCAGGGCGACAAATACCGGTATGAGTGGGAGCGGGAGGGCCGAGTCGTCAGCGAGCCGGTCACGTTGCAGCGGGTCCGCGCTCTGATTACCGAGCCGACGTCGCAGACGGAGGTGCGCGCCGGTGAACTGGCCATCCGTGGCGTCGCATGGTCCGGCGCAGCGCCGATCGCGCGCGTCGAGGTCAGCGTCAATGGTGGCGACTGGCAGGAGGCGCGTCTCGTCAGCGAACGCAATAGGTCCAGTTGGCAGTGGTGGGAGTTGATTACGCACGTCGGGATACCAAACGATCTCGTCCTTCGGGCCCGTGCAACCGATCTGGCCGGCCGTACTCAGCCCGAGCGCGCCGAGTGGAACCGGCTGGGCTACGGCAACAACGCCATTCAGGAAGTCCCCATTCGCGTGTCCTGAGCACGGTCCGATGTGCGAGTAGAATCGGCGCACTGAAGGAGGCGACAGATGAGAAACCCTATTCATCTGCGAATCGCAGCAATTCTCACGGCCACAGTCGGCGTTGCCGCATGGGGACTGACCGGTATCGGCCAGGCACCAGCGCGACCGGTGACGGTGGACGCCGACGACATTGGCGGTGTGGTAACCGGCCCCAAGGGTCCTGAGGCCGGCGTCTGGGTGATCGCTGAGACCACCGATCTCCCCACGCGCCTTATCAAGAGCGTCGTCACCGACGATCAAGGGCGCTACCTCGTCCCGGATCTGCCGAAGGCCAGTTACGACGTCTGGGTTCGCGGCTACGGCCTCGTTGATTCGCCGAAGGTGAAAGCGGCCCCGGGTCGGCAACTGTCGCTGACCGCCGTGCCCGCGCCCGATGCACGCGCCGCCGCGCAGTACTACCCCGCTCTGTACTGGCTGGCGCTGCTGCAGGTGCCGCCGAAGAGCGACTTCCCGGGCACCGGACCGACCGGCAACGGCATCTCGCCAAGCGTGATGAGCCAGGGCGAATGGATCCGTAACATCGTCAACACCGACGGCTGCACCGGCTGCCATCAACTCGGCAACAAGGCAACGCGAGAGATTCCACCCAGCCTCGGCAAGTTTGCGTCATCGTCGGCCGCATGGGAGCGACGGGTGCAGTCCGGACAGGCTGGCGCCGGGATGTTCCAGCGGTTCAACCAGGTCGGCCGCGCTCGAGCGGCAGCCATGTACGCCGATTGGACCGACCGCATCGCGAAGGGCGAACTGCCGTCGGCGGCGCCGCAGCGGCCGCAGGGCCGTGAGCGCAACGTCGTCGTGACGATGTGGGACTGGGCGGATTCGAAGACATATCTGCACGATGAAATCGCGACGGACAAGCGCAATCCGACCGTCAACGCAAATGGACCGGTCTATGGCGCGCTCGAGGAGAGCGCCGACTACATGCCGGTCGTCGATCCGCGAACCAGCACGGCGACAAAGATCAATCTGAAGGTCCGCGATCCGCAGACCCCGAGCATGGCCAGCACGAAGCCCACGCAACCGTCACCGTACTGGGGCGACGAATCGATCTGGACGACACAGACAACGGCACACAGTTTTTCGATGGACAGCGACGCGCGCGTATGGGTCGCCGCGCGCATCCGGCCAGGTCAGACAGCGTCGTTCTGCCGTCAGGGCTCCGATCACCCGTCTGCGAAGGCGTTTCCGATCACCCAGAGCGGACGCCAGCTCCAGATGTACGACCCGAAGACAAAAGAAGTCGTCACGATCGATACGTGCTTCGGCACGCATCACCTGAACCTCGATGACAAGGGCATCCTCTGGTTCACGGGCGGCGGTCCGGTCGAAGGCTGGTTCAACACCCGGCTGTATCTCGACACCAAGGACGAGCAGGCCGCACAGGGCTGGACGGTGTTCGTGCTCGACACCAATGGCAACGGCAAGCGCGACGCGTACGTCGAGCCCGATCAGCCGATCGATCCGAAGAAAGACAAACGAGTCAACGTGCCGTTTTATGGTGTCGCGCCGAGTCCGGACGGATCGGTCTGGGGCGCGGTCATGGGAATGCCAGGCTCGGTCGTCCGCCTCACCCTCGGACGCGATCCGGCGAACACCGCCCTCGCGGAGGTGTACGAAGTCCCGTGGAATAACCCGAAGGCGCCGGTGCAGGGATATGCGCCGCGCGGCATGGACGTGGACGGCAACGGCGTGGTGTGGACGGTGCTCTCGAGCGGTCATTACGCCAGCTTCGACCGGCGCAAGTGCAAGGGTCCCTTGAATGGACCCACTGCGACCGGCCAGCACTGCCCCGAGGGCTGGACGCTCTACGCGATGCCCGGCCCCAACTACAAAGGCGCGGTGGAATCCGGGAGCGCCGAGAGCGCGTACTACAACTTCGTTGACCGGTTCGACATGCTCGGCCTCGGGCGCAACGTTCCACTGGCAACGGGCAACGAATCCGAGTCGCTGCTCGCAGTGGTAGATGGCAAGTTTCTGACCTTCCGCGTGCCCTATCCGATGGGCTTCTACGCAAAAGGGATGGACGGCCGCATCGACGATGCGAAGGCGGGCTGGAAGGGCAAGGGCATCTGGACGACATACGCGACACGCGCGCCGTTCCACATCGAGGGCGGCAAGGGGACGACGAGCAAGCTCGTGAAATTCCAGGTGCGACCGGACCCGCTGGCGAAGTAGGTACGAGGGGTGCGAGGGGTGCAAAGGGTGCGATGAGCAACGGCGCTGGTGAGCGCTTTGACAGGCTCGTCGAGATCATGCGGGCGCTGCGTGCGCCCGACGGATGTCCGTGGGATCGGGAACAGACGCAGGCATCGCTACGACCGTTTGTGCTCGAGGAAACCTACGAGGTGCTCGAGGCGATCGAGAGCGGCGGCCCTGTCCAACTGTGTGAGGAGCTCGGCGATTTTCTCTTCGAAGCCGTGTTCCTCGCGCAGATCGCTGCTGAGCGCGGTGAGTTCACCATCGGCGACGCCATCGACGCGATCTGCGAGAAGCTCGTTCGTCGTCACCCACACGTCTTCGCCCGGGGCGAGAGTGACCCGACGCTGACCAGCGGTCAGGTCATCGAGAAGTGGGAAACGCTCAAGGCGCGCGAGCGCGAGGCGGCGGGGCAACCGGCGAAGAAGCCCAGGACCACCCTGAGCGGGGTACCCAAAACACTGCCCTCCCTGCTGCGGGCGTACGAGGTGAGTGCCCGTGCGGCCGCGGTGGGATTCGACTGGGCGAAGGCGGCTGACGTTCTCGACAAGATCGATGAGGAGGTCGCCGAACTGCGGCACGAAGTCGAGTCGGGCGCCACGGGCCATCTCTCGCGCGCCGAGGAGGAAATGGGCGATCTGCTGTTTGCCATCGCCAACCTCTCGCGCAAACTCGGGATCGAGCCAGAGGCTGCGCTGCGCCGCGCGAACGACAAGTTCACGACGCGCTTCGACGCCGTTGAACGGGCCTTCACCGCCCGCAGTCGATCCATGAGCGAGGCGACGCTGGAGGAGATGGAAGCCGAGTGGCAGAAAGTGAAAGCTTCCTCGTAGGGTGCGGCGTTCACGGGCCTTGAACCACGAAGGCCGCGAAGGGAAACTGTCTGGTACTCAATCCTTCTTCGCGATCCTCGAGCGCTTCGCGGTTTATCCACTCGTGCGACAATTCCGCCCATGATTCGTCCGACCGTCGCTGCGGCGCTGGCTGCGGCCGCAATCCTCTTCCTCCTCATCACGTCCATGGCGACCCACGCGCAGACGCAGCCGCCGCGCACGGCGCAGACGCAGACGCCGCGCACGGTGCAGGACGGCGTCTTCTCTGATGCGCAGGCCGCTCGCGGCCAGACGCTTTACGCGCAGCGCTGCGCCGGCTGCCACGGCCCGGCGTTGGCGGGCGCGCAGGCGCCCGCGTTGGTCGGCGAACGGTTCACCAACAGGTTCCGGATGGAACCACTCTCGGCGCTCTTCATCCAGATCCGCTACGCCATGCCGCCAAAGGCGGAGGACGCGGCGAAGCCGACGTCCGAGCAGGCCGCGGATCTCGTCGCGTACATCCTCAAGAGCAACGGCTTCCCCGCCGGCAAAACCGAGTTCCCGGCGATGGACGCCGTGAACAGCAAGATCGAATGGCCAGCGGGTCGTGGAATCGGAGCAGGCAGCGCGCCTGCGTCTTCCTGGTATGCGCCCACGGGCAATCTCGCCCAGTTGATGCGCGCCGTGTTCTTCCACAATTCCAATCTGATCTTCAGCATTCAGGAGGTCGAGGCCGCTGACCTGCCCCCGGCGCCCCCTTCGTCCAGGCCAGACGGGCTCACGACCTTCGACACCGGTCTCCTCCTCTACACGGGCTGGCAAGTGGTTGAAAACGCCTCCACCGCACTCGCCGACGCATCAGTGCTGATGATGCAACCGGGACTTCGCTGTGAAAACGGGCGGCCCGCGCCAGTCACCGAACCGGACTGGATCAGGTTCACCGATCGGATGGTCTCGGTGGCCCGGCGGTCGTACCGCCTCGCGCAGACGAAGAGCAAGGATGCCCTCTCGGAGTACACGCTCGATCTCTCGAACGCGTGTAACGCGTGTCACCTGACGTATCGCGATATTGGCGGACGCGGCCGTGGCCGCGGCCTCGCCGCGTTAGGCGATACCTCCGCGCGCTGCATGCACAGATAAACACGAAGGTCACGAAGGCGATCGAAGAACACGAAGAAGGCAAAACGGTGGAAGAGACACTCCTTTGCGCGCTCGCGTTTCGTGCCGACTTCTTCGTGGCCTTCGATCTCTTCGTGTCCTTCGTGGTTAAATGCCGCGCATGATTCGAGCGGTCATCGGGGCGGCAGTGGCCGCGGCGGCATTCATCTTCCTGATCAGCACATCGATCGCGATTCAGGCACAGGCGCCGCGCACGGTGCAGGACGGCGTCTACAGCGATGCCCAGGCGACTCGCGGCCAGGCGCTCTACGCGCAGCGCTGTGCCGCCTGCCACGGCCCGGCGCTCGCCGGCGCGCAGGCACCGCCCCTTACTGGCAGCTCGTTCACCTTCAGGTGGCGCAAGGAACCGCTGTCTGCTCTCTTCATCAAGATCCGGTACACGATGCCGCCCAACCCGGCATCGGATGCGACCCCTCGGCTGACGCCGGAACAGGGCGTCGATCTCGTCGCGCACGTCTTGAAAAGTAATGGCTTCCCAGCGGGCAAGACCGACTTCGCGGCGGCGGATGCAACCACCAGCAGCATCGGCTGGCCCCCCGCGCCTGCCAAAGGGGAAGAACCGCCCGTCGTCGCGGCCAGGTTTCCGCCAACGGGCACGCTCAACCAGTTAATGCGCGGGGTGTTCTTCCCGAACTCGAACCTGCTCTTCACAGTGCAAACGCGCGACCCTGCCGCCCCGGTCCCGCCGCCCGACCCCGCGGCGAAGGGCGCAGGGTTCTCGGTGTTCGAATGGGGTCAGGGGATTTACACCGGCTGGCCAGTCATCGAAAACGCCGCCGCGGCCCTCGCCGATGCGTCTCCGTGGATGCTCTCACCGGGATTGCGCTGCGAGAACGGCCGCCTGGCTCCGGTCACGGAGCCCGACTGGATCCGGTTCACCGAGCAGATGGTCTCGGTGGCCAAACGGGGCTACCGCCTGGTGCAGACGAAGAACCAGGATGCCGTCTCGGAGTGGACCGGCGATCTGTCCGACACCTGCGCTGCGTGCCACGGGACGTATCGCGATGTCGGCGGACGCGGAGCCGGGGCGAACCCGCTCGGTGGTAACAATTCGGCGCGTTGTACTCACCGCTGATCGCTGGCCCTCACCACGAAGGCACGAAGGGGATCGAAGGGCACGAAGAGTCCTAGAGGACGATCCGCTGTATCCCGTCCTTCAGCACTCGCACGTCAAAGTTAATCAACAAGCCTCCTCGAAGGCCGGTGGTTCGAAGATACGAAATCAGCTGTGCGCGGTGCACCCCGGCAAGCTGCGCAACTGATTTCAGCTCAACGACAATCAGGCCCTCAATGATCAGATCCACGCGTTGGCCGGGTATCTCCACGCCTCGGTACACGACGCGGACAGGACGCTCACGCTCGAATGTCAGTCCCCTCGCCTCTAGTTCGAGGTACATCGCCTTTCGATATATCGATTCAAGGAATCCGGGCCCGAGTTCACGGTGAACGGCGATTGCGCAACCGATCGCCTCATGCATCGCGCGCTCGGACTCAACCGAGAGCGGCGATCGAACCCGCACTCCAATCATCTTCTGCTCACCGTCTTCGTGCTCTTCGATTCCCTTCGTGTCTTCGTGGTTATCCTTTTTCATCATTGAACGTCCTCACAACAACACTTCGACAGTCCGATTCCACCGTGATCTCCCCATCCAGATCCGTCCGGTAGATCCGCGCCCCTATCGATTCGAGACGCTGGATGACCTCCGGCGCGGGGTGGCCGAAGGTGTTGCCCCGGCCAGCGCTGATGAGCGCGATCTGCGGACGCCAGCTCTCGAGCAGCGCCGGGGACGAGGACGTGCGGCTGCCGTGGTGGGCAACTTTGAGGATGCGAGTCCTCGCTGGCGTCAACTGCGGCGCAATGTCACGTTCGACGTCCGCCCCGATGTCACCGGTCAGCAGCAACGCCACGTCCCCGCACGTGACTTCGAGCACCACGGAGTCGTCGTTGCGGACGCGCGGCCGTTCCCAGTCGGGCTCGGGGGGATGCAGCACGCGAACTCGCGCGCGCCCGAATTGGAACGACTCGCCGGATCGCCGTACGACAAGGCCGACATGCGCTCCTGTTGCCCGATCGCGCAGTTGACGGGACGGCTCGTGGCGCGGCACCACAATGCCCTCCCACAACGTGAGCGGGCGGAACACATCCAGAACCACCGGTGCGCCGCCCATGTGATCGGGATCGCCGTGCGTCAGCAGCAGCGCGTCGAGGCGGTCCACGCCGCGAGCCCATAGAGCCGGCGCGACAACGCGCGCACCAATGTCGAATGCACCGCTGCCAAACGGCGCTCCGCCCGTGTCGATCTGAAGGCGCGCGGTGCCGGACTCCAGCATCAGCGCATCGCCCTGGCCGACGTCGAACATGGTGAGACGCACTCCGCCGGCGGCTGGGCCCTCGCCGCGTCCAACTGCCCCGACGACGAACAGGAACGCCAGGACGAGCACAGACGCGATGGCAACACGCAACCAGCCGCGTCGAGCGAACGCGACACCGAGGAGCGATCCGTAATAGACGACGAGCAGCGGAATACCTGGTGGCGGCACCCGCCAGGCGAATGCGGGCGACACGTCCACCAGGCGCGCGGTCTCGACGATGCCGGATGCGCAGAGGGCGCCGAGCCATCCAGCGGCGCGTGCCGCGGTTGGCCAGGCGTCAAATGCCGCGACCGCGATTCCAGCCACTTGCGCGATCGCCATCAACGGCACTGCCAGGAGATTCAACAGTGGTCCGGCAAGCGTGACGCGTGAGAACGACGCTGCGGCGACGGGAGTCAGGGCCAGTTCCACGGCGATCGATGCCGCGACCGACGCGAGCAGCCATGCGACGCCTCGGCGCCATCGCGACTGAGCGCTTCGCGCGAAGGCCGGTGCATCGAGGCGCATCCAGAAGGCACTCAGCCATCGCGCGCTCTCGAGCAGCGCCGCCGTCGCGCCGAACGTGAGCACGAACCCCACATTCCGGACATCCGTCGGAGCGACCGCGACCATCACACCGGCAGCAAGTGTCGTCGCCTGCCATGGCGGCGTCCGATGATCGAAGAGCCTGGCGACCAGGTAGACGACCGCCATCATCGTGGCGCGCCAGACAGAAGCGCCGGACGTTGCCACCTCGGCGTAGCCGACAAGCACGACGATGGCAACTGTCGCCCGCGCACGGCCGTGGAGTCCGGAAAGCGCTAGCAGGCCCAGCACGAGGCCAGCCAGCACCGCGATGTTGCCCCCGGAAATCGCGATGACGTGGTACGTGCCGGCGCGCTGCAGCCGATCGGTGACCTCGGCGGGCAGTCCAGTCCTGTCGCCGATCAGAACTGCGGTAACGATGGCGGCGGATGTCGCGTCGTGTGGTGAGACCCAACGAGCGACGGCGGCACGTACCTGGGCGCGCATCGAGGCTGCGAGCTCCTGCACGTGGGACCCGCGAGCCACCACGTCGACCAGCATCGCGCTCTTGATTGATGCGAACAGCGTCGTCCCGTCGAGGGCCAGATCACGCTCGAAATCCGGGACGCCGTCGTTGAGATATCGGGCGGGACGCCTGAACGTGACCGGCGCCTCGATCAGCCGGCCCGCCCGCCACTCGATCGCGCGCGCCGCGGCAGCGTCCCCATTCACCGTCAGGCTGACGCCGCCATCGGCGGCAGTCCATTGACCGGCATGTTCGAGCGAGACGACTGCAACCCGAAGAG
>DASROF010000228.1:0-13393 GCA_035647075.1 Vicinamibacterales bacterium | reverse complement strand
ACATGAGCGCCAGCTGCAGGATCTGGCGGCGCGCTGGGACAGCCAGGAACAGGCGTCCGCACAGGACAAGCGGGCCACGCTCGAGGCGTTGCGCGAGCGGTTGCTCGAGCGCAACTACATCAACAACCTGCTCGCCACCATCGATCGCGAGGCGGCCAGCCTGTCGGCGGCGAACCTGTCATGAGTCATGTCGTCGGCATCGACCTCGGGACGACGAACAGCCTCGTGGCATACGTCAAGAACGGCGTGCCCGAGGTGATCCGCGATCAGTCGGGCGACGCGCTGGTTCCCTCGGTCGTGTCGATCGGCGATGAAGGGACGATCTTCGTCGGGCGCGAGGCACAGCGGCGACTGCTGATATCGCCTTCTCGCAGCGTCTACTCCGCGAAGCGATTCATGGGCCGCGGTATCGATGACGTGCGCGATGAGGCGGCGCTGCTGCCGTTCGGTATCGGCGGAGAGGCTGGTGGCGTGGTCCGCATTGCCGTGGCGGGTCGCGAGTTCACGCCGCCTGAAATCTCGGCCTTTGTGCTCAAGGAATTGAAGCACCGCGCGGAGGAGTTCTTTCGTGAGCAGGGCGAGTTCGATTTCGAAGTCGATCGCGCTGTCATCACGGTGCCCGCGTATTTCAACGACGCGCAGCGGACCGCCACACGCGACGCGGGCCGGCTTGCCGGCCTCGAGGTGCTGCGCATCATCAACGAGCCGACCGCCGCGTCGCTGGCGTACGGGCTGGACAAGAGGAACCGCGGCACGATCGCCGTCTACGATCTCGGCGGCGGCACCTTCGATATCTCGATCCTCACGGTCGAGGATGGCGTGTTCCAGGTGTTGTCGACGAACGGCGACACGCATCTAGGTGGCGACGATATCGATCAGTTGCTGATGCGGCTGGTGCTGGATGAGATCTCCGGACCCGCCACGCTGGTCCAGGCAGTCCGAAAAGCGGTCATCCAGGCAAAGGTCGATCTCTCCGAAGTCGAGGCCACGGATATCCGCATCGATCCCGCGCCGGCGCTGCCGAACGGCTACACGCGGCGCGTCACGCGCGCGGAATTCGAGGCGCTGATCGCGCCGCTTGTCGAGCGCACGCTTGGACCCGTGCGTCAGGCGCTCGACGATGCCGGCCTCCAGCCGGGCGACATCGACGAGGCGGTTCTCGTCGGCGGCTCGACGCGAATTCCACTCGTCCGGCAGAAGGTCGCCGACCTGTTCGGACGGAAACCGCATACGGAGCTGAATCCCGACGAAGTCGTCGCCCTCGGCGCCGCGGTGCAGGCCGACATCCTGATCAGCGGCCGCCGCGAGATGCTGCTGCTCGACGTCACCCCGCTGTCGCTCGGCATCGAGACCATGGGCGGCGTCACGTCGAAGATCATCGTTCGCAACTCAACGATTCCGGCGAGCGGACGCGAGATGTTCACCACCGGCGTGGACAACCAGACTGCCGTTGACGTCCACGTGCTGCAGGGTGAACGCGAGCTGGCCACAGATTGCCGATCGCTGGCCAGGTTCAAGCTGCGTGGAATCCCGCCGATGCCGGCCGGACTGCCGCGCCTCGAGGTTCGGTTTCAAATCGACGCCAACGGCATCCTCAGCGTCGAAGCGCGCGAGCTGCGAACCGGGATCGAGCAGATCATCGAGGTCAAGCCGTCCTACGGCCTGACCGAAGGCGAAGTAGAGCGGATGCTCTTCGAGTCGTTCGAGCATGCCGAAGCGGACGTCGAGGCGCGGCTGCTCATCGAGGCGCGCAACGAAGCGGAAACCGTGATTCTCGCTACCGAGAAGTCATTGCGCAGCCCGGAGCTGGACGAGATCTCGCATCAGCAGTTGAAAGCCGGTGAGCTGGAGCGCATCAGAACGGCGCTCGCCGAACTCAAGCAGGTCATGGCGGCCACGGATCGTGAAGTGATTCACGAGAAGACGCATGCGCTGAACCATGCCACACAGCATCTGGCGGAGGTGATGATGAACCGCACCGTCCGCGAGGCGCTGACCGGTAAAAACGTAACGGACGTGTAATGCCGAAGATCACCTTTATCAAGGACGGCAAGGAAACGACCGTCGAGTTCGAACACGGCAAGATGCCGTACGAGGGTCACGGCCTGCCGGAATCGTTTCTCGACGTGGCGATGAATCTCGGCATCCCGCTCGAGCACGCCTGCGGCGGCAGCTGCGCCTGCACCACCTGTCACCTCTACGTCGTCAAAGGGGAGCGCAACTTGAGCGAACCCGAGGACAACGAACTCGACCGCCTCGACACGGCGTGGGACCTGCGGACGAATTCGCGTCTCGGCTGCCAGGCGGTGATCAAGGGCGACGTCACCGTGGAATTCCCGATGTACACGCGGAATTACGTGCAGGAGGGCGGCGGGATTCAGCTTGGCAAGTCGGATCGGAAGGACGAAGACGACCGCGCAGAGGTCATCCCATGAAATGGACTGACGCCGAGGACATCGGTATCGCGCTAACCGAGCGGTTTCCAGAGCTCGACCCTTTGACTGTGCGATTTACCGATCTTCGCGATAAAGTGTTGCACCTCGACGGGTTCGACGACGACCCGAAGAGCTCGAACGAGCCGAAGCTCGAGGCCATCCAAATGGCCTGGTACGAAGAATGGAAAGACAACCAGTAGGGACGCACGGACGTCTCAACTGAAAATGAAACTCAGCCATTTCGCATGCACGGCGGTGATTCTCCTGGGGATAGCCCAGACGGCGGCAGCGCAGGCTGTTGAGCCGACGGGGACTGGCGGCAACACCGCGTCTACGCCTGGCGTCGTGGCGACCATCGACGTCAGCCGGCTGCCGGTGGATCTGCAGCGCATCCGGCAACGGTTCCGCGAGAATACGGTCCGCGAAGAACGGACCGGCTTGAACCTCCGGTATTTCGTGGACGTGTTCGCGAAGGCTCCGAATCTGGTCCTCCTGACGAAGGAGGACAACCTCGTGTGGGGGCAGGTGCCGAACAGCACACCCACCCACGCCGACATGATTGAAGCGATGACGCCGCGCGAATATCGCAACCACGGTGGCGCCAACATCCTTCGCGATCCGGCCAAGAAGTAGCTCTGCGCATTCTCGTCGTCAGCGCCACGCCATTCGAGGTCGAGCCGCTCGTCAGCCGCCTGCGCCGCGTCACGGAAACCGGTATGCGCTCGACGTCATACCGGTTCGGCGACCATGATGTGGACGTCATGACCACCGGCGTCGGCATGATCGCCACGACGGCGTGGTGTTCGCGCGCGTTTGCGGCGGAGCACTACGACCTCGCGTTCAATTTCGGCCTGTGCGGCAGCTTCGATCCCTCGCTTCCAGCGCCCTCTGTCGTGCACGTGAGCGCCGACCGGATCGCCGAACTCGGCGCCGAAGACGGCGACCGCTTCCTGTCCATTCACGAGCTGAAGCTCCTCGGCGAGAATGAGTTCCCGTTCGAGCAAGGGCTGCTGGTGAATACGACACCCCCGCTGCTGACGCCGCTGACGGAACTTCGACAGGTCACCGGCATCACCGTCAACACCGTGCATGGCAACGAGCGAACGATTGCTGCCGTGCGGGATCGTTGTGCCCCCGACGTCGAATCAATGGAAGGCGCGGCGTTCATGTACGCGAGCCTGATTGCCGGCGTTCCGTTCGCGCAGGTCCGGGCGGTGTCCAACATGGTTGAGCGGCGGAATCGTGCCGCCTGGAAGATCGACGCCGCGATCCATGCTCTTGGTGAGTGCAGCGTGCGGCTGCTGGAGTCTGCGTAGTGTCGCCGGAGTCTGCGTAGTGTCCGCCTTCACGCGGACCACAAGCGAGGCGATGTGAAGCTGTCTCTCGCGTTCTCGCCGTGCCCGAACGACTGCTTCATGTTCGACGCCATCGTGCATGGACGGATCGATCTCGAAGGCCTCGAGTTCGACGTGACGCTCGCGGACATCGAAGCGCTCAACCACGGCGCGTTCGCCGGCGAGCCCGACGTCACCAAACTCAGTTTCCACGCGTATGCGTACTGCGCTGACAAGTACGTGCTGCTGGATGCGGGCAGCGCGCTCGGCCGCAACTGCGGGCCGCTCCTGATCTCTCATCGTCCGATCGATCGCGCGGACGTGGAGCGCGGCGAGCTCACCATCGCGATTCCGGGGACGTACACGACCGCCAACTTTCTGTGCGGTCTCGCATTTCCGGCGGCGCGCAACAAGACCGACGTGCTGTTCTCTGACATCGAGCCGGCACTGCTCGAGGACCGCTTCGACGCCGGCGTCATCATTCACGAGAATCGCTTTACCTACGAGGCGAAGGGCCTTCGCAAGATCATCGACCTCGGCGAGTTCTGGGAATCGGAAACCGGTGCGCCGATTCCGCTCGGCGGCATCGTCGTCAAGCGCTCGCTACCGGACGACGTCAAGCGGGCAGTGAACCGTGTCATGCGGCGAAGCGTCGAGTACGCGTTCGCGCATCGCGAGGCCAGCCTGCCCTATGTGCGTGCGCACGCGCAGGAGATGAGCGAGCAGGTCATGTATCAGCACATCGACCTCTACGTGAACGACTACTCGGTCGATCTGGGTGCGGAGGGGCGCCGGGCCGTCCACGTGCTATTCGACCGCGCGCAGCGCGCCGGGATCGTGCCTGCCGTCCAGTCCGACCTGTTTCTCAACGATCTATGAATCTCTTTGGCGGGATCCTGTTGACCAGTGGAATTCTCGTTCTTGTTCTGCTGTTCATTCGTTGGCGCTCTCCACGGCCTGACTTCGCACCGCTGCCAACGGCTCCTGACGATCCGTTGTTGCAGGAGGCTCTCTCGAAAGCGAAGGCTTCCCTTGATGACTTCAAACGGTTGCTTCGAGAGCCTCGAGAGGATGCGCTGGTTAAGATCCGCTTTGTGAGCAGCTCCAATGAAGTCGAGCATCTCTGGGCTGAGGTTCTCGAATTGCCTGGCGAAAACGAACTCGGGATGAACGAACTCGGCGTTCGCCTTGTCACGCCCCCAGTGACGCATTCAGGTCAGCTCGATCGGCTCTGGCGATGCACATTCGAACAAATCGAAGACTGGCAGGTTCGAGATGCGACCGGTCGAGTGCATGGCGGCTTCTCGCAGCGCGCCATGTTCGCCATCGCACGGCGCGACGGCGTCAAACTGCCCAGGGAGCTTCTCGAGCAGGAGAAGGAGTACGGCTGAATCGTCGGCTAGAATCCGCGCATGGCGCGCGCGGCGAGTCAAACAAGACTGGTGAACCTCCTCGCCGGTGGTAATCCACAGATTGCGAAGGCCGAAGGCGACGCGCCGGTTCAGGCCTACATTGCGGCGATGCCAGGCTGGCAGCGCGGATCGACGCGAACGTAGCGTTTCGACTTGTCTAGGTCGGCCGCCGGCCGCTCTTCCTGGCCTCGACGTGTTCGTCGATCCACTTGAGGATCAGATCCGCCAGATCGAGATTGTTGCGGTCCTGCATCAGCATGTGGCTGTTGCCGTGGATGCCGAGCGTTGGCAGGTGCATCATCTCGGCATCGCCGCCAGCGGACTTCAGCTGCTTCACGAATGTCTCGCAGCTCTGATAGGACGTGCTCCAGTTCGCGGGGCCACCCTGCACGTCGCCGAGATGATCGCCAAACATGATCAGCGTCGGGATTTTCGCGAGCGTTGCCGCCTGCGCCGCGGTGACGGCGCGGCACGGCATCTCGATCGAGATGATGCCTCTGATGCCGGCCGGATCGATGAGTGCCGCTTCCTCGGGAAAGAACCCGGACTCGGAATGTCCCATCAGGATGGCGCCTTTCAGGCGGACCGCCAGCGCCGCCATGTTCTTCCACGTGGGATTCGGCGTCGGCAGCAGTGAGTTCAAGTCCGGAATCATCTGCTTGTAGAGTTCCTCGACCGCCTCGATCGGGAACTGGCCGTCCGGAAATGACTCGCCGTATCGCGGTCCGAACCGAAACACGGTCCACGCAATCTGATGTGATGCGGAGAGCACGTTGGGGAGCTCGGCGGCTGGCACTCTGCCAGCCTTCACCGCGCTGATCGTTGTCGGATCGAATCCGGAGCGGGCACGCGACACCTGATCCGCCAGATACACGGCGCGGTCCCGGCGCACGAAGTACTCGTCCCAACCCATGCGGCCGTCGGGCGTCGTCTCCCACGTCTTGCTGCTCAGACAACATCCGTGCACCATCACCACCGGCACGTGACGGTCACCGGCGGCGGGCGTCTGGTACTGAACGTACATCTGGTTGACCGTGATGTCGCCGCCACCACCGGCCGGGCCCGGTCCCGCGGCCGCAACGGTCTTCGTTTCGCCGCCGACAAAAAAGCTGCCCTGACTGGCGAGGACGAGCGGCTTCTTCAGATCGTCGCGGCGTTTACTTTGCGCCAACGCAACGGCGCCGGAGACCGCAAGAATCAGGGCGATCAGCACGCGCGTGGTCTTCATCTCTTCCTCCCGACATCCGACGTTTTGCGGAAGCGTACATTACTGGCGGATTATTCCAGAGGGCCGTAGTGGACGGTTTCGCGGCTCAGCGGCGCGGGCTGCGACTTCGCTACGCGAACGATGATCTGCTGCAGCGCGCGGATTCCGTCGGTCAGTGCGGCTGGCCCTGGCTGCAGGATGATTGTCGACTTCACCTCGTGAATCCGTCCGTTGCGAACGGCCGGGATGTCGCACCAGCCGCGGCGTGAAGCGATCGCGTCTTTCTTCACCGGCTTGCCACACCATGAGGCGATGATGATGTCGGGCGCACGGCGCACCACCTCGTCGGATTCGACGATGCGTTGTTTGGCGAGGACGCCATCGCGCAGCTCGGGAAAGATCGGTTCGCCGCCGGCGATCTCGATCAGTTCCTCCACCCAGCGGATCCCTGAGATCAGCGGGTCGTCCCACTCCTCGAAGAACACCCGCGGCCGCCGCCGCAGTGTCGCGGCCGCCGTCCTGTAGAAGTCGAGATCCATCTCGAGGCGATCAGCGAGAGCGTCAGCGCGCGCGGCTGCACCGACCATGGCGCCGACGACGCGGATCATCTGCAGGATGTCGGTCACGCTGCGGTGGTTGAAGACCATCACCGGGTAGCCGCGCTTGATCAGCTCCGCGGCGATGTCGGCCTGCAGATCCGAAAAGCCGAGCACCAGGTCCGGACTCAGAGCTTCGATCTTCTCGAAGTTCGCGTTGATGAACGCGGAGACACGCGGTTTCGATCGCGCTTCCTGCGGCCGCACGGTGTAGGCCGACACACCCACCACGCGATCGCCTTCGCCAAGCATGTAGAGCGTTTCCGTCGTCTCTTCGGTCAGACAGACGATGCGGGAGGGGTACGTGCTCACGAGCGCGCCTCGACCGCAGCGGAGGGATCTCGCAACGTGAGGTCGGCCCAGGTGAATGGCTCGCGGCTTTCGAGGCGGCCCGGCTGAACATCCATCAGCTCGTGAAACATCGGGCCGTCGTAGACGCACGTGTGGAACTCGCCGTTCTCGCCGCACGGATCGACCGACGCCGGCAGGTCGTCGAGGAGCGAGTCGTCGAATGACCGCCCGGCGAATCGCGCGTCCAGGACGCGTGTGTCCACGCACGCAATGCGAGCGCGCAGACCACCCGCGATCATCTCGCGCGCCAGTGTGCGTGTCGGGATCTCCCACAGTGGAAACAGCGGCGTCAGGCCAGAGCCGGCGAGCCGCTCTTCGCGGTAGCGGCGAATGTCCTGCAGGTACAGATCGCCGAAGGCGACGTGTGTGAAGCCATCGGCAACGGCGGCCGACACCGCTGCGCCCATCCGCTGCTCGTAGATCTCGTTCGGGCACGGGTGGGGAATGTCCACCACCCGCAGCGGCAGCCGCGCGGCTTGTGCCTGTGCTTCCAGCACTTCTCGCCTTACGCCGTGCATCGCCACCCGATCCATGGCTGCGTTCACCGTCGTCAGCAGTCCGGCGACAGCGCCCGGATGGCGCTGGTTGAGCACGTGCAACGTCCAGGCGCTGTCCTTCCCCGAGCTCCACGACAGAAGGATCTTCATCTGAAGGCTTCCGGGTGCAGCGTGCGCGCGAGTGTGTCCGCTGCCTGCGCGAGTCGCGGTCCTGGCACGACGAGGTACTGGCCGACCAGTTCGTGCACCTGCTTGTTGCGGACAGCCGGCATCGACGTGAGCGTGGACCACACCGCCTTTTCAGCCGCGAGGTCGTCCGACTTGAACATGCCCTCAGCTTGGAGTTCAACGATCACGTCAGGAGCGCGGGCAATCAGCGTCTCGTGCGACGGCTGAACCGACTCGCGCGCGGCGTCGGCGAAGACGTTCCGGCCGCCGGCGATCTCGAGGATCTCGTGCAGAAACCCGACGCCGCCGCTCGCATAGATTTCGCGCAGCGTTTTCGGCTGTCGTCCGATGACCAGCAGTACGCGGGGCCGTGGACGACCGCGAACGCGCGTCCGCACGTCGTCCAATCGCTTCTGCATGTCGCGAACGAGATCGTCCGCCTGCCGGCGCTGGCCCGTGGCGTCGCCGAGGTCGCGCAGCGTCTGGAAAATCGTGTCGAGGCCGCCGTGCCGGTAGATGTAGGCCTTGATCCCGGCCCGTTCAAACTGCTTGTGCAGGTCGGTCTGCGAGCCGTAGGTCAACACGAGCGTGGGGCGAAGCGAGAGGATGCGCTCGGTATCCGGGTCGAGCAGCGCGCCAACCTTCGGTAGTGTCTCAACCTCGGGCGGGAACTTGTCGAAGCTGCCGACGCCGACAACCTGCGGTCCGGCGCCAATCGCGAAGAGCATCTCCGTCAGCGCCGGGACAAGCGACACGATCCGGCGTTGCTGCGCTGCGGCGGACGCCACGACGCAGGCGACAACAAGGACAGCCGCCGCGACTAGCTTCTTCGAACGAGCAGCCACAGGAAGAATGGCCCTCCAATCAACGCGGTGACGACACCGACTGGAATCTCGACCGGCGCGAGCAGGGTGCGCGCGGCGAGATCGCACGCGACAAGAAAGGCTGCGCCGAACAGCGCCGAGGCGGGCAGCACGATGCGATGGTCAACGCCCACCATCAGCCGCACCAGATGCGGCACGACGATGCCGACGAAGCCGATCGGACCGGCGAGGGAAACGGCGGCGCTGGTGGCGAGCGAGGCGCTGAAGAAGGCCAGCCGCTGCGACCGCACCACATCCACCCCGCGCGTGGCGGCGGCATCCGGTCCGAGACTGAGGACGTTGAGGGCGGCGGGCAGCAGCGCAAAAACTGCGAAGGCCAGAACGATGGCCGGCACGGCGGCGACGATCGGTTCGAAGCTGCCGACGTCGAGGTCCCCCATCAGCCAGCGTGCGGCGCGGTACGCCTGGGAGAAGTCCGCGACGTACTGCACGAACAGGATGAGCGCCGAGAAAAACGAGTTGAGCGTGACGCCCGCAAGCAGCAGCACCGTTGTCGACATCGCGCGGCGGTACGGGGTCGCGAGCCAGTAGACGATTCCGGTCGCGACGGCCGCGCCTGCGAAGCTGGCCAGCGGCACGGCTGAAAACGGCCCGGCGCTGAAGGAAATGCCGAGGATGATCACGAGCATCGCGCCGAGCGATGCGCCGGCGGAGACGCCCAGCGTGAACGGCGTGGCCAGTGGATTGCGGAGCAGCGCCTGAAAGACGACACCGGCCGTGGCTAACGCGGCGCCGACGAGCGCGCCCGACAGGACACGTGGCAGCCGGGCGACCCAGAAGATCTGCGCGTCAACGTTGTCGGCAAATGGAATCGATCGATCGAACGCGCGGGCCAGGCTGATGTGCGTGCTGCCGACAAGCGGCGCGAGCAGACAGGTGGCCACCGTCAACGCGCCGAAACCGGCGAGCGTGATTGCGAGGCGGATACGGATCGGCCGTATTCGCGCCTCGTGCGCCAGCGCCACGGCCTCGCTCATTGACGGCGCACCGGCACCACCGTGAGGTGGCCGGCACGTTCGTGAAAGCTGACGTCGGCAATCACGCCATACAACTGCTCGACCGTTGACGAGGTCAGCACCTCGCGCGCTGCCCCCTGCATCAACACGCGTCCTTCCCGGACGAGCACCAGCGTGTCGCACACCGATGCTGCGAGATTCAGGTCGTGCGTGGCCAGCACCATCGTGACGCCGCGCTCGCGATTCAACTGCTTGAGGAGCGATGCGATTTCGAGCTGGTAGCCGAGGTCGAGCGACGCCGTCGGCTCGTCCAGGAGCAGGACCTTCGGTTGCTGCGCCAGCGCGCTGGCGATGACCACGCGCTGCTTTTCGCCGCCGCTCAACGTCATGTACGCGCGCCCGGCGAGGTGGGTGATTCCCGTTGCCGTCATCGCCTCGCGCGCGATCGCGATATCGGCCGGCCCTTCGAGTTGAAACGCACCGAGGTGTGGATGGCGACCCATGAGCACCATCTCCATCACCGTGAAGTCGAATGCCGGATGCGTCTCCTGCGGCACGACCGCGATCTGCTGCGCCAGGGCGCGCGGGGACAGCGTTCTGATCTCACGGTCACCCAGGCGCACAGATCCGAGCTCCGGCTTGAGCACACCGGCGAGCAGTTTCAGCAGTGTCGTCTTGCCGCAGCCGTTGGGACCGAGGAGCCCGGTGAGCGAGCCGGGAGCGATGCGGACGCTGACGTCGCGCAGCGTGAATTCAGTCGTGGTGTCCGGCTTCAGCCGGACTCGTGAATAGGAGTAGGAAAGACGATCGGCGGAGAGTGTCATGTCCGTGCGGCGTCCTTCGCGCCGAAAAGCAGGACTGCGCCGGATGAGAGGTCTCCTGGCTCACGGAGTGTTCAGCGATTCAGTCTGTCTTCCCGCGTTGCCGCAGTGACGTCGTACGACCGAATCTCTCCGTTTACAGTGGCGGGACCGCGTGGGCATTTCACCCACTTCCCTTGCTCACCCGGTAGAATTAAGGCGCGAGTATAACACGCTAGAATTCTCACAAAGGAACGCCGTTAAGGCGTTCCGGCAGACACTGAACTTAGTGAAATCACGCCTTCACGCGGCCGGGCTGGCCGACATCGACGACAAGCTGCAGGCGGGCGAACGGCTCACGCTCGAGGACGGCGTACGCCTGTTCAATGCACCTGATCTGCTCGCCGTCGGCTGGCTTGCGAATCGCGAGCGCGAGAAGCGGCACGGCGCCAGGACCTACTTCAACTACAACCTGCGCCTCGAGCCGACGAACGTCTGCGAAGCGAGTTGTCTCTTCTGCTCTTTCGCGCGGCTGAAGCCCGGAATGCCCGAGGCGTACACGATGTCGCTCGAAGAGGCGTGGGACAAGCTTCGTCAGCGCGCGAATCAGCCGCTCACCGAGCTGCACATCGTGAACGGTCTGAACCCGCACCTGCCGTTCAGCTACTACACGGAGCTCCTTCGCGGCTTCAAACGCATTCGACCCGGCATCCATCTGAAGTGCTTCACGGCGGTCGAGATCGCGTACTTCGCAGACCTGTACAAGATGACGGACGAGCAGGTCCTGAGCGAACTCATTGACGCCGGTCTCGACTCGTTGCCGGGCGGCGGGGCTGAGATTTTCGCCGAGCGCGTTCGTAAGAAGATCTGCCACGACAAGGCCGACGCCGATCGCTACCTGTCGATCCACCGCATCGCGCATCAGCTCGGACTGAAGACCAACGTCACGATGCTCTACGGACACATCGAGACGATGGAGGAGCGGGTCGATCACATGATGCGTTCGCGCGCACTGCAGGACGAGACCGGTGGCTTCCAGGCGTTCATCCCGCTGGCATTTCATCCGGACAACAACCAGATGCGCAAGCTGCCCGCGCCGAGCGGCACCGACACGCTGCGCGTGCATGCTGTCTCACGGCTGATGCTGGACAACATTCCGCACATCAAGGCGTTCTGGATTGCGACCGGGCTGGAAGTGGCGCAGACGTCGCTCTGGTTTGGCGTCGACGATCTCGACGGGACCGTGCAGGAAGAGAAGATCTACCACATGGCCGGCTCGTCCACGCCCGAGGGGATGACCACGGCTGCACTGACCAGGCTGGTCAGGGCCGCCGGCCGCGAGCCGCTGGAGCGCGACACCTTCTACAACATCGTCAACGTGCCGGCGACTTCCGAGCCGGCCACGCTCGGCGCCTGACGCGACGTCCTCCGGCGCCGGAGCAGCGAGCCGGACTCACCTCGTTTCCACACGTCGCTGAGTCGGCCCGCTTTCCGCGTCAGTCAGTGGTGCAAATTGATCGTTCCCTCGAACGCACCAGACCCCGTCGCCGTATTCGTAACGAAATCGATCGTTTCGGTGATGTGTACGGTGAATGTGCCCGTCGCGCCAGCGAAGCGACCGGTGCCGCCAACGATCCTGGCATTCAGCGTGACATCCGACTCGGTTTGTCCCCCGTTCGTTGTGGTCAACAGCCTGTCGCCGTTTGCTGCTGTGAAGTTGAGCGTGCCGGTGGCGGTGTTGTTGGTGGTGTTCACCCGGTCCACTGAGGTCGCTGTGAACTGTCCGAGATGGGTCGCCATCCCGGTCTGAGTACCGGTGATTACCAGCGTGATCGGTGGCTCGAACACGGCGAAACTCTCTCTTGTGAACGAGCCTTGAAACGGCAGCTCCGTTCCAGCCTGGGCCTGAAGGCCCGTCGCCGACGGAGACGTGGGTAACGATCCCTGGCCGCTGCAGGCCGCCCCCAGGACACACAAACCGACTATTGCCAAGCGCATAAGATTCATTCTCCTGGGTGAAACCTATTGGGCCGACGCCGCTGGCGTCCTTAGAGACATCTTTAAAGCGGCTTGTTTGTCGATTTGCGCATTCTTTGAGCCTGTTTGTGCTTCGACGTCCCATTCATGGTCACTTGTGAGTGGCTGTGACTACGAGCCATCATGTCGCCGTGAAGGTGGGCCCGTCCTCGACACGTCTGCAGTTCGGCGACGTGACCCTTGTTCCCGACGAGCGTCTGGTGATGCGGAACGGGCAGTCCGTCCCGTTGACCCCGAAGGCGTTTGACCTGCTGCAGTTGCTGGCGGAGAACCCTGGCCGGCTGCTGACGAAAGAACAGATGCTGCAGGCGGTCTGGGCAGATACCGCCGTTGAGGAGTCCAACCTCTCGTATCACGTCTTCGCGATTCGCAAGGCGCTCGGTGACACGGCCGAGAACGGGCAACTCATCGAGACGGTCAAGAAGACCGGTTACCGGTTCACCGCGGCGGTCACAAGGGTGAACGGCAACGTCGACTCGCTGGCGGTGTCTGAATCGGCCAGTCACGAGCAGGCTGGTACCAGTGCCGCGCCTGCCGCAGGCGAGGAATCCGCAGAAGGTTCTGGTTCGGAAGACCGCCGTACCAACCGCGTCGTCTGGCGGTCCGCTGTCTGGTTCGTAGCGGGCGTGCTGTGTGCAGGCGGCGGCGCCGTCCTCGTCAACAGGGGCTGGACAGAACCTCGCCCGCCGCTTGTGGCCACGAAGATTCCGCTCCCC
>DASROF010000227.1:0-14224 GCA_035647075.1 Vicinamibacterales bacterium | reverse complement strand
CCGGCAGAGCTGCTGCTGAGGTGGGCGGTGTTGCGATGGGTGCCGCTCGTTGCGCGGGTGCCGTGATCGCCGCGCCAGGTTTCGCGACAGCGGTCTCCGGCGCGGGCACGGCGGCGGCTGGCCGTGCACGGTTCGACAGTGACTCGACGGATCGCCATTCCGGAAGCTCGCGAACACGTCGGAAATCTTCATCAGTGGCAGCGTCCGTGACGATGCCCGCCTCAGCCAGACGACGGAGCATGATGAGGGCATCGCGCCGCCGGCCGCTCAAGGCCTGTGCCCGAGCGAGCAGATACATCAGGTCCGGATCGTTCGGCCGCCCTGTCTGGACTGCGCGCCAGGCGAGGTCGTGGAATGCTTCGTACGCTCCGTGCTCACGAGCCTCCAGTGCCAATTCGCGGCAGGCTTGAGGTTCACGGCATTCCGCTGTTGCCACCTGCGGGATGGCGCTGACCACTCGTGTCGACGCCGCAATTGCGACACCGACGCCCGCCAAAAATCGGAGCACACGACCGGCGTGCTGAGGCATGAGCCATTATCGAATGGAAACGCAGGCGACTGCGGAGATCGGTCGCGCCAGCGCTGATGTATTCGTTCCTCTTGCTGCCGGTTTTGGCGGCATTATTCTGGTGGTGCACGACACGGGATCAGATCCCGGTCGCCGCCTGACCGTCGCTTGAGAATCATGAGGAAATTGATTTCCAGCGGAAGCCCGTACGAGCCGAAAGTCGGCATCTCGCGCGCCGTGCGCGTCGGATCGATCATCGCGGTGTCGGGAACAGCGCCACTGGGACCGGACGGACACACAGTGGGCAAGGGCGACCCGGCGGCACAGGCCAGGCGCTGCCTCGAGATCATCAAAGAGGCGCTGGAGCGCGCCGGCACCTCCCTCGATCATGTCGTCCGCACTCGAACGCTGCTGACCCGGATCGACGACTGGCAGGCCGTGGCCGTGGTCCACGGTGAGTTCTTCGGCGCAATTCGCCCCGCGAACACCATCGTGCAGGTGTCACGCTTCATCGATCCGGACTGGCTCATTGAATTCGAGGCTGATGCGGTAGTCAGCGACGATTGATGGGGACTCGTTTGCTGTGATCAGGGCACGGGGTCGTATCCGTCAGCTTTCAGGTGATCGTTGATCCACTGCAGCTGCGTGTTGGACCACGCCGTAGGATCCTCTGTGGCCGCCGGCGCGAAGACCTGCGGCTCCTCGTGCCCACGTGGCGGTGCGAACGACCTTACCGTTGCAGATCGCGAAATCTTTCGCAGTAAAGAGCCAGCCGTGTGCGGTCGCTGCGTCCGTGCCTCCCGTGCTCGGAGCGTCGAAAATCGTCACGGACGTGAGGTCATTTCGATGGGCCGCACCCGGCGCCTGGTCGTAATAGGCATTTGGAAACCCGATCGAATCTGTGTGCCACGTGCCATATTCGAACGTGCCCCACGTCGTGGCATATGCAATACCGTCGCGGGCGTGCCGTCGGCCTGCGTGCCCGACCTTACGAGGTAACGGACAGCACGTCTGTGCATCACGTCCCTCGACCGTTACTCCTTTTTCGCGAACGTTCCGAGACCGGAATTCAACGTCCCGTCTGAGTTACGCGTGAAGACGATTGGCCCTTCGGTGGGATCGGTGATGGTGACCTTATCGCCGTCGACCTTGTAATCCAGCGTCTTCGATTCCCCGAGCATGTTGAGGGTCACCTTGTCGCCCTTGAAGTCGAGCGACATCGCCCCACCTGACTGGTGATAGGTCCCTTTCAGCTGATCGCCGCCGCAGGCGACCGCTGCGATGGCGAGTGCCAGGCCCAGCGAGAACATCAATCGTCCACAAAACGTTCGAATGCGAAGTATCAACATCACACCGCCTCCCGGAAATGTGCGCGATCTATATCACGCCCACCTCATCCGTGCGTCAGGGCCCTCGCGGGAGCGTCGTCCTGGGGTTCAGGAAGCGGACCTCTCGCGCGCCGTGCGCGTGGGATCAGCGACCCTGACTGGCTCATTGAATTCGAGGCTGCCGCAGTAATTCAGCGATTGACCCTGCCTCGTTGCACAGCTGACCGGCCGCCCGCACTCGTTCCGGAACGAGTGCCGATTCGCGCTCCGCGGCCAGCTGGCGATATCTGTCGCCGTCGCGGCGGGCGTCGCCGGCGCCTGAACGCGGTGAAGTAACAGTCGCCCGCAGTCGTATCCGCGCGAAACGCGACTCACTTCCGCGTGCCGCGATAATTTGTGTGCAAGCCGAGATCGTTCCCGGGAGTTTGGGGGTATCTCACGAGGCGACAGCCGCCCAGAAAGCAGATCCGCTAACTGTTTACTGGCCGGCCTGACGCTCCTCGTCAGTGAATCGCCGCTGTTCGGGAAGTGTTAATCCAGCGGCTTTTCGCTGATCGAGTCGATCACCAGCACGGGCGTTGGCAGCTTCGTGTCTTCCATCCTGATACCGAGCTGCCGCTTGACGGCGTCCTGCAGTGACAGCGCTCCGGTCGGGTCGAGCGCCGCCCCAGCGTTGGCAGCGCCTGCGTCGGGCGGCCGGGACCCGAGCACCTGCTCAATGGGGCTGAAGTTGAGGATGAAGTCGTAGCCGCCCTGCAGGCCGGTCTTGTCGAGCGCCGCCACTCGCGTGTATCCACCGGCGATTTGCGGCAGCAGCTGGCCGAACTGCTCCATCGACACGTTCTCGCAGGTCACCAGCCTCGGGAACTGGGGCGGCTTGGCCGCCGCCGGCGAGCCTGCAGGCGCACCTTCGAAGCACCGCGTCCGCTTTGCCGGGTCGCCCTTCGTCATCTTCGGGCTGTCGGCCGCGAGCGTGAACGCAGGCATCGGGCGATCTTCCATGTGCCACTTGATCTGGAATTTGTCGACGAGCAGCGAGCGCAGCATCATCCTCGCCAGGTCCTCGTCGGCTTGCGCGTTGTTCGCCGGGTTCGTGTCAGCGAACGCGCGCGCCGTGATGTCGAAGCGCGCATTGTCCACCCACTTGGGGGCGACAAGGAACTGTTCGCTTGGCAGATTCCACGCGAGGCCAATAATCCGATTCAATGGAGCAGCGCTGATATCGACCTGGCCGGTCGGCCGCAACTGCGCACGCGGCTGCTGTGCCTCGGGTGGGCTCGGCTTCAGGACGGCTACTTCGAACTGTGGCGGCTGCGGTGGCGGCATCCGCGTGGCGAGGTCCGGCGCGTTCGGCGTGAACGCCGCGGTCACGGTATCGACGACGAGCGAGGGGACTTTGATGTCCTTCGGCTCCAGAATCAGGCCCAGCTTTTCGAAAGCTGCCTGAAGCGTGACGCCATCGGAACCAGCCTGAGCGAGCAGCTGGCGCGGCGTGTACTTGTACTGGAACTCAAAGAATCCGGTCAGACCAGTCTCATCGACGACCTGCTGCCCCGGGGCAAGGTAGGGGTTGTTGGCGGTCCGCAACTGATCTGCCAGTTGCGCCATCGAGAAGCCACTGCAGCTCACGCTGGTTGCGAGGACGCCATTTGGTTCCGGCGCCTGCTGGGCCTGACAGCCGCCGGTGGTGGAGACCTCGCGGAGCTTGTGGACGCCCTTGACTCGCAGCGCCAGCGCGGTCGTCGTCGCTGTGTCCTCTCGAACGGCCAGCTTGAAGCGCTCGGCGAGCAGCGTTTTCAACATCTCGCGCAAACGATCCGGCGGCGTCTTTTCCGGCGCCAGCGCCGCGATGTCGAAGCGGTTCCATTCGATCCAGCTCGGCCCTCCGCTGATCCGCTCCGGCAGCACGCTATAGGCGGTACGAATCAGGTCCACCATCGTGGCGTTGCGGATTTCGTAACGGGTGCCTCGCAACACGCCGCCGCGCATGCCCGGTTGGGGCCGGGTGCTGACCGAAATGCCCGCAACATCGAATGCGGGACGCGGAGCGGGGGCCTGGCCCACCACCGGACCAGAGATAAGGGCGGCAATACCTGTGGAAATCAGCAGGCGCTTCATCTGGAGCCTTTTCTTCACGTGCTTCGCGGATCTTCGCGTCCTTCGCGGTCCCGACGGCTGCTTGGACGTAGGGATCCGCTTCGAAGTTCGGCATTCCAGGCACGTTTTACGGCGAAAGCGGAAGCTCGAGGACGACATAGTCGGACTTCGAGTACAGCTCCAGCACGCCCGAGGGGATCCGGAGGCCGGCAGGTCTTACGGCCGACACAAACCGGGCGCCCAGTTGGCGAAGGATGTCGCTGCGAACAGTGCCTGATTCCCAGGCCTTCCAGAACTCGATCACCATCGCCTCGCGCCGTTTGAAGGAATCGGCCGCCACCAGGGTGTCCGCGAAATAGCCGACGGGCAGTCGAACCGGCGCGTAGGCGAGCACGCGCCCCATCAGCGCCTGGTTCGCCAACACGACGTCGCCAGGCCGCGCCCGTGAGGCGACGAACCTTGCTGCGGAAGTGGCGGTGGGATCGCTTGCCGCGGTGTCGTTCGCGAGCACGATGAAGTGCTGAATCGTGGACGGTGCAGCGAGCGCGACCGCCGGACCGATGATGGCAATGCCGGCGAGAGCCGGTCCCGGCGTTCGTGATCGCAGCCAGCCATACCAACGGCGAAGGAACTCCGCCGCGAAGATCGACGCCACGAACTTGCTCTGGACGAAAAACCAGACGCCGTTGTCGTATCCGCCTTGCCCCTCGGGGACGATTCGCACGGTGAGCGTCAGTACGATTCCAGAAACCACGAAGAACGCGAGCATGAAACGTAGCGGGCGGCTCGCCACTGGACGGAGCATCGATTTGACGATGGCCCAGCCGCCGACAACGCGAACTCCAAGGCAGGCAGTCAAAAACAGCGGCAGGCCGATCGCGAGAAGCGCCGGCACGCCTGTCACGGTCTCCTGCAGGCCGAGTCGTTGCATCGCGCCGGCCACGTAGCCAGCCGGACCGGGAATGACTTCGATTCGCGCACCCGCCTGATTCTGCAGAATCGTGTTCAGCAGAAATGGAGTCGTTAACAGCGCCGTGAGTGCTGTCACCTTTAGCAATTCAAAGCGGCGGCTACACACGACGTAGACGAGTGCCGTCACCCCCAGGCTGCCGAGGACATGTGCCGCTGTGAATACCTTGACCTCCGCCAGCGCGGCGAAACAGACGGCCGACAACGTCAGCCATGCCACATCCGGCGCGTCGAGATACTTCTGCAGGCAGAACAAGCCGGTGAACAGCAGCCCCAGCGCGGGCAGCATCGGGTTGATATAGAAGAGTGAGAAGACCGACGGCACGTTAAACGCCCTCGTCCAGTCGAACTGCCACCCGCGCATGAGGCCGGGTATGAACGAGAGGTCTTCCCCGAAGAACACCAGGAAGACCGTCAGCACGGCGAATGCGGTCGCGCCTCCTGCGTAGCGTCCGCCTTTAGGCGGACCCTCGCCATCAGGCGGATCCTCGGCGAGCCAGCGTCTCGAGAAGCAGAACACCGAGAGCATCCCGGCGATCATCAGCAGCATCGGGACGAAACGAACGGTGAGGTCGGCGACCGTCAGCCCTGTCGACCTGGCCATCATCGCCGTCACGAGATCCATGCCGTAGTGATAGCTCAGTGGCTGACCGGCAAAGATCGGGTTCTGCGGTGGAATCGTATGCGTCAGCTCGTTGGCGATCGCGACGTGAAGGAGTGCATCGCTGATCGGCACGACCGTCATCCCCTCGTCGGCCGCGATGATCAGGTTGCCGAAGAACAGCGGAAGCTTGACCAGCACGATCACGCCCAGCGCCAGGACGGCCGCAAGTGCGACGTGCGATGGTTCCAGTTCGAGACGAATGTTCAGGAGATCGCGCCTCCGCAGGTAGATGAGGAGTCCACCTGCGCACGCCGGAAGGGCCACGAACAGGGCCGGCGACCCGGTGCTTGCCACAAGCCAGTACACGACCGCGGACGTGACGAGTCCGAGCGTCACAGACAGGCTCACATGTTCGAGCGGCGTCAGCGACCGTTTGAGGAAGTGCAGCAGGAGCGCCCCTGGCGCGTACCCGAGCGACAGGACGCCCCAGAGGAAGAGAAAGAATCGCATCGACAGATGGGGGAGGCGCGCATCATCGCGCTACGGCACGCGGCTGTCAAACGGCCGCTCCTCGAGTCTTCATATAATCTGACGCTCACAATGACACTCACTCCAGGCACGCGCCTAAGACGTCCGGCGTTCTAGGGTGTGAGACGCCTTCTGCAGTCTGGTTCCTGTGTCGTCGCTTCGATGGTGTTGTTCGCCGCTTGTGCTGCCAGGCCGCCGCAGCCGGGCGTTCGCGCGACCGTCCCAACCGTTCCGGCTACTCCGCGAAAAATCCACGCTGAAATCCGGGACACGTCCGTTGATGCGCTTCCGGACTACCGCGTCCCCGTGGCTCCCGACATCGTTCTGGCCATCGTCGACGTCGATGCTGAAGAAGTCGTGTTCAGGCTGAGACACCGGCCGGGTTCATTCGATCCGGCGACGACGAGGTTTGCCATCGATCTCGATACCGACCAGAACGCAGCCACCGGTTCCGAGGGTATCGAGTACAACGTGTTCGTATTTCCTGCCGGTGGAAAGGGCGCCGACGTCGCGCGGACGACGGCTGCCGGCTACACCGTCGTCGGCACAGTTCCGGTCAGCTTCGTCGCTGATGGCTGTGACGTAGCCATCCCCCTGTCGCTGCTGGGATCTGACGATGGCCGCTTCGACTTCCGGGTGCGGGTCTTTGCGCAACCGGCATTGCCGCTCGTTATCGACGTGCTGCCGGATATCGGTCTTGTGCGAATCGAATGACCTGGCGCGACACGCCGGTGATCAGCTACTTCGACGTGACACGAATGGCCACGCGTCTGTTCTGCGCGCGCCCTTCGACCGTGCTGTTGTCCGCGACGGGATGCTGGTCGCCGTACCCTTCCGCTGCAAGCCGACTTGCGTCGATGCCCATCCCTCGCAGCTGATCCCGGACCGCGTCAGCTCGCATCTCCGACAGCTGCATGTTGGCGGCCGGATCGCCGGTGTTATCGGTATACCCGCCAATCTTCAGGGAGACCAACGGGTATCCCTGCAGGATTGCCGCGATGTTCGAGAGCTGCTCGGTCGAGTCGTTCTTCAGCACGGCGGAACCAGTTTCGAAATGCAGTCGATCGAATTCAAACCAGTCCTCTCTCGTCTCCGGCTCGCTGCTCTGGATGAATGCCAGAAGTCGAGCCTCGGTTCCAGCCGGCGGAAATCGGAGCTTCACACCGTCAGGCAATTCACGTTTCTCGAAACCGCTGGTGCCAACTGCCGGCAGCCCGTCATCAGAGTATTCGGGCGTGTGCATCATGGAGAAGTAACCGACGATCGTCCAGACGCCGAGTGCGACGATGGCCGCCGGTACCGCCCATGTCAGGGTCGCTCGCCGCTTCTCGGCAGCAGTCATGGCCACGTGGTCGGCCGCCAGCGGCGCACCCAACGGAATGGTCGGCAAAAGGCTTTGTGCTGTCGGCTCGAATGACGGGTAGAACTTCGACAGCGCGGGTGGCAACCCCGCCACAATCGACTCGCGCTCCGCTGCGAGCCGATCGGACAGCGCCGACGGGTCGAGACGATCAGCCCGGATCATCCTGCCGAGATACGACAAGACAAGAGACGTCGCGATGCCGAAGAGCGACCGCGCGGTCGCGATGCTCACTCCGGCATAGCTGGCCAACGAGTCCGACATATTCGACATTCGATTGCCCAGCAGGAGCGATTGAAGGAAATCCGACGGCGACGTTCCGTTCGAGCCGGAGATCTCACGGGAGACAAGCTCTTCGGTGCGATCGGCCGACGAGAGATCGCTGGCCGGATCGATGGCCATCGCATGGATCTGTTCCATGGCACCGGGGTCGCCCGCGCGCATCGCCACGCTGGCGGTCATCGCGCGAATGGCTGCGCTCAATCCGGTCTCGATGTTCGAAGTCGTTTCGCCGGTCGCCGTGCTCAACTGTGAAATCAACGCCGAGCTCATGGATTGAGCGATGGTATCGACGATCGAAGCCATGGAAGTCTCCTCTACGTCCTGAATCTCAATGCGCACGCCATCAACCTTCGCGAGATTCGGGAGCGTTCATTGAGCGCCGACCGGCGGAGTGGCAACGTACCGTGACTACAGTCCAACCTTGAGTCGAAGCACAGCTTCGCCCGTGATCAGCTTTCGGTGATACCAGGGATCATCCCGGAAACCGTGACCAGCGAGCTCCGCGTCGAGCGTGAGATTGTCCGAGAGCATCACCTCGGCGCCGCCGTGGACATAGAGATCAGCTCTGACGCGCGATCGTGGCGCGTCGTCGAAGCGTGCCCGGCTGAAGCCGACGCCGGCGCCGATGTAGCCGGTCACTGGTGCACCCGGCTGCTTCAGGCCGGCGATGCTTATGGACAAGCGCTCGATGTGCGCCGTGTCGGTCGGCGTGACGCTCGACGCCTTCACGCCTTCCGGCAGAATCGGAAGCGTGCTTTGGCCCAGCTCGACCCTGATTCGCGCCTTGTCGGCGAGCGGAACCTCGAGAGTGCCGGACCGGATGAGACTGGCCGTGCCGTTGTTCGTGATCGCACCGAACGCCCCGAAGCCGATGCCGATCGTCGGCCGCGGCTGCCAGGGCCCGACGTAGGTTGTTTGCGCCGACGCGCTGGCGGTCATCATCGCCAGCACCGCACACGAAAGAAACGTCATTCTCATGGAATGACTCTGCGCTCTCGCCGCCGGCGGAGTCCTGAAGGACCGCCTGAAATGTCCTGAATGGGCACAGACTTGATCTCGAATCGAGCGGCACCGGCGCTGCACTGAACCGTGGTGACGCCGCGACGTATATTTTCGGTGAGGTGAAACGGCCGATGGACGAACTCGACTCGAGCGCTAGCCAGATTTCATGTCTTCGCTGTAAGCAGCAGCTTCAGCATGTCGGCACCCGGCGGTTCCATGAGGGAACGAATTGGGGCGCGCTTGGTGAGATCGGCGAGCTGTTCGTGAAACGCGAGCGCTTCGACGTGTATATCTGCAATCGTTGCGGACACGTCGAATTCTTCGTCGACGGCCTCGGGGAACAATACCGGCCGGCGTGACCTTCAGTGAACCGATTGCCCCGTCACGTCGTCCTCATCCGGTTCGAGGTGAGGAATCTCGAGGCGCCGGATGATGTCGATGGCGGCCGAGAGCGTCTGGGCTTCGGCCTTCGATCGGGCGGAGCGTCGCAACTGCCGCTGGACGTCGCGCAGGGTGCGCAGCACCTGCGCGCGGTCGAACCGCTGCCCCTGACAGTGTTCGCAGAAACTCATCGTAGCGCTGCTGACCTCTCTACCGCGTTACCCTACTACGGCGGTGCTTTCTCGACAACAACCCGGCGTGCATGTCGAATCTTCGCAGGAAGGGGCAGCACTGATGTACGGCTTGATCAGCAAGATCAATACGGTGCCCGGTCAGCGTGACGGGCTGGCGGCAATTCTTGTGGAAGGTACGAGCGAGATGCCGGGCTGCCTGAGTTACGTGATTGCGTCCGATCCCGCGGACGAGAATGCCCTCTGGATCACCGAGGTATGGGACAGTCGGTCCAGCCACCAAGGTTCGATGTCGTTGCCGGCTGTCCAGGCGGCCATGGTGAAGGGTCGGCTGATGATCGCGGGCTTCGGCAGTCGCGTCGAGACAGTCCCGATAGGCGGAGTCGGGCTCAAATGACGTGCTCGCACGCTAAAATTCGACGCACCTGTATGACATCAAGAATCCTTTTCGTTGTCCTGTTCTGCGCCCTGGTCGTCAATGCGACGGCGCAGAGTCCCGCATCCTCGTTCCCGCGCGGGAACAGCCTGCAGGCCTGGCAGAACCCGGGGCTCAAGGAGGTGCTGGCAAAGTGCAAGACTCCGCCGCCGCCGTTCGGAATCCCGGTGCAGCCGGCTTCGCCCGCGACAACCGCTCCGCCACCTGAGCCGACGCTCCCGACGTCCAGTGCTATCCCCGGCGTGATCACGGCGGGTCAGACGTGGAAGAGCGTCTGGTCGTGGGAGGGCAACAACGCCGACGGCATCATCGCCGGCGACAAGGGCACAGTGCTGTTTGCCAACAACGACGCGAACAACGTCATGCAGCTCGACCCTGCCACGGGCCTGGCGAAGATCCTCTACCGAGATGTGAACACCGGGGGCGCGGTCTCGCGAAGCAAGAACGGCTCGCTGTTCATGGTGACGCGAGGCTTGAATCCGGCGGTTGTGCAGCTCGAGCCGCAGCGGAAAGTGCTGGCGAACTCATTCCGCGGCGAGCCGCTCGACTGCGTGGGTGGTGTGCTCAACGACCTTTCAGTCGACGCCCACGGCGGCGTCTATTTCACGATCTCGTCGGTCGGCGTGTTCTACGCCAACCCGCAGGGCGTCGTCTCGCAGTACGGCACGAACGTCGCCGGTGCCAATGGCATCATCCTCAGCCCCGACGAGAAGATCCTCTACGTCACCAGCGGACCGTCGGTGTTCGCGTTCGACGTGAAGGCGGATGGATCGCTCACGAACCAGCGCGAGTTTGGCAAGCTGCGCGGCGGCACTGGCGGCGACGGGGTGACTGTCGATTCACAGGGTCGCGTGTATGCGAGCACCGGACAGTCGGTGGATGTCTTTGCGACGAACGGCGAATTCCTCGGCAGCATTCCCGGCCCGACAATGCTGCATGGCGTCGCGTTCGGTGGTCCTGACAAGAAGACGCTCTACGCGATTCTCTTCTATGGCGCGTGGGGAACACCAAGCGCGCGGAACAAGGTGATCGCGATTTCGACGATCGCGCAGGGATACGCCGGACGCGCGAAATAGGCCTAAAGCCTAAGGCCCAAGGGATCAGGGAAAAGGGAGAAGGACACCGTCATGATCGAATCCTACGCCGTTGGCTGGTTTGCCCTTGCGTTGATTAACGCCAACATCGCTCAGGTCAAGGGCCACAGTGGCTCGAACTGGTTCCTCGGCTCGTTGTTCACCGGGCCCGTCGCGACGTTTCTGCTCACGATGGTGGAACGGAAGGCAGTTCCTGCCATTCCCAGCCCGTAACGAGTCTCACGACGGCTGCATGGTCCTGGAGTTAGCGATCCTCGACGTCATTCGGGGCAAGGAAGACGAGTTCGAGCGGGCGTTCACGGAAGCGAAGGGCATCATCGCGTCGATGCCGGGGTTTCTCTCCCTCGAACTCCAGCGATGTCTCGAGGCGCGAAACCGCTACCTGCTGCTCGTTCGGTGGTCGACGCTCGAAGACCACACCGTCGGCTTCCGCCAGTCCCCCGAATACCGGCGGTGGAAGGCGCTCCTTCATCACTTCTACGATCCGTTCCCGCAGGTTGAACACTACGCGAAGGTGGAAGCGACGTGATCGATCTGCGGTCCGATACTGTCACACTGCCGTCCGCCGCCATGCGAGCGGCGATCGCCGCGGCGCCGGTCGGGGACGATCAGTACGGCGAAGATCCCACCGTCAATCGTCTCCAGGAGCGCATCGCTGATCTGCTCGGGAAGGAAGCGGCGCTCTGGCTGCCATCGGGCACGATGGCGAACCAGGTCGCTCTCCTCGCGCTGACGCGTCCTGGCGACGATGTGATCGTGAGCCGGGAGAGCCATGCGGAGTGGCACGAGACCGGCGCGTCCGCGGCGAATGCCGGCGTGCAGTTCACCCCGATCGGGACCAGGGGCGTCTTCGCCGTCGATGAATTCCGCGCTGCAATCAAACCTCGTGGCCACGTCGTCTATCCGCCGACGACGCTGGTCGAGATCGAGAACACACAGAACCGCGCCGGTGGCATCGTCTTTCCGCAGCTCGAGGCCGAGCGCATCTGTGCCGCGGCGACCGAGCGTGACATCGCGACGTTTCTCGACGGGGCGCGGCTGTGGAATGCGGCGATTGCATCCGGCCGACAGCCGTCGGAGCTTGCCGCACCATTCCAGCTGTTGTCCGTGGCGCTGTCGAAAGGGCTTGGCGCTCCGGGTGGATCCGTGCTCGCAGGAACGCGCGAGACGATCGATCGCTGTGTGCGATTGCGGAGGCGACTTGGTGGCGCGATGCGGCAGGCGGGGCTCTTCGCCGCCGCCGGACTCTACGCGCTCGATCACAACATCGACAGGCTGGCTGACGATCACGCTAACGCCCGGGTGATCGCCGATCGACTGTCGACCAGCCGCAGGGTCGATCTGGACCCGGCCACAGTCCAGACGAACATTCTGGTCTTTGGTCTGACCGCTGATGCCCCAGACGCGCCAACCGTCGTCAGCCGTGCAAAGGAACGTGGCGTGTTGATCTTTGCCTTCGGACCGCGAACGGTCCGCGCTGTCACGCATCTCGACGTGTCGCGCGACCAATGCGCCCAGGCTGCCGACGTGCTGCTCGAAATCATCGGCGGCAATTGAGGTACCATCCGCGCCTGATCCCGTGAGGAGCCGCTCTCTATGAAAAGTCGCGTCAGTCTCGTTCTGGCGATGTGTGTCGCCCTCCTTGGTTCGTACGTCTACGCGCAATTCGGCGACAAGCCGTCGCAGCTATCGACCATCAGGATCAGGGAAGACCTGTTCGTCATCTACAACGACCTCGTTCCAGGGAATACGACGGTCCTCGTCACGAATCAGGGGTTAATCCTCGTCGACAACAAGTTCGAGATCGACTTCGACAACCTGATGGCGCAGATCAGAAAGATTTCAAGCCAGCCGATCCGCTACGTCATCAACACCCACTACCACGGTGATCACAGCGGCGGGAATCCGAAGATGCAGGCGCAGAACGTCCAGGTCGTAGCCTCGGAACGGGCGCGGCGGAAGATGGTCGAGACCAATCAGCCGGGGACGCCGAACGTGACGTTCGAGAACAGCGTGCGGTTGTATCTTGGCGGCAAGCGTGTGGACGTCTATCACTTCGGGCGCGCGCACACCGACGGCGATGTCGTCGCCTATTTCCCTGACCATCGCGTCATCGCCATGGGCGACATGTTCACGATCGGCGATGGTCTGCCGCCACTCGTTGATTACCCGGGCGGCGGCAGCACGCGCGAGTGGCCGCACTCGCTGGAGGGCGCGCTGGCGTTGGACTTCGACACGGCGATCCCCGGACACGGCAAGCCCGGCACCAAGGCCGATCTGGTCAAGTACCGCGAGATGCTGATCACGCTCGGGCGCAGCGTGCACGACATGCTGGCGAAGAACGCTCCACGCGCCGAGGTCGAGAAGCTGCTCCGCAGCCGCTTCGGCTTCCAGGATTTCCACATCCAGCTGTCGCTGGACGGCGTGATGGCCGAGATGCGTTGATGTCCACGCACCACGCATCGGTCATCTGGGAGCGCGTCAGCGACGCGAAGTTCACCGACAACCGCTATAGCCGTGTCCATCGCTGGGAGTTCGACGGTGGCGCCGTCGTGCGCGCATCGTCATCGCCCGCCGTCGTGCCGTTGCCGCTGTCGGACCCTGCCGGCGTCGACCCGGAAGAGGCATTCGTCGCGTCGCTCTCGAGCTGCCACATGCTCTGGGTTCTCTTCTACGCCGCCAAAGCCGGCTTCGTCGTTGATTCCTATCGCGACGCGGCGGAAGGGCACATGGAGAAGGCCGCCGACGGCAACATGTGGATGGCGCGAGTCGTGCTTCGGCCGGACGTGCACTTTGCCGGCGCGGCGCCCGATGCGGCCACGCTCGCTGCGATGCACGACAAGGCACACCACGCCTGTTTCATCGCGAACTCAGTGAAGACCACGATCGCCGTCGAACCAGCCGAGTAGCTCTCAATGACGATTGGCCCCGGCACTCGGCTCGGCGTCTACGAAGTCACGGCACAGCTTGGCGCCGGCGGCATGGGCGAGGTGTACCGGGCGACGGATACCAGGCTCGGGCGCGAAGTTGCCATCAAGGTCCTGCCGGCGGCGCTGGCGATGGATCCCGATCGACTCGCTCGCTTCGACCGCGAAGCGCGCACGCTGGCGGCACTGAATCATCCGAACATCGCTGCCATTCACGGCGTCGAAGAAGCTAACCTGGATGGTCCGGCTGAAGCCGGACACTACGTGCGGGCGCTCGTCATGGAGCTCGTGGACGGCCCGACGCTGGCTGATCGGATCGCTCAAGGCCCCATCCCGCTCGATGATGCGCTGGCGATTGCGCGGCAGATCGCGGAGGCGCTCGCCGCTGCCCATGATCAGGGAATCGTCCATCGCGATCTGAAGCCCGCCAACATCAAGGTCCGCGCCGACGGCACCGTCAAGGTGCTCGACTTCGGCCTCGCCAAGGCCCTCGCCCCCGATGCCGGCGGCTCGGCGG